>NZ_CBCPLW010000001.1:0-480007 GCF_965119515.1 Aeromonas sp. Marseille-Q7275
AAAAAGAAACCCGCCAGGGGCGGGTGTAAGGATTGCAACACTCATCAGGAAGCGGTGTTATCCAGATAGACAGGGGGATGTGACAAAGGTTCAACTTTATTGATATTTATCGTTTTTATCTCCCCTTGCCCCTGGGGATCCCCGCGCCAAAATCGGTTATCATTTGTGCCCCTTGTCCCGCTGCCGAGCCCCTATGCCCGCCTTCTCCTGGTTAGCCCTGTTCTTTGGCGCCTTCTACTTCGTCTACGGCGCCTATCTGCCGTTCTGGTCCCTGTGGCTCGAGGGCATAGGGGTGAGCGCCGAGCAGATAGGCTTGCTGCTGGGGGTCGGCATGGCCATCCGTTTTGCCGGCAACCTGATGGTGATGGGACGGGTCAAGGGGGCCGGTCAGTTGCTGCCCGTCACCCGGCTGCTCTGCCTGCTGAGCCTGCTGGCGTTTCTGGGCTTCTACCTCAGCCACAGCCTCTGGTGGCTGGTGCTGCTGACCCTGGTGGCGAACTTCATCTACCCGACCCTGATGCCCATGGGGGAGGCGCTCGCCACCCGCATGGTGGTGCAGACGCACCTCGACTATGGCAAGGTGAGGCTGTGCGGCTCCTTCGCCTTTATCGCCGCCTCCACCCTGGTGGGGGCCCTGGTGAGCAACTTCGGCAGCGACTGGGTGCTGCACACCATGGTGGCGGGACTGCTGGCCATGCTGGCGCTGAGCGCGCTGCCGCTGCGGCCGCAGCCCCAGGAGCTCAAGGGGGAGCGGGCCCGGGCCTCCCTGCTCGTCACCCTCAAGTCAGCGCCGGTGCGCCGCTTCCTGCTCATCACTGCCCTGTTGCAGGGCAGCCATGCCGCCTACTACGGCTTCAGCGCCATGTACTGGAAGGGGGCGGGCTACAGCGGCACCCTGATCGGCTACCTGTGGGCCCTGGGGGTGGTGGCTGAGATCGCCATGTTTGCCGCGGACAAGCGCTTCTTCCACCGCTTCGGGGCCCAGACCCTGTTTCTGGTGGGGGCCGTCGGCTGCGTGGTGCGCTGGGTGCTGCTCGGCGCCTCTACCGAGCTGGCGGTGCTGGTGCTGGGTCAGCTGCTGCACGGGGTCACCTTCTGCATCAGCCACCTCGGCGCCGTGCGCTTCATGACCCGCCAGCTGCCCGCCGAGCAGCAGATCCCCACCCAGGCGCTCTATGCGGCGCTCGGCCTCGGCATGACGGTGGCGGCCCTGATGGCGATCTGCGGTGTGCTGTTCGAGCCGCTCGGTGGAGGCATCTTCTTCATCATGGTGCTGGTGGTGCTGCCGGTCTTCGTGCTGCGGCTGCGCGGGGAGCATGAGGGCGCCGCCGCCTGAGCGGGCACACTCAATGACGGTTGCCCGTCGGCACGCTGAGCCGGCGCGGTGCTCAACACATCTGAACAAGGGAAGAATGTAGATGCACCAAGGATGGCTGCTGATCGGGTTGTCGCTCGCCTATCTGGGCTTGCTGTTCCTCATCGCCTATGTGGCGGACAAGAGCAAGCGCCGTCGGCTCAAGGGCCAGCCCCTGCTCTACAGCCTGTCGCTCGCCGTCTATTGCACCTCCTGGACCTTCTTCGGCACAGTGGGGCAGGCGAGCGAATCCCCCTGGTCGCCTGTGCCCATCTATCTTGGCCCCATGCTGGTGTTCCTGTTTGGCTGGCGCCTGCTGGCCCGCCTCATCCTGGTGGCCAAGCGCGAGCACATCACCTCCATCGCCGACTTCATCGCCGCCCGCTATGGCAAGTCCCAGCGCCTGGCCATGGTGATCAGCCTGATCGCCGTCATGGGGATACTTCCCTACCTGGTGCTGCAGCTCAAGGCCATCGTCACCGGGCTGGATCTGCTGATGGCCAACTCGGTGCCGGCGGGGCCCACGGGCAACACGGCCGAGCTGGCCCTCGGCGTCGCCCTGTTGCTGGCCCTGTTCAGCATACTGTTCGGCACCCGCAACCTGGACGCCACCGAGCACCATCGCGGCATGGTGGTCGCCATCGCCTTCGAGTCCGTGGTCAAGCTGCTCGCCTTCATGGCGGTGGGGAGCTTCGCGCTCTGGCTCATCATCGCCAGGCCGAGCGAGGCCCGCACCCTGGTGGCCGGGGACTTTCTCGATGCGGTGGTGGCGGTGTCGCCGGGCAGCCTGCTGGAGCTCGCCATCTATACCCTGGTGGCCATGTGCGCCGTCATCTGCCTGCCGCGCCAGTTCCACGTGACTGTGGTGGAGAACAACCAGGGCCAGGATCTGCACTGGGCGCGCTGGCTGTTCCCGCTCTACCTGTTCCTGATGGGGCTCTTCATCTGGCCGCTGGCGCTGGCGGGCAAGCAGTGGGTGGGGGCCGACATGGCCTCGGACACCTATGTCATCAGCCTGCCCATGTCGCTGGGCTTCGACGGCATGGCGATGCTGGCGTTTCTCGGCGGCACCTCGGCGGCCACCGGCATGGTGATCGTCTGCACCATAGCCCTGGCCATCATGGTCAGCAACGATCTGGTGCTGCCGGTGCTGCTGCGCCGCTTCTGGCAGCAGGGGCGGGATGAGCGGCTGATGCGGCTGCTGCTGCAGGTGCGCCGGGGCGCCATACTGCTGATCCTGCTGGCGGCCTGGGTGCTCTATCTCTGGCTCGGGGATCTCACCAGCCTGTCGCGCATCGGCTATCTGTCATTCGGCGCCGTGGCCCAGTTCGCCCCGGCCCTGCTGCTCGGCCTCTACTGGCGGCACGGCAATCGCAAGGGGGTCTATCTCGGGCTCGCCCTCGGGGTCAGCCTCTGGTTCGTGACCCTGCTGGCCGAGAGCGGCCTGCTGGCGGGCTCGCCCCTGGAGGCGCTGCTGGCCCCCCCCGACTGGCCCGCCTTTCGCGAGCTGAGCCTGGGGGCCTGGTGCATCTTCCTGAGCCTGTTGCTCAACCTGCTCGGCTACGTGGCGGGCTCCCTGCTGTCGCGGGCGGCGGTGAGCGAGCGGCTGCAGGCCGCCAACTTCGTCGGCAAGCCGAGCCGGGATACCACGGCGCTCTACCAGGCGCGGGTCTCGGTCAAGGAGCTGGAGATGCTGGCGGCCCGCTTCGTCGGCTCGAGCCGGGTCAAGCGCGCCTTCGGCCGCTTCGCCGGCGAGCGCGGCGGTACCCTGGCGCCCCAGATGCAGGCGTCGGCCGACCTGATTGCCCACACCGAGCGGCTGCTGGCGGGGGTGTTTGGCACCTCCTCCGCCCGGCTGGTGCTGGCCTCTGCCCTGCAGGGGCGCAACATGCAGCTCGAGGAGATAGCCACCATAGTGGACGAGGCCTCGGACGTGTTCCGCTTCAACCGCGGCCTGCTGCAGGGGGCCATAGAGCACATGGGGCAGGGGATCTCTGTGGTGGACAGGGAGCTCAAGCTGGTGGCCTGGAACCGGCGCTACATCGAGCTGTTCCACTATCCGCACGGGCTCATCCAGGTGGGGCGCTCCATCGAGGAGATCATCCGCTACAACGCCGGGCAGGGGCTCTGCGGCCCGGGGGAGATCGAGGCCCAGGTGGCGCGCCGGGTCGCCTTCATGAAGCGGGGCAGCCCCCATGTCTCGGCGCGGGAGCGACCGGACGGCCGGGTGATCGAGATGCAGGGCAATCCCATGCCGGCGGGGGGCTTCGTGATGACCTTCACCGACATCACCCCCTTCCGGGCGGCGGAGCGGGTGCTGCGGGAAGCGAACGAGCACCTGGAGGCGAGGGTGGCCGAGCGTACCCATGAACTCTCCGAGCTCAACCGCCAGCTGCTGCTGGTGAACCAGCAGGTGGAGCGGGCGAACCACTCCAAGAGCCGCTTCCTGGCGGCGGTGAGCCACGATCTGACCCAGCCGCTGAACGCGGCCAAGCTGTTTACCTCCTCCCTGCTGGAGATGCTGCCGCAGGGAGGAGAGCAGGCGGCGGAGCAGGTCCGCATCGCCCGCCACATCGACGATGCCCTGGGGGCGACCGAGGATCTCATCACGGATCTGCTGGACATCTCGCGCCTCGAGGCGGGCAAGTTCAAGGCGAAGAAGCTCGATTTCGCCCTGAGCGACGTGCTGGGCAACCTCAAGGCGGAGTTCGGGGTGCTGGCCCAGGCGGGGGAGATCCAGTTCTCCGTGGTGGAGAGCCGACTCGCGGTCTACAGCGACGTGCGCCTGCTGCGCCGGGTGTTGCAGAACTTCCTCACCAATGCGTTCCGTTACAACCCAGGGGGCCGGGTGCTGCTCGGCTGCCGCCGCCTGGGGGACAAGGTGCGCATCGAGGTGTGGGACAATGGCCCCGGCATTCCGCTGGACAAGCAGGAGGCGATCTTCGACGAGTTCTCCCGCCTCGATCACTCCCGCACCGCCAGGGAGCAGGGACTTGGCCTCGGGCTCGCCATCGCCCGCGGCATCTCCCAGGTGCTGGGACATCAGCTCTCCCTGCGCAGCTGGCCCGGGGCGGGGTCTGTGTTTTCCATCACCCTCAACCTCGCGACCCGGCCGGTGACGCCGAGCCAGCTGGCGGCCCCCGTGGTGCGGGACAGCCAGCTCGAAGGGATCCGGGTGCTCTGCATCGACAACGAGGAGGACATCCTCATCGCCATGGCCTCCCTGCTGGGACGCTGGGGCTGCGAGGTGCGCTGCGCCCAGAGCCTGGAGCAGGCAGAGGAGATCATAGGGGCCGGTTTCCTGCCCCGGCTGGTGCTCTCCGACTATCACCTGGATGACGGCAAGACGGGGCTGCAGGCGCTGCACATGATCCGGCTGGCCCATGGCAACGACATAGGTGGCATCATCATCAGCGCGGATCGCAAGAGCGAGCTGCAGACCCAGATCCGCGAGCACGGCTTTGGCTACGTCAGCAAGCCGGTCAAACCCCTCAAGCTGCGGGCGCTGATGAACAGCCTGCTGCTGCCAATACAGTGACAGCCTTCACACAATCAAGCATTGTTTGGCAAGTTCGGGAACTGTCATCAGGCGCCAGCATCACCGATGTTGGCGCCAGCTTGCCGGCATGTTCGCGAACAATCTGGAAAATGAGTCCTATTCGCTGTCATTTTTACTAGGTAGCGCCTCCTCCGACTCCCTCCTATAGTCATTCGGCGATTATTTTTGTCGCAAATCAAGTTGTGCAAAAAGGCAAACCGGACGAAAGTCCGGGACGCAAAGCCTCCGGTCTAAGGGTCAAAGCACCTAGGATAGCGGGGTCACCACAGGTTGTATCGTCCATGGGCCAAGCCATGGTGGCGATGATGTCTGCGTTACCTGGCAGGTTGCGTTGCCTTTTTCGTTGTTAATTCCAATAACGAAATAAGGAAGTTCAAATATGTTAAGTCCAAAACTTTCCCTGCTGGCGCTCCTGGTCGGGGGATTCTGTGCTACCTCCGCCTTCGCCGCTGCCCCGGGCAAACCCACCATAGGCTCGGGCCCCACCAAGTTCGCCATCGTCGAAGTCAATCAATCCGCCTCGGCCTACACCCAGCTGGTGACAGTCCACAAGGATGGCGCCCCGGTCAGCGTGACCTGGAACCTCTGGTCCGGTGACGTCGGCCAGACCGCCAAGGTGCTGCTCGATGGCCAGGAGGTGTGGTCAGGCCCCGCTTCCGCCGCGGGCACCGCCAACTTCAAGGTGACCAAGGGGGGCCGCTACCAGATGCAGGTGGCCCTGTGCAACGCCGACGGCTGCACCCTCTCCGACAAGAAGGAGCTGATGGTCGCCGATACCGACGGCAGCCACCTGGCGCCGCTCAATGCGCCTCTCAAGGAGAACAACAAGCCCTACGCCAACAAGTCCGGCAAGGTGGTGGGGGCCTACTACGTGGAGTGGGGGGTCTATGGCCGCAAGTTCACCGTGGACAAGATCCCGGCCCAGAACCTGACTCATATCCTCTACGGCTTCACCCCCATCTGCGGCGGCAACGGCATCAACGACAGCCTCAAAGAGATCTCAGGCAGCTTCGAGGCGCTGCAGCGCTCCTGTGCCGGTCGTGAGGACTTCAAGGTCTCCATCCACGATCCCTGGGCGGCGATCCAGATGTCCCAGGGCAACCTCAGTGCCTGGGATGAACCCTACAAGGGCAACTTCGGCAACCTGATGGCCCTCAAGCAGGCCCACCCTGACCTCAAGATCCTGCCGTCGGTCGGGGGCTGGACCCTCTCCGACCCCTTCTACTTCCTGGGGGACAAGAGCAAGCGCGACACCTTCGTCGCCTCGGTCAAGGAGTTCCTGCAGACCTGGAAATTCTTCGACGGGGTGGACATCGACTGGGAGTTCCCGGGTGGCCAGGGTGCCAACCCCAGCCTGGGCGGTCCGAACGATGGTGCCACCTATGTGGTGCTGATGCAGGAGCTGCGCGCCATGCTCGACGAGCTGGAAGCCGAGACCGGCCGCCAGTATGAGCTCACCTCGGCCATCAGCGCCGGCGGTGACAAGATTGCCAAGGTCGATTATCAGGCTGCCCAGCAGTACATGGACCACATCTTCCTGATGAGCTACGACTTCAGCGGCGCCTTCGACCTGCAGAATCTGGCCCACCAGACCAACCTCTTTGCCTCCAGCTGGGATCCGGCCACCAAGTACACCACCGACAAGGGCGTCAAGGCGCTGCTGGGTCAGGGGGTGACACCGGGCAAGATAGTGGTGGGGGCGGCCATGTATGGTCGTGGCTGGACCGGGGTGAAGAACTACCAGGCCGGCAATCCCTTCACCGGCACCGCGACCGGGCCGGTCAGCGGCACCTGGGAAAACGGCGTGGTGGATTATCGCGACATCGTCAACAACCGCATGGGTGCAGGCTGGGAGCAGGGCTATGACGAGTCGGCCGAGGCCCCCTATGTGTTCAAGGCCAGCAGCGGCGATCTCATCAGCTTCGACAACGACCGCTCGGTCAAGGCCAAGGGGCAGTACGTGCTGGCGAACCAGCTCGGCGGCCTGTTCGCCTGGGAGATAGACGCGGACAACGGCGACATCCTCAACGCCATGCACGAGGGGCTGGGCCACGGCGAGGGTACGCTGCCGCCGGTCAACAAGCCGCCGGTAGCCAATGCCGGCAGCGATCTGAGCGTCACAGGCCCGGCCGAGGTGACCCTCAACGGCAGCGCCTCCCACGATCCGGAAAGCGGTGCGCTGACCTACAGCTGGAAGCAGGTCTCCGGGCCCCAGGCCAGCCTGCTGGACGCCACCCTGGCCAAGGCCCGGGTGGTGCTGGACGCCGCCACTACCGACATCAATCTGGTGTTCGAGCTGACCGTGACCGACGATCAGGGGCTCTCGGCCAAGGATCAGGTGGTGGTGACCAACAAGGCGCCGCAGCCGAACCTGCCCCCCGTGGTCAGCGTACCGACCAGTGCCACCGTCGACTCCGGCAAGCAGGTGACCATCAAGGCCACGGCGTCCGATCCGAACGGTGATGCCCTGAGCTACCAGTGGACAGTGCCAGCGGGGCTCACCGCCACCGGCCAGGACAGCGCGACCCTGGTGGTCACGGGCCCGAGCGTCACCAGCGACACTCTCTATGATCTGAGCCTGGTGGTGACCGACGGGGCGCTCGATGCCAGTGCCAGCACCCGCCTGACCGTCAAGCCAGCCAGTACAGGTGGCGGCTGTGAGGCAACCGATCCGGATGCGGCCAACTGGCCAGCCTGGAACGCCAGCACCGTCTACAACGCCGATACCAAGGTGAGCCACAACCAGCTGGTGTGGCAGGCCAAGTACTGGACCCAGGGCAACGAGCCAAGCCAGAGCGCCGATCAGTGGAAACTGGTGAGCCAGGTGCAGCTCGGCTGGAATGCCGCTGTGGCCTACAACGCCGGTGATCTCACCAACCACAACGGTCGCAAGTGGAAGGCCCAGTACTGGACCAAGGGCGATGAGCCCGGCAAGGCTGCCGTCTGGGTGGATCAGGGGGCTGCCAGCTGCAACTGATGATCATAAGGAGTGGGGTCTTGGCCCCACTCCTTTTTCCTGTGGCGTTTCGCGGGCTGACCTCGGCCTGGGGCGGATAAACCGCCAGCCATGGCCATCGGCGTCAGTCTTTGCTAGGGAATTAATCATTTCACCCAAAGTTGAAAAAATATTTTCACCTTGAAAACGCTTTCAATGGAGTGAGTTGGATGGTTGACATCCGCTCTCACGCCGAGCTTAACCCTGCCTTCGGGGGCATTTCCTGATAGAACACCCAGTCAGGATCCCGCTCTGCCATTTGCAGTGACTGCGGCTATGGAGAATAATCGCGGCGCACTACTGATTAATTTGTGTATAAGGGCAAACCGGTTGAAAGGCCGGGACGCAAAGCTTCCGGTCTAAGGATCCATGATCTAGGACAGCGGGGCCGCCACAGGTCGTTTCGATCCTCTGCCAAGGGGAGATCTTGCACCATCTGCTGGTTACGTCGTCCTTATCGTATTGACTAATAACGAAAAAGGATTATTCGCCATGCAAAGTCCACCCCTTCTTACTGCCGACCTGTCTGGTTGGCTCCCTGCTTGCCTTCCCCCTTCATGTCGCCGCGCCAGGCACACCCCGCCTCGGCTGGGGTGAAACCCGCTTCGCCATCACCGGGCTCAGCCCGCCCGCTCACGCCCTGCCGCTCAGGGTGATCGCCGTCAGTGGCGGCAGGAGAAGGGGGTCGAACCCTGTGCTCATGTCAAGGCAACAACAACGACGCCCCTGCCACCGACGCAGGCGCCAAAAATAGGGACATCACGGAATGCAGATGAAAAAAAACAAGGTAAATCTGGCGATGCAGGGGGGCATGCTCGCCCTGCTGGCCGCAGGGGCGGTGCCGCAGGCGCTGGCCCAGCAGAGCAGTACCACCGGGGAGTTTCGCAAGGACAACAGTGAGCCCAGGATTTACAGTCAGGAGGGCATGGTCAACAACTTTGCCCAGCAGTTGCCGCTCGGCGCGACCTTTGCCCCCTTGCTGACGGCCTGGGACGTGGAGGATGGGGACATCACAGCCCGCCTCACTCAGGTGAGCGGGGTCAATACCCAGGTACCGGGCAGCTATGTGGCCCAGTACCAGGTCAAGGACGATGGCCTGCCTGACGTGGATGGCTTCAAGGGCTGGGGCGGCAGCACCGTCACCTTCTCGCTGCCGGTGACAGTCTACGATCCGGCCGAGGGGATCCCGGCGCGGGCCATCCCTTTTGGCGAGCTATGGGATGAGGGCACCGTCGTCCAGACCAACCTCTACCTGCCCATCGGCGGCTCCCTGAGCCGCGACTTTCGTGTCGAGGCCGGGGAGTTGCCTCTCATTGGCGACGAGCTCACTCTCACCGCCTTCCGGCTGCAAGAGGGTCACTGGGGCGGCAACAACCGCCAGTTCGCCATTCTGGTGATCGACAATGAGGATGAGACAGTCGTCTATGACGGCGCCGCCACTTTCAGCGGTGGTCGCATGATCCCAGCCACCCCAGTCACCATCAAGAAGGCACGGGACTACAGCTTCACTCTCAGCTATCTGGCAGGGGCCGACCAACAAGGGTTTCGCAAGAACGAGGCAGGCCAGCTCTGGCTGGTAGCCGAGGGAGAACAGCGCCAGTCACTCTATCCCTATGCCCAGGTACTGCCGGACCCCGCTAACAAGCTGGCCTACGATCCCGGCCTGAGCCGCCCGCTCAAGGAGAAGCTGCTGAGCAGCGCAGGGGGCGAGGAGGTGCTCCATGTCCGTAAGCTGGCCGGTGGCGAGACGCTCAGTTATGCCATCGCCGACCCGGTATTGGCGACCCTCCAGGTATTACCGGCGCAAGGTCAGGATCGGTTGGTGCTCTCCGGCCTCGCCCAGGGGGAGACCAACCTGGAGATCCGCGCCGGCGGCGAGCTGGTGGATCTCGTTCGCCTGATAGTCACTGTGCCCAAGGAGCTGAGCCTCTCCTACAGCTACATCGCCTTCCCCGGCGAGACCAAGACTCACCTGTGGGATGACGGTGCCCTGATCCAGAACGAGATAGCCCGCCGCTACGCCCCCTACAACCTCAGCCTGAAGTGGGTGGACAACGGGGTGTTGGTGCACGAGTGGGACAAGGATGGCGATGGCGAGTCCTACGAGGCGGATCGCGCTGAGCGGGAGGCCCCCTTCGATGAGGGTTGGATCCCGGATCGGGAACAGGTTTTCTCCAACCTCTATGTACTCCGCGCCTACAAGGATCCAGCGCGGGCTTGCTCCGGCTCGGGCGGCGGCTCTTCCACCGGCATCGGGGCACTGGACGCACCGCCCCGCGAAGGACACCGCGCGGCCTGCCCTGGCAACGCCACCGAGTTTGGCCAGGCGATGACCCTGGCACATGAGCTGGGCCACAACCTGGGTCTGTGGCACATGAGTAACACAGACACCAACGGCAGCGGCAACCTCATGTATGTCGGCCGCAAGGAAGGGGTCTTCTTCGCCCCCCAGTGGCGCACCATGCACCAGACCCTTGAGGCCAGAATAGCGGCCGGTGATGCGGGGGTCAGCGAGGCGAGTGGTGAGCCTGAGTCGCCTCCGCCAGCTACCAACCAGCCCCCCCTGGCCAACGCCGGTGGCGATATGCGTACCACGGGCCCGGCCGAGCTGGTGCTCGACGGTGCCGCCTCCCGGGATCCGGAGAACGGTGCCCTGCGCTATCAATGGCGCCAGGTCGGCGGTCCGCAGGCCTCCCTGAGGGATGCGGAGCAGGCACGAGCCAGGCTGAGTCTGGGCACTGTCGCCCAGGATACCCAGCTGACGTTCGAGCTGACCGTCACCGATGAGCAGGGACTGGCGGGCGTGGACCGCGTGGTGGTGACCCATCAGGCACCACCGCCCAACCAGCCACCCGTGCTGACCGCGCTGGCTCCCGCCTCGGTGCAGTCGGGCATGCAGGTGAGCTTCACCGCCAGCGCCACCGACCCCGATGGGGATGCGCTCAGCTACCAGTGGACGGTACCGGCCGGTCTGACCGCCAGCGGCCAGAGCAGCAAGACCCTGGTGGTGACAGGCCCGAACGTGGTGGCCAGCACGGATTACGATCTGACTGTCACCGTGACCGATGGCGCCCAGGATGCCCAGGGCCAGACCCGGCTCACCGTCACCCCGGCAAGCGGCGGTGAATGCAGTGCCACCGATCCGGACGCGGCCTACTGGCCAGCCTGGAGCGCCAGCACCGTCTACAACACCGATACCAAAGTGAGCCACCACCAGCTGGTCTGGCAGGCCAGGTACTGGACTCAGGGCAACGAGCCGAGCCAGACGGCGGATCAGTGGAAGCTGGTGAGCCAGGTGCAGCTCGGCTGGCATGCCGCCGTGGCCTACAGCGCCGGTGAGCTTGCCAACCACAAGGGACGCAAGTGGCAGGCCCGCTACTGGACCAAGGGCAACGAGCCCGGCAAGCACGATGTCTGGCTGGATCAGGGTGCCGCCAGCTGCAACCTATGACCATCAGGAAGGGGGCCCCGGGGCCCCACTCCTTTTTCCACTCCTGTTTCAGCCTGCGGTGATGCCGCTGCGCGGCAACCAGAACCGAGGCTCAGGTCGGGTGGTAGGACCTGGCCCCCGACGCCCATTTTGTATTGATTCCTGCAACAGGGCATGTGGACATGCCCACCACAACGAGAACCATAACAATGACAAAAACACAGTTAGCCAGCCTCATCATGGCCGCTCTGGCGAGCGGCCCCCTGTTGGCTGCCGTTCAGGCTCCCACCTCCTTGCCCTTCAATACCCAACCACCGACCAACGATCTGCAAGGATCCCTGGCGGCGCAGGTTCAATTCGCCCAGAGCCAGATCTTACCGGCCCATGTCGCCGAAGGGGACAGCCAGCCCAGGCTGACCGCCTTGCGCAAGAGCCTGCTGCTGGTCAGGCTGCTGCAAGCCGAGGCCGGCGTGCCCATGACGGTGACGGCGCGAGATGGCGCTGGGCAGACCCTAGGGACGCTCGGCCTCAACCCGCCCGAGCAGCTGCCGAAGACGGCCTATTACCTCGATGGTTCGCCGGAAGAGGGGGTCGACTTCACCCCGGCGGCGGGAACCACCAATGTCATCAGCAGCAGTGCCGAGCTGGCCCGGCTGGATGATGCCACGGCGAGCTTGCTGCGGGATCGCCTGGGACAGCATGCCCTGGTGGAGGTGAAGACCGCCGATGGCCGATGGGTCAGGGATATTTATATGCCGGAGGGGATCGCCCTGGAAGGCAAGATGGTGCGTGCGAGTTCCAATGCCGGTTACAACTCGACGGTGCGCTACAGCGGCCGCCAGGTGACGCTCTCCCGCGGTCAGACCCTGCAGTTCAAGTTCGTCGGGGGTCAGTGGATCCGTGACGGGGAGCTCGAGAACAACGGTATCCGCTATGCGACCGACGCCTGGAGCGTGGTGCTGCCGGCGGAGTGGATCCGGCCAGGCCTGAGTCTGCAGTTCAATCAGGGAAGCCTCGGCGGCGAGCTCACGGATCTCGCCATCGGTGCCCCGAGCGAGCTGCTCATCCACACCATAGACCTTGGCATGCTGACCACCCCCCGGGATCAGTTTGCCTTCGCCAGGGATCCCGAAGCCCATCGCGAGTACTTCCAGACGGTGCCGACCAGCCGGCTGATCGTCAGCCAGTATGCTCCCCTGTCGCTGCCGGAGGTGATGCTGCCAAACGGCACCCTGCTCACCGACTTCGATCCCGGTCAGGGGGGCTGGCACGAGGGCACCATGCGCCAGCGCATCGGCAAGGAGCTGATCTCCCACGGGATAGACAATGCGAACTACGGCATCAACAGCACGGCCGGCGAGGGGGAGAGCAGCCATCCCTATGTGGTGGCCCAGCTGGCGGCCCATAACAGCCGTGGCAAGTACGCCAACGGCATCCAGGTGCACGGCGGGTCGGGCGGGGGCGGCATAGTCACCCTCGATAGCTCCCTTGGCAACGAGTTCAGCCACGAGGTGGGCCACAACTATGGTCTCGGCCACTATGTCGGCGGCTTCCAGGGCTCGGTGCACCGCAGCGCCGAGGCGGTCAATTCGAGCTGGGGCTGGGACGGGGATCGCAATCGCTTCATTCCCAACTTCGGCGTCAGCCGCAGCGGCCAGAGTGCCTGTCTCGACAGCCAGTGCCAGCCGCCTTTCGAGGGCCACCCGTTCGGTTTCGATGCCATGGCGGGCGGCTCGCCCTTCTCCGGCTTCAACCGCTTCACCCTCTACACCCCGAACTCGGCCGCCATCATCCAGCGCTTCCTCGAGAGCAAGGCGGTGTTCGATGCCGCTTCCCCGACCGGATTCAGCAAGTGGGATGCCGCCACCGCCACCATGGTGCCCTACCAGCACAGGGTGGAGCAGCTGGAGCAGATAAATGCGCCCATCAAGGATCTGGGCGAGGCGACGCTGGCGGCCCTGCTGGCGGAGTATGATCTGGTCAAGGTAGCCATGTGGGACGGCAACTGGACGCGCAACATCCAGGCGCCCCCTGCCGCCGCCGGGAATGCGGGGCGCATCCTGACCGTGGAGCACGGCGCCGGCTACAACAGCATCCTCTTCATCAACGGCCAGCAGATCACCGTCTCCCGTGGTTTCAAGAAGAGCTACACCTCGGACGGCAGCCGCTGGCACGAAGGGCCTGTGGTGGATACTCGGGTGGCACGCAAGCCGCAGGCATTCGGGGTGCCGGTGACGACCCTGGTGGGCTATTACGATCCTCGCGGGCTGTTGCCGAGCTACCTCTATCCGGCCCTGCACGGCGCTTACGGCTTCGGCTATGAGGATGACGGCGAGCGGATCGGGGCGGGGGATTGCCAGCTGCAGGTGGAGACCCGGGAGGGCTTGCTGCACTTCCGGCTGGCCAATCACCGGCTCAATGCCGGCGTGATGAACAAGTTCCATGTCAATGTGCCCACGGCCAGCGAGCCACGGGGCGCCGCCGTGATCTGCGCCGCCGGGACCCAGGTTCAGAGGGCCATCTCGGCGCCGGCAGTGGATCTCTCCTTCACCGTCAACGGGCGCCCGCTCGAGTAAGGGGGTTGCGCCTTCATTGCCGGGGGAGAGCACATCGCCATTGGCGAAGAAGCAAAAAAAGGCCCGTATGGGCCTTTTTTTCATGGAAATCAGAGGGGTTTTTGCCACAGGCTCAACAGCAGATCCTGTTCAAGCTCGTCAGGCCCCTGGTGGGTGAAGGCGTGACGCTGCTCACCGCCAGCACGCCAGCCGAGGCGACTGGTTTCCAGCACATGGGCGCGCAGAGCCTGATCCATGGTCATGGAGAACTGGCAGCGTTGCCGCTCAACGGGGACTAGCCCGGCCAGTGCTGGCCAGCTGAGGGGGTGCTCCATGCTCACCGGGTTGAGGCTGATCCTCAACTGCCACTGGTGGCGCGGGCCGGGTTGCAGGTGGAGCAGGTAGCCGCTCGGGGTCAGCAGGCTGACCAGCAGCTCTGTCTTGATCTTGAGGTCGTTGACCAGCAGTACCTGGGCGGAGCCGGCCAGCAGCGGTGCCTTGGCCGGATCGGCGATGACGAAATGGCCGTCGGGTTGTGCCTTGTTGGCGGCGAAGATGGCGTTCTTGGCCAGATCGAAGCCGCCAAATTGCCAGCCCGGCAGGCGCTCTGCCAGGGCGCGGCAGTAGTACCCCTCACCACAGCCGAGGTGGATCAGCTCGCGCTCGCCGAGTGGCGCCAGCAGGGCCGCCATGGCCTCCACCAGGGGCAGCTGGTGTCCCTGCTCCAGGAAACGGCGCTTGGCACGCAGCAGGGCCCGGCTGTCGCTGTCCTTGGGATCCTTCTTGCCCGGGATGAGATCCAGATAACCTTCCGGGGCCGGATCGAAATGGTGCTTGTTGTCGCAATAGACCCCGCGGGAGGCTTCATGAAGATGCAGGGGGCTGCGGCACAGGGGACATTGAAGATGCATACACACTCGCTTGGTTGAGGCCGGGGAAGGGCGTGCGGGATTATAGGGGAGGAGATCAGAAAAGGCTGCCGTGGCAGCCTTTTTTATCCAACGGCCCTGTGCTGAGCCGTCGGGGAACCCGGTCAGCGGGTGCCAAACACCACTATGGTCTTGCCGTGGGCCGAGATGAGCTCCTGCTCTTCCAGCATCTTGAGGATGCGGCCGACGGTTTCGCGGGAGCAGCCGACGATCTGGCCTATCTCCTGGCGGGTGATCTTGATCTGCATGCCATCCGGATGGGTCATGGCGTCCGGCTGCTTGGCCAGGTTCAGCAGGGTCTGGGCAATCCGGCCGGTCACGTCCAGGAAGGCGAGGTTGCCGACCTTCTGGCTGGTGTGCTGCAGGCGCTTGGCCATCTGGCCGGAGAGGCGCAGCAAGATGTCCGGGTTGACCTGGATCAGCTGGCGGAACTTCTTGTAGGAGATCTCGGCGACTTCACAGGCGCCTTTGGCACGTACCCAGGCGGAACGCTCCGGATTCTCGTTCTCTTCGAACATCCCCATCTCGCCCAGGAAATCCCCCTGATTCAGGTAGGAGAGGATCATCTCCTTGCCCTCGTCATCCTTGATCAGGACGGCGACTGTACCCTTGACGATGTAGTAGAGGGTTTCCGCTTTTTCACCGGCGTGAATAAGGGTGCTCTTGGCGGGATACTTATGAATGTGGCAATGCGACAAGAACCACTCCAGGGTGGGATCGCTTTGCGGTTTGCCAATGATCATGAGACTTCCTCTGTAGTGTCATTTTTATGGACTGTGCGTCCAGGCAAGTTGCCAAGCTTGCCATTCCTTAGTCTTTGGTCGCAGTAGAATAAGAGCCTTTGTCTGTGCTGACAAGGCTTTGGGACTTTGGTGTCCATCTGTGTGCATCGATCTGCTGCGCCATCCGGGCCATTCTAGGCAAGAAGGGGGGAAGATATGTTGATTTCGATCTATTTCCTTCAGGGTCTGCCGCGGTTTCGGAACAAGTCCCGGCGCCGGGGCGAGGCGGTCATGAAACCAGGGGTGGCGCAACGTGACGGGGCATGTGCCACTCGACCCCTGCTTGAGGTATGCTATGGGCGTCAGAACCGTCGTCATTGAGAGGAAATGTGAGATGAAAGCCAAGGTCAGCTGGGTTGAAGGCATGAAGTTTGTGGGCGAGAGCGAGTCCGGTCATCAGGTGACGCTGGACGGCGCCAACCCGGGCGAAGGTGCCAGCCCGATGGAGATGATCCTGCTGGCCGTCGGTGGGTGCAGCTCCATCGACGTGGTCTCCATTCTGGAGAAGGCGCGCCAGTCCGTGACCGCCTGTCATGTGGAGCTGGCAGGGGAGCGTGCCGACTCAGTGCCCCGGGTGTTCGAGAAGATCCATCTCAAGTTCGTCGTGACCGGCAAGGGGCTGGCCGAGAAACAGGTTGCCCGCGCGGTCGACTTGTCGATGGAGAAGTATTGTTCCGTTTCCCTGATGTTGGAAAAAGCGGTAGAAATTACCCATAGTTATCAAATCGTTGAAGCTTGATTGTTGTAGTTTGTCCCGTCGATAACGCCATGACATAAGGAAAGTGCGATGAAAAAGATAATGATGTTGCTTCCCCTGTTCGGGCTGGCTGCCTGCAGCATGCCGCAGCCGACCCAGTATCAGTACAGCCAGTATCAGTGCGGGGAAGAGTTGTTGGCCATCACCTATGATGCCCAGGCCGACATGGTGCAGTTCCCTTATGCCGGGGTCTATCACAAGCTGGGTCGCATCGAGTCACCCAAAGAGACCGCCAGCTATTCCGATGGGGTGACCACCTTCTCCCATCAGGAAAAACAGGCCACCCTGGTCAAGAACGGCGTGACCCTGCTGACCTGCGAGCTGAAGTAATCCTCATGCCGTGCAACGGCGTGTATCCACAACGGCCTGCTTGAAGCAGGCCGTTGTGTTATGGGGCTCATTGGGCGGGCAGGGAGCCGAGGAGTTGAGCGGCGAGCTGCTGGCTCAGCTGACTGCGCTCGTCCTCGGCGATGGGCACGTCGCTGGCGAGCTGGATGGCGCTGCTCCAGACGCTTTGCTGGGTGCGCCTGTCGATCAGCAGTATGGCCAGGGTGCCCTTGCGGGCATCGGCGGCGGCATTCAGCCCAGGGGTCATGCCGATGCGGGAGAATATCTCCCCATCGCTCATGTCCTGGCTGCCCGCCACCCCGATGGCGACCCAGACGTCGGCCTCATCGAGGGGCACGCTGCGCCAGCCCTTGCCGTCGAGCGTCTGGGTGACGGCCTGCTGCACCGGCTCCAGCCAGGGGGCGGCGCTGTTGCCCGCGTACTGGAACTGCTCCGCCAGCGCATAGCGTGGCGTCGCCCCGTAGGCCCAGTTGTCTGCCGGACGGACCACCATGGTGCCCGTCTCGACCGTGGGGGCGGCGGGGCCAGTGCTGCAACCGCCCAGCAGGGCTGCCAGCGTGAATGAGAGAAGTGCACCGCGCATCATAAGCTCCTTGGCTCAGGTGATCTTGCCGGTTTCTAACAGTTGCTGGATCAGGGGACGCAGGATCAGCTCCATCGCGAAACCCATCTTGCCCCCCGGCACCACTATGGTGTTCATTCTGGACATGAAGGCCCCGTCTATCATCGACAGCAGGTAGGGGAAGTCCACCTGCTTGATGCCCCGAAACCGGATCACCAGCATACTCTCGTCCAGGCTGGGTATCACCTTGGCGCTGAAGGGGTTGGAGGTGTCCACCGTCGGTACCCGCTGGAAGTTGATGTGGGTGCGGGAGAACTGCGGTGTGATGAAGTTGATGTAGTCATCCATGGAGCGGACGATGGAGTCGGTCACCGCCTCGCGGGAGTGGCCACGCTCCGAGGTGTCGCGAATGAGCTTCTGGATCCACTCCAGGTTGACGATGGGCACCACGCCGATGAGAAAGTCCACGTGACGGGCCACGTTGTGTTCGCCGGTCACCACACCGCCGTGCAGCCCTTCGTAGAACAGCAGATCCGTCTCCCCCGGCAACGCCTGCCAGGGGGTGAAGGTGCCCGGCATCTGGTTGAAGGGGACCGCCTCGTCGAAGCTGTGCAGGTAGCGCCTGTACTGGCCGCTGCCACTCTGGCCGTACTCCTGGAAAAAGGATTCCAGCAGGCCGAAGTCGTTGGCCTCGGGGCCAAAGTAGCTGATGTGGCGTCCCTGCTCGCGCGCCTTGCGGATCGCCACGTCCATCTCTGGCCGCGTATAGCGGTGAAAACTGTCCCCCTCGACCACGGCCGCCTTGTATCCGAGCTGATGGAACATGGAGCGGAAGGCGTTGGTGGAGGTGGAGGTGCCGGCACCGGAGGAACCGGTAACCGCAATGATGGGATGCTTGGCCGACATAGAATTCTCTCTTCCTTGGGAGTTCCGTTATAAAGGCAGGTTCAAAGTGCGGTCAAGTGCAGCCTTGCAGCGCGGGCGGCATCATGAGCCCCCCATGCCCCCGGCGGCTGGCCTCCATCGGCGCCGCGACAGTCGGCGAGGGAGGCAAAACAAGCCCGTTCGAAGCGCCTGTCTCATCGGGCGGGCCGCCCATCTTCCCCCTGAACTGAACGCCGCACCGCAGTGCTCGGCAGGGCCCGGGCCGGGCATTGTTCAGCTCGTGTTCCTTCTCTTGTGTCACTCTGCCGGAGAGTCGTCCCTCGGCGCATTGCTCAAATGCGTCTTGGGCACGACGTTGACGCTCTCGTGCAACTCGCTGTAGACGAGCACGGCACTACCTTGTAGTAATTGTTGTCTGACCTCTTCAACCTTGTCGGCCAGGCTGACATCCTGTTCGCCGTATTCGGTGCCTTCTTGCAGGACGAAATGTTCGAGCAGGTTGTTGAGGGTGTCTGGATCCAGTTCTTGCCAGGGGATAATCATGATTTCATCTTCAGTCAAAGCGATGCGGATATTGTCGGTGTCTGACCGGCAAGCGCAAGGAGTTTATCTGGACCTGAGCGAGGGTTCTCATGGCATCAGCTGAACAGCGTCGCCCAAGCAGTGAGTTTGACCATCACCTTTACGATGCGCGTCGCCGTGCCCTGAGCGCCGGGCTGCGCTGGTTCTGGGCCATCAACCAGTTGGCGATCCTCTTTCTGCTTGCGCGTTTCTATATCTATCAGGATGCCCGCCTGGTGGCGATCGAGGGGCTGCCCTGGCGGTATGAGTGCCAGCTGGCCCTGGTGCTGGTGGCGAGCGTGCTGCCGCCCCTGGGCTGGCGCTGGTTCTCTCGTCAGGGAACGCCGAGATGGCAGCCCTGGCTCTGGGGTTGCGCCATGTTGTGGGGACTGGCCTGGGCGATGACGGCCTATGCCATCGCCACCATAGAACTCAGAGGGGGCTTCAGCCTGGCATTCAACATCGTCAGCCTGTTGCTGCTGACGGCCCTGATCGCCTTCTACAGCGAGTGGCGCGTCTTCTATTGCCTGAGTGCCCCGCCTCTGCTCTTCCTGCTGTTCGAGGAACGCTGGGTGATACTACCGTCCGGCACCGTTCACTGGCTGGCGGCCATGTGTCTGCTGATCGTCCTGGAGACGGGGCGGCGGATGCTCAACGGCTGGTTCGAGCTGGCGGTGTCGCGCGAATATGACAACCTGATGCTGGCACGCAAGATGGATGCCATGGCCCATCGGGATCCCCTGACCGGGCTCGCCAACCGCCGCCACTTCGATCAGGTCTGCAAACAAGCCATCGCCCAGGGAACGACGCTGGAGACACCGCTCACCGTGATCCTGCTGGATGTGGATTTTTTCAAGCGATACAACGACCACTACGGCCATCAGGCGGGGGATGAGTGCCTGATCCTGGTGGCCGAGTGTCTGGAGGAGAGCGTGCGCGAACCCGGCGATCTGGTGGCCCGTTACGGCGGGGAGGAGTTTGTGGTGTTGCTGCAGGAGACGACGCTGGCCGGTGGCCAGGAGGTGGCGGAGCGCATTCGCGCCACCCTGGCGGCCCGGGCGCTGCCCCACGAGGGATCCGACGTGGCTCCCCATCTCACCCTGAGCCAGGGGATCGCCCAGTGGCGTCCGGGGGAGAGCCTGGTCATGCTGCTCGAGCGGGTGGACGGCGCCCTCTATCAAGCCAAGGGGGCAGGACGCAACGGCTACCGCCTGGCGTCCTGAGTCTGCTCCCGCAGCCACTGGCTGATCCGCTCCTCCAGCCAGAAGCGGGGTCGCCAGGGAGTACCGTGCAGGAAGCCCACGTGGCCACCGCGCCGGCTCAGCTCGTAGCGCACCATGGGGGAGAGCTGCTCCGGTCTGGGGATCACGGCCCCGGTCATGAAGGGATCGTCGGCGGCGTGGATGATCAGGGTCGGGATGGTGATGCGCGCCAGGAGATCAAGGCCGGAGCAGGTCTGATAGTAGTGATCGGCGCTGTCGAAGCCATGGAGCGGGGCCGTGACCTGCTCGTCGAAGTCGCGCAGGGTGGCGATGCGGTTCACCTGCTCCGGTTGCCAGCGGGACTGGGCCGCGGCCTGATGGCGGATCTTGCTCTGCAGATTGGCCCTCATGGTGCGCAGCAGGTAGCTCTGATACACCCGTGAGAATCCCTGATTGACCCTGTCGGCGCAGCTCGCCAGTTGCAGCGGCGCCGAGATCACCACGGCGGCGGTCAGTTCATCCGGACAGGCCCGCGCCAGCAGATTGACCAGCATGTTGCCCCCCAGGGAGTAGCCGATGGCGATCAGCGGCTTGCCGGGGAAACGGCGGCCCAGCTCGGCGATCAGCGCCTCTGCATCCTCGATGGCGCCGGAGTGATAGGCCCGCAGCAGCCGGTTCGGCTCGCCGCTGCACCCCCGAAAATGCATCAGCACGGCGTCGTTCCCCTGCCGCTGCAGATGGGCAAACAGTCCCTTGGCATAGTGGGAGTGGATGCTGCCCTCCAGACCGTGAAACAGCACCAGCAGCGGCCGCTCATCCGGGCTGATGGCCCCGCTCCAGGCGAGATCGACGAAATCCCCATCCGCGAGTTCGAACCGTTCAGGGATGAAGCGGGCCGGCGCGCGGCGCAGCCATTTCGGCAATATGGTTTGCAGATGGGCATTGCGGGCCCACCAGGGGGCGTGGAAGTGGCTTTCTGTCAGCATGCAACGACTCGGGGCAGCAGAAGAGGAAACGGGCGGCGAGCCCTGGGCCCGCCGCGGTATCAGGCGGGCAGGCGGTCGTGGTGTTCGGCGCCGCGCAGCATGGCCTGGATCAGCTCGTTGGCTTCAAACTTGGTCAGTGCCTCGTGGGCGCCGACCTGATGGGCCCGCTCCACGCTGATCTCGCTGGAGAGGGAGGTGTGCAGAATGATGTAGGCCTCCGCCAGCCTGGGATCGCTCTGCACCTCGAAGGCCAGCTCGTAGCCGTCCAGCCCCGGCATCTCTATGTCGCTCACCAGGATGTCGATCCGGCTGCCCTGGGCGACCCTGGCCTGCATCAGGCTGAGGGCATCGCGCCCGTTGGTGCACACCTCGTAGGGAATGTTGATGTAATCGAGGGCCGCCATCAGCTGGCGGCGGGCGACGGAGGAGTCGTCCACCAGCAGGATCCGCATCGGCTTGAGCCGCTCGCGCTGCACATCGGTCAGCACGGGGTAGAGGTGGCTGGGATCGTCCGGATAGACCCGGGACAGGATCAGCTCCACGTCCAGCAGCTGGATCAGCTGATCCCCCACCTTGGTCACCCCGGTGACGAAGACGTTCTGCCCGAGGGAAGGGGGCGGCGGCTCTATGTCGCGCCAGTTGCACTCGGTGATCTTGTCGATGCCCCGCACCAGGAAGCCCACCAGGGTGCGGCGGCAATCCGTGATGATGATGAAGCAGCTGGGCATCTCCTCCCGGCTGATGGGGCGATAGCCCACCGCCATCGCCATGTCGATCACGGGGATGGTGGTGCCCCGCATGCTGGCCGCCCCGAGCACGGTCGGGTGCGAATGGGGCAGGGCGGTGAGCTGGGTGTAGGGGACTATCTCCTTCACCTTGAGGGTGCCGATGGCGAAGGATTGCCTGGCTGAGAGGTGAAACAGCAACATGCCCTGGGATTGGTTGGCCTTGCTCGTCATGGCGGATGTCCTGTTGATCTAATCGGTGACGGTCAATCTGGTGTTCAGCATAGAGGATGGTGACCAGGATGATGCCGTTGTTATTAACGGTTATTAACGGTTATTAGCGACCGCGAGCCGCAAAACTGGACCCTGTCACCCTCATTTATTTTCTCGTCCGGTTCACTGGGGGGAGGCCACTGCCTCCAGCGTCAGCCCGAGCCAGTGCTGGCACGCCTGCGCCAAAGCCTGTTCATCCCGGTAGCCGAGCTTTGCCACGACCTGGGCCGGCTTGCTGCCACTTCTGAGCAGGCGTACCCCTTGCAGCAACTGCCACTGGGCACCGAGTGCATCGGCCGCCAGGGCGGGATCCTCGATGCCCCGCTGGACGAGGCAAGCCTGCCAGGCCGCGGCGCTGCCTTCCGACTGACTGGCCAGGGCGCGCCAGGCGGCTTGCAGCGGCTGATCCGCCTGCGCCAGGATGGCACAGGCCTGCAACTCGTCCCCGATGACCCGCAGCCGGTGGCCATAGGCCTCTTGCCAGTCACGGGGCCTGGACCAGCTGGCCAGGCTGTCCAGCAGGGCGTCCATCAGCGGGGTGGGTTGCAACCAGCCAGCCTGGGCCGGTTGCGTCACCCGCACCGAGCAGGTCAGCAAATCATGCTGACAACCCGCCAGGGGAGTGAAGGCGGCGAGGGCATCGGCGCACAGCCAGAAGTGGCTGCCCGCCGTCAGCAACAGCTCATGGGAGCCGAGTCTCAGCAGCGCCGCGCCCCGGGTGACGCGCAGCAGCTGACCCAGAGGGGAGCGTTTGCGGGGGCCGACCTGCAGGCAAGGAGTGGAAAAATGCTGATATTCGATGGCGTGATGCATGTAAAAACCCTGATATGATGCTGCCTGGAGGTAACAAAAATGGAAACCAGACGTAAAAAGCGCTTCATTGCCGGTGCGGTTTGCCCGGCGTGCGGCAAGATGGACACCATGATGCTGTATATGGAGCATGGAGTCGAGAAGGTGACCTGTGTCGACTGCGGGGATACCCAGGTGCAGACCCAGGCCGAGGTGGACAAGGCGACCCGGGAGGCCGAACAGGTCATAGGGGTCTTTCGTCCCGAGTGACCTACCGCCGGCTGGCCGGGGTGGACCGAGTCATCCGCGAGGCCGAACAGGTCATAGGGGTCTTTAGTTCCCAGTGACCTACCGCCGGCTGGCCGGGGTGGACCGGGTCATCCGGGAGGCCGAACAGGTCATAGGGGTCTTTCGTTCCTGGTGACCGACCATCGGATGGCCGGGGTGGACCGGGTCATCCGCGAGGCCGAACAGTCATAGGAGTCTTTAGTTCCCAGTGACCTACTGCCGGATGGCCGGGGTGGACCGAGTCATCCGGGAGGCCGAACCGCTGATAAAGGTGTATCGCCTCCAGTGAGGGGCCTCTTGATAATACCCGGGGTGGGGCAAGGCTCGTTCTGGACTGCTGACTTTTTCAGCATGGCGGAGCGGGGCAGATCATATGCTTGGCCACCTTTTTAAGGTATTCTGGGCCCGTTTTTTTCTATCCGCAGGATCCCTGACATGAAAGTAGCTCCCCTGAGCGTGGTTACGCTGGAATACACGGTCACCGACGAACACGGTGAAGTCATCGACACCACTGTCGGTAAAGAGCCTCTGGTGTATCTGCACGGTACCCGTTATCTGGTCTCCGGCCTCGAAGCCGAGCTCGAAGGCCGCAGCGTGGGCGAGGCGTTCGACGTCACCCTGACGCCGAGCCAGGCCTATGGCGAGTATGACGAGAACCTGGTGCAAGAAGTGCCCGGCGAGCTGTTCGATGGCATGGAAGTGTCTGAAGGGGATACTTTTGTGGCCGAGACCGACGATGGCCACCGTCCGGTGACCGTCATCGAAGTCTCCGAAGAGTTCATCAAGGTGGATGGCAACCATCCCCTGGCCGGTGTGACCCTGGGCTTCAAGGTCGAGATCAAGGACGTGCGTGCCGCCACCGCCGAAGAGCTGGCTCACGGCCACGTGCACGGTGCCGGTGGCTGCGGTCACGATCATGGCCATGACCACGGTCACGATCACGACCATGACCACGGCGGTTGCTGCGGCGGTCACGGCCACGATCACGGTCATGACCACGGCGACGAGCAGGGTCACGGCGGTTGCTGTGGCGGCGGTGGTTGCGGTGGCAAGGGCCATCACCACTGATCTGCCGACTGGCAAGATGAAAAAACCCGCTGCGTGCGGGTTTTTTTATGGCGGCGCACTCAGTAGTGCGGGGGCGGCGTCTCTTCGGCCATGCTGGCGATCTGGCTCGGCTGCACGCTCTGCAGCTTGTCCACCAGCAGCTGGATCTGATGCTTGAGCCGGTCGAGTTCACGGCCCTGGGTGGTCACCTCCTCGTTGAGCTGCTCCACCGTGTATTCGGCATAGGCGAGACGGCTTTCCAGGGTCTCGAGACGATCGTTAACTTGCTGACTCATGGGCCTCTTGGTCCTTACTTGATAGTCCAGATTTCGGCCAGGCCACTGGAGCTGGCGCTGACGAGGTGGCCATTGTCGCGCAAAGCCACGCCATAGACCACAGCGCTCGGTGGTTTCACCCTGGGATGAGGAGAGACGCGCCAGCTTTGCAGCAGGCTGCCATCGCTCACCCGCCACAGGGAGAGCTGGCGTGAGGGGGCGCCGGTGACGAGCCAGTCGCCATCCTTGACGAACCGCGCGCTGGTGTAGACCTCGAAGCGGTGATCGAACTGCAGCCGGCTCACCTCCTTGCCAGTCTTGAGATCCCAGATGCTGGCCTGACGGCTGTCGGCGGTGAAGGCGAAGCGCCCCGCCGGATCCAGTCTCGCCATCACCACCCGGCCAGCGTGGTTGAAACGCCACACCACCTGGCCGCTGTGGGTATCCCACAGATAGGCGCTGTAGTCGTTGCCGCCGGTGAGGGCGTAGCGGCCATTGGCGGAGAGATCCACTGTGTTGACCTGCTCGGTATGGCCGAGGAACTGCAGCCTGCGCCCGGTGCGGGTATCCACCAGCTCCGCCTTGCCATCTTCGCGGCCGATCAGCACCAGACGGCCATCGGCCGAGAGTGCCGCATCCCTCAGGCTGGATTCAGGAAGTGAATAGTAGCCTTGGGAGCGACCATCTTGCAGGCGCCAGATGGCAAAGGTGCGCTGGGTGGCCGTGATGGCGTGGCTGTCGCCCGGGGAGAAGCGGGTGAGGGTGACGAACTCTTCCTGGTCCTCGCTCTGACGCCAGCGCCAGCGCTCCTTGCCCTGTTCCAGATCCCAGACCACTGTGCCCTGGCCCAGGCTGGAGACGATGGCCTGCTTGCCGGAACTGGCGAGATCCGCACTCAGCAAGCCCTGGTTGGCGAGGCGGATCTGCTGGCCGGGAAGTGAGCTCTGTTCGCACCCTGTCAGCATCAGGCAGATACCGATGAGATAAATGGCACTTTTGATCATTTTTCCTGTCTCATGCTTTCGTTACCTGCGATCACGGCGTTAGTATAAGGCGCTTATCACGATAAACCTCTCATTTCACGAAGGAACCGAGAGCGGTATTTAGAGTTTTGGAGAAACTGATGAACAATTTTCTGAAGGTGTCCCTGTTGGCTGCGGCCGTTGCCGTGGGTCTGACTGCTTGCCAAAAAGATGAGAAGCCTCCTGCCAATACCGCAGAGGTCAAGGCAGAAGCCAGCAAGCCGGCAGAGGCCCCCAAGGCAGCAGCCAAGAGCTTTGAAGAGCAATCCGGCTATGCGATCGGCCTCTCCATGGGTCGTTATATCGCCAATACCCTGGAACGTCAGCAGGAACTCGGCATCAAGCTGGACAACAGCGTCATCCTCAAGGGGGTGACCGACGGTCTGGGCAAGGAAGCCAGCATGACTGACGAGGAGATCCAGAAGGTCCTGCAGGAATACGACGCCAAGATCAACGAGCTGACCAAGGCCAAGGCTGACAAGGATGCGGTAGAAAACCTGAAGAAGGGTGAAGAGTACCTGGCCGCCAACGCCAAGAAAGAGGGCGTGAAGAGCACCGAATCCGGCCTGCAGTATCAGGTCGAGAAGCTGGGTGACGGCGCCAAGCCCAAGGCCACCGACATCGTCAAGGTACACTACACCGGCACCCTGACCGATGGCACCAAGTTCGACAGCTCAGTCGATCGCGGCGAGCCGGCCACCTTCCCGCTCAACCAGGTGATCCCGGGCTGGACCGAAGGCGTGCAGCTGATGCCGGTCGGTTCCAAGTTCAAGTTCTTCCTGCCGTCCAAGCTGGCCTATGGCGAGCACGGTGCAGGCTCCATCCCGGCCAACGCCGTGCTGGTATTTGACGTCGAGCTGCTGGCCATCGAAAAGCCGGCTGCCGATGGCGCCGATGCGAAGAAATAAGCAGTCAATGCGATGAAAACGGCTCCCCAGGGAGCCGTTTTTACTTGTGTCGCGCCAGTATGGGCGAGAGAAAGCTGGGGGGACCGTCTTGAGTGTGTGGCGGCTAGCCCCCAGAATAGACAACAAAATCAATCGCAAGGATGGATCTCGTGGCTGAAAGCAAACCCCGTGTCCTGCTGGTGGAAGATACCCGCAGTCTGGCCGTCGTCTATGAGCAGTACCTGGTTCAGGATGGCTATGAGGTGCTGCTGGCCGATTGCGGCCAGCAGGCACTGGCGCAGTTGCTGGCCAGCCCGCCTCCCGTTGTGCTGCTCGACCTCGAACTGCCCGACATGTCCGGCATGGCCATACTGCAGCAGATCACCGAGCAGCAACTGCCCTGCTCGGTGGTGGTGATCACCGCCCACGGCTCGGTGGACGTGGCGGTGGAGGCGATGCGCTGCGGTGCCTTCGATTTCCTGACCAAGCCGTTCGACGGCAAGCGGCTGTGCGCCACCGCCCGCAACGCCTACAAGCATCAACAGCTCAGCTCGCTGGTGGCCCAGTATAGGGAGAACTTCGAGCGCAGCTCCTTTGCGGGCTTCATCGGCGCCTCCATGGCGATGCAGGCTGTCTATCGCATCATAGAGAGTGCGGCGCCGAGCAAGGCGACCGTCTTCATCACGGGGGAGAGCGGCACCGGCAAGGAGGTCTGTGCCGAGGCCATCCATCAGTGCAGCCCGCGCCGGGATCAGCCCTTCATCGCACTCAACTGCGCCGCCATTCCCCACGATCTGATGGAGAGCGAGATCTTCGGCCATGTGAAGGGAGCCTTTACCGGCGCCCAGGGAGATCGCAAGGGGGCGGCCAGCCTGGCGGACGGCGGCACCCTCTTCCTCGACGAGATCTGCGAGATGGATCTCGACCTGCAGAGCAAGCTGCTGCGCTTCATCCAGACCGGCACCCTGCAGCGGGTCGGCAGCGGCAAGGTGGAGACGGTGGACGTGCGCTTCGTCTGCGCCACCAACCGGGATCCCCTGGTGGAGGTGAAGGCGGGGCGTTTTCGCGAGGATCTCTACTACCGGCTGCACGTGATCCCGCTCTCCCTGCCCCCCCTGCGCGAGCGCGGCGAAGACATACTGCTGCTGGCCCGCGACCTCCTGCTGCGATATGCCAAGGAGGAGCACAAGCGCTTCCGGGATTTCGATGCCGACGCCGTGCGGGTGCTGCTCGATTACCCCTGGCCCGGCAACGTGCGCGAGCTGCAGAACGTGGTGCGCAACATAGTGGTGCTCAACGATCGCGAGCTGGTGAGCAAGGATATACTGCCACCGCCGCTCAACGGCGGCCGTGCGCTCCCCATGCCTGCCCCTGCCGCACCCCCCGAGATCCTGGCCGAGCCCGTGTCGACCCCGCTGCCGGTACGCCCGCTCTGGCTGGTGGAGAAGGAGGCCATAGAGCAGGCCATCGCCAGCTGTGATGGCAACATCCCCAAGGCGGCGGCGCTGCTTGAGATCAGTCCCTCGACCATTTATCGCAAGAAGCAGGGGTGGGAAGAGGCGAGCCTGGCCTAAGGCTTAAGGCTGAAGCACGGCTGGGCTCAGGTCTTTCCTTATCTGTCGCAAGAGGCAGGGCTGGGAAGAGGCGAGCCTGGCTCAAGGCTCAAGGCTCAAGCACGGCTGGGCTCAGGGCTTCCCTTATCTGTCGCAAGAGGCAGGGTCGGGAAGAGGGGGTCTGGTCTGAGTGACGGGCGGCGCGGGCCGCCCGCTCTTTTTGTGATCCGCCGTCAGAGCTTGGCGAGGCGCTTGAGCCTGGCCAGCCGCTCCGCCTCGTTGGCCTGCAGCCAGCCATCCCGCGAGAGCAGGAACCAGGCGCGGGCGAAGTATTCGGGGGCGGCCGGATCGTCCAGCATCAGGCCGTTCTCCCCCAGCTCCTCGAACACATAGCCATCTTCCGGCGCGCTGGCCTCGGCCATGTCGGCTTTCAGCTGGCTCAGCTCGGCCATCGCCTGTTCGTGCCATCCCTGGGCCCGGCTCAGCCGTGCCAGGCTCCAGCGGGCGATAAAGGCCTTGCTCTGGTTGTTGTGTTGCTGGTGCCAGGCCAGGCACTTCTGCTGGCAGGCTCTGGCTTCCTCCAGGCGTCCCAGCTCGAACAGGGTCCAGCCCTGATTGTTGTAGAGGCTGGGCAGCCAGCCGCGCACCTTATCGTCGGCACTGCGTTCGGCCAGGTCCATGGCCAGTTGATGCCAGCGGCTCTGCTCCTCCAGCGGGGCGGCGATGGCCACCATGTGGGCCGCATCTATGGCGAGTCCTGTCTCCCCCAGCTTGAGCCCGAGTTGCCATCCCTGCTCGAACAGTGTCCTGGCGCTGGCCTTGTCGCCGGCGGAGTTGAAGGTGCGGCCGCGCTCCAGCAAGGCGCGCAGCCGTGCTCGCGGGGTGCTGTCGGTGAGGCGGGGTTCTATCTCGTCGAGCAACTGGTGCGCCTGTGCAAACTGGCGCTGCAGGGAGTGGGTGCGGGCCAGCT
Organism: Aeromonas sp. Marseille-Q7275; assembly: GCF_965119515.1. Classification (NCBI taxonomy): domain Bacteria; kingdom Pseudomonadati; phylum Pseudomonadota; class Gammaproteobacteria; order Aeromonadales; family Aeromonadaceae; genus Aeromonas; species Aeromonas sp. Marseille-Q7275. The sequence continues at coordinate 28,735 of NZ_CBCPLW010000001.1, forward strand.
GGGTCAGCAGCTCCAGTTCGTATTGCAGGTCGTCCTGCGCCTCTTCGAGCAGGCGTCGAAAACGCAGGGCCGTGGCGGCGGGATCCTGGTAATCCCACTGCGCCATGAAATCGTGCGGATTGTTCATCTGGCCTCCTTGCCGGTTATCCGCCCACCAAGATGCCTGAAGGCCATTGTTTGTACAAGAAAGGGAGAGCCTCTTGAGTCAATGCCAACGGCCCGCCGGTCAGTAGACCATGGCCAGGCTCATCAGCATCAGGCCGAGGGCGGCGAAGGCCCCCTCCTTGATGGCCAGGCGCGGCACCAGCGCCTTGGGCAGCGCCGGGAACAGGCAGAGCGCGAAGCCGAGCCCCGGCATCAGCCAGTGAAAGCCGGGGCTGCGCAGGCTCGGGTCTGCCGCCCCATTGATGACGATGAGCAGGATGAAGAGGGTGAAGGCGGGCAGGATAAACCAGCGGGCGTTGCCGGCGGCGACCGCTCGCAGGGGAGAGATGCGATAGAGCACCAGGGTCACGATAAAGAGGACAAGGGGGGCCAGCAGATAGAGGGGGGCCGGGTTCATGATGGGGGTCTCCAGACAACGGGGGTAAGAGTGTAAGCAGCCGGGGCAAGGGATGACCAGCGCCCCGGCCCCGGGCTGTGAGGCCGATCCCAGGGCAAAGGTTTGCCAGGCAAGGGGTCAGCGCAGCCAGATCCAGGCACAGCCAAAGGCCAGCCAGCTCAGCACCAGCAATACCCATGGCAACGGGTGCTGGCGGCTGATCTCGACAAGCTCTATCTCATGGACCTCTTCCTCCTGCTCGCCCTGCTGTGGCTGTTTCGCCCTGGCTTGCTGCTTCTTCTGGCGGCTCGCCTCCCGGGCCCGTGCCTTCATCTGTTTCTTGTATTCGTCTATGCCCTTCTGAACCCCCTGGGCGATCAGCTGGGTCTGCTCCTTGGTCTGCCCCGGCTTCTGGTTGGCGCGGGCGATTTTCATCGCCTCCTGCTGGGTCTCGGGGGAAATCTTGTCGTACTTTGCCATTCACGGCTCTCCTTGGCATCGATTGGCGGGAAGTATGCCATAACTGTTTCCGGCAGGCTGCCATCCCTGCGGGCGAAATGAGGCGGCAGGCGATTGGCTCGTGATGAAAATATGAGGAGACAGGTTGCGTGGGTGATCACATTTGGCGGAATTTGTGAGTCACCGATGAAAAAGCGTCACATGTTGTTTGTTATATTACCGCCCGATCCTGGATAGGGTCGTCCAATAACAAAATAACAAGGTGATATGGAAATGAATTATAAATTTGTCAAAGGAACTGTCGCGCTGGCTGTGCTGGCCGCGCTGAGTGGCTGTAAAACCTCAAGCAATGAAAGCGTCGCCCCCTGCACCGAAAACATCTGCAAGCTGACCATTCTGCACACCAATGATACCCACGGTCGTTTCTGGCACAACGACAAGGGCGAATATGGCATGGCCGCCCAGAAGACCCTGGTCGAGCGCCTGCGTGGGGAGGCCAAGGCGGCTGGCAGCGAGGTGCTGGTGCTCTCCGGTGGCGACGTCAACACCGGGGTGCCGGAGTCGGATCTGCAGGATGCCGAGCCGGACTTCATGGCCATGAACAGCATCCGCTACGATGCCATGGCGGTGGGCAACCACGAGTTCGACAACCCCCTGAGCATCCTCGAGAAGCAGCGTGAGTGGGCCAAGTTCCCCATGATCTCCGCCAACATCTACGACAAGGCCAGCGGCAAGCGCTACTTCGACCCCTACAAGGTGTTCAAGCTGGAGAACGGCCTCAAGGTCGCCGTGCTGGGCCTGACCACGGAAGACACTGCCCAGCTGGTGGACCCCAACAACGTCCAGACCCTGGAGTTCCGCGATCCGACCACGGAAGCGGCCACTCTCGGCAAGCAGATCCGCGACGGCAAAGAGGCGAACCTGGTCCTGGCCATTACCCACATGGGTCACTACGAGAATGGCCAGCACGGCAGCAATGCCCCCGGGGATGTGGAGATGGCGCGCGCGCTGCCGGCCGGCACCCTGGATGCCATCATTGGCGGTCACTCCCAGAACCCGGTCTGCATGGAGCCGGGCACGCCGGACAAGTACGCCGACTTCAAGCCGGGTGACGACTGCCTGCCGGATCAGCAGAACGGCACCTGGATCATGCAGGCCCACGAGTGGGGCAAGTATGTGGGCCGCGCCCAGTTCGACTACCAGAATGGCAAGCTGACCCTGACCCAGTACGACCTCATCCCGGTCAACCTCAAAGACGCTGGCGGCGCCTTCATTCAGGAAGAGATCACCAAGGATCCCGAGCTCTACAACACCCTGCTCACCTATCAGGAGAAGGGTCAGCAGGAGCTGGGCGTAGTGATAGGCTCCACCGACGGCGTGCTGGACGGCGAGCGTGCCAATGTGCGCAACAAGCAGACCAACCTGGGTCGCCTCATCACCACGGCCACCGCCGAGAAGCTGAGCACCGACTTTGGCATCGTCAACTCGGGCGGGGTACGTGCCTCCATCGCGGCTGGCGACATCAGCTATCGCGACGTGCTGACGGTGCATCCGTTCGGCAACACGGTCAACAAGGCGACCATGAGCGGCAGCGAGCTGGCGACCTATCTGGGCCAGGTGGCGACCAAGACGGTCAACACCGGCGGCTACGCCCAGTTTGGTGGCATCAACATGGCGGTGGACTGCCAGGCCAAGAGCGTGACCATCACCAGCGTGGGCGGCAAGGCCTTCGATCCGGCGGCCAGCTACAGCTTCTCCATCCCGAGCTTCAGCGCGGCCGGTGGCGACGGCTATCCGAAGATCAACACCATCAACGCCGGTCTGGTGGATGCCGGGGTATTGAAGGAATATATCGCGGCGAAGAAGACCATACAGGTGGCCGATTATCAGCCGGCCGGCGAGGTCAGCTATGTTAATTCCGCCTCGACGGATGGCTGCAAATAATCCAGCGGCCCTGGGCCAATAACAAAAGAGAGGCAGCCATGGCTGCCTCTCTTTTTTATTTTCGAGGTCATCAACAGGGGCTGATGGCGATTATTCCCGGCCCCTCGCAAGGCAGGGGGAATATTCCATGAGCCGCAGTGATGAGTGCGACGGCAATAAAAAGGCGACCCTGAGGTCGCCTTCATCATGCTTGCCGGACGGGCGTGCTTAAAGCTGCTCGATGCCGACGATGTGCCAGGGGGCATTGTCCTTGGCCAGGTTGCGCTCGAGGTGCCACACCTCCTTGATGTCCTCCTCGACCTGCTCCTGACGGTCCATGTAGCGACCACTGAAGCGCACGCTGACCTGGGCCCAGTCGCTGCCGTAGTCGGCACGCACCAGCTGGGTGTCCACATACATCACCTCGGTGTGCTGCTCGCCGGTCAGTTCGGCGCGCTCGGCCTGGAGGTGCTGGAACAGTTCCGGGCTCACGTACTCCCGTACCTTCTCCAGATCGTTCTTGTTCCAGGCCTCTTGCAGGGTGCGATAGTGATCGCGGGCACCGGACAGGAAACCGTTCATGTCAAAGCCTGGCGGCAGGCGGAAGGGGACGTCGCTGTCGGCAAAGCCGGTCGCCTGCGGGGCGCCGTGGCTCTGTTCGAACTGCTGCGGCGCCGACGGTGGCTGATAGCCCGCATAGGCCGCCTGGGGTGGGATCGCCGCCGCCTTGTTCTTGCGCAGGGCGCGGATCAGGAACACGGCACCGAGCGCCAGCAGGGCGATCAGCAGGAAGTCCATGCCCTGCAGGCCTTCGAAGGCGCCACTGCCCAGCAGGTAGGCGAACAGGCCACCGGCCAGCAGGCCGCCCAGCAGACCACCCATCATGCCGCTCTTCTTGGGCGCCGCAGCCAGGGTCGGGTTCTTGCCATTCACGGGAGCTGCAGTCGGAGCCGGTTGGGCCGGTGCCGTCTTGTAGCTCTTGCCAAAGGATTTGCCGCCACCAAATTTCTTGGCCTCGGCGATGGGTGCCCCAAGGCCGATGGCCAGGATCACGGCAAACAGGGTCAGCATCTTTTTCATTTTGACTCTTTCACTCTCATGTAGGTGGGGGCATGCTCTGCTTGTGCAAGCTTAGCGAGGCGCATGGCAGGCTGCCGGTCCCTTTTTGTGTTGCAGCTTGCGGGTATGATTAACATGTCTGGCATGAATTATTCATGAACAGATTGCCCCTCCCGGGGGCACCAAGGAGGATACCCATGAGAAACAGACGACCGAGTCGTTCGGTGCGCAGGCTGCGCAACAAGCTCAAATCCAAGGCGAAGGATCAGACCCTGGTCTGGCCCTTCCTCGTGCTGTGAGGGGCAAGGAGGGCCCCAGGAGCCGATGAGCCGGCCACCCGAAAGCAGGCTGGCCACCGGATGAGGTGAATAGCGCGCATTAGCGCTCGCGATGGCGGGGTTTCTTTTGTAAAATTCCCGTCCCCTTCCCGCTGCGGTTTTTATGTGTATGGCAGAGCAAGTGACGGCGAAAAAAGACGCCAAGACACAACAGCTGAAAGTTCCCCCCCACTCTTTTGAGGCCGAGCAGTCCGTACTGGGCGGCCTGATGCTGGACAACGAGGCCTGGGATCGGGTGGCCGAGCGGGTGATCGACAAGGATTTCTACAGCCGTCCCCACCGCCTGATCTTCCAGGCCATGACCCGCCTCTCCAATGCGGGCAACCCCATCGATCTCATCACCCTGCAGGAGGAGCTGGAGCGCTCCGAGCAGCTGGAAGAGTCCGGTGGCTTCGCCTATCTGGTGGAGATCGCCAAGAACACCCCGAGCGCCGCCAACATCAATGCCTACGCCGAAATCGTGCGTGAGCGGGCCGTGGTTCGGGAGATGATCTCGGTCGCCAACGAGATAGTCGAAGCGGGTTACGAGCCCCAGGGCCGCACCTCCGGCGATCTGCTGGATCTGGCCGAGAGCAAGGTGTTCCAGATTGCCGAGCAGCGCTCCAGCGCCAACGAGGGCCCGCAGCCTCTTAAGCTGATCCTCGAGCAGACGGTCGACAAGATTGAGGAGCTGTTCAAGACCCCTCACAACGGGGTGACCGGGGTCTCCAGCGGTTATGGGGATCTCGACAAGATGACCGCCGGCCTGCAGCGCTCGGACCTCATCATAGTCGCGGCCCGTCCCTCCATGGGCAAGACCACCTTTGCCATGAACCTGTGCGAGCACGCGGCCCTCACCGCCGACAAGCCGGTGCTGATCTTCTCCCTCGAGATGCCCTCCGAGCAGATCATCATGCGTATGCTCGCCTCGGTGGGGCGCATCGACCAGACCAAGGTGCGGACCGGCCAGCTCGACGACGAAGACTGGGCGCGCCTCTCCTCCACCATGGGGCTCTTGCTCGAGAAGGGCAAGATGTACATAGATGACGCCTCCGGCCTGACCCCGACCGACGTGCGCTCCCGTGCCCGGCGCATCGCCCGCGAGCACGGCGGCCTCTCGATGATCATGATCGACTACCTGCAGCTGATGCGGGTACCGGCGCTCTCTGACAACAGAACCCTGGAGATCGGTGAAATCTCCCGCTCCCTCAAGGCCCTGGCGAAAGAGCTGCAATGCCCTGTGGTGGCGCTCTCCCAGCTGAACCGAAGCCTGGAGCAGCGGGCCGACAAGCGGCCGGTCAACTCGGATCTGCGGGAATCCGGCTCCATCGAGCAGGATGCGGATTTGATCATGTTCATCTACCGCGACGAGGTGTATCACGACGACAGTCCCGACAAGGGGATTGCCGAGATCATCATCGGCAAGCAGCGTAATGGCCCCATAGGTCGGGTGCGCCTCACCTTCCAGGGCCAGTTCTCCCGGTTCGACAACTATGCCGGCCCGGCGTTTGACGATGACTACTAAGCGGGAGCGAACCGCTCCCAGATGACAAGACACAGTTTTCCCGGTTCGACAATTCTGCCGGTCCGGCCTTAGACGATGACTATCAAGGGATGACACCACTCGGTGCCTGGCGCAGGTGCGCCATCATGCCCTCGTAAGGGAAAACAGATGAAAGCGGCTATTGCCCAAATCGATACCTCGGCCCTGCGCCACAACCTCGCCGTGGTCAAGCGCCACGCGCCTTCCTGCAAGATCATCGCCGTGGTCAAGGCCAACGCCTATGGCCATGGTCTGCTGCCGGTGGCCCGCACCCTGGTGGATGCTGACGCCTATGCGGTGGCCCGCATCGAGGAGGCGTTGATGCTGCGCTCCTGCGCCGTGGTCAAACCCATAGTGCTGCTGGAAGGCTTCTTCTCGAGCGCCGATCTACCGGTGCTGGCGGCCAACAACCTGCAGACCGCGGTGCACACCTGGGAGCAGCTCGAGGCCCTGGAGCAGGCGGAGTTGCCGGCTCCCGTGGTGGCCTGGCTCAAGCTCGACACCGGCATGCACCGGCTCGGGGTGCGGGCCGAGGAGATGCCCGCCTTCATCGAACGGCTTGGCAGGTGCAAGAACGTGGTGCAGCCGTTCAACGTCATGACCCACTTCAGCCGCTCCGATGAGCTGGAGCAATCCACCACCCGCGAGCAGATCGACTTGTTCAGCAAGTTGACCGCCCCCCTCAAGGGCGAGCGCGCCATGGCGAACTCGGCGGGCATCCTGGCCTGGCCGGACTCCCACTGCGACTGGGTGCGTCCCGGCGTCATCCTCTACGGCGTCTCCCCCTTCCCGAACACGGTGGCGGAGGATTACGACCTCAAGCCGGTGATGACCTTGAAGACCCAGCTCATCGCGGTGCGGGATCACAAGGCGGGGGAGCCGGTGGGCTATGGCGCGAACTGGGTGTCGACCCGGGATACCCGGCTCGGTGTCATCGCCATCGGCTATGGCGACGGCTACCCGCGCATGGCACCCAACGGCACCTCGGTGCTGGTCAATGGCCGCATAGTGCCCCTGGTGGGCCGGGTCTCCATGGACATGACCACGGTGGATCTCGGCCCTGACGCCACCGACAAGGCCGGTGACGAGGCCGTGCTCTGGGGCGAGGGCTTGCCGGTGGAGCGGGTCGCCGAGGAGATAGGCACCATTCCTTACGAGCTGATCACCAAGCTCACCTCCCGGGTGTTTATGGAGTACGTTTAACCCCCTCATCCCCAACCCTTCTCCCGCGAGGGGAGAAGGGAGAACAAGAAGGCCGCCCCGACAAGGGCGGCCTTTTTCATGCGCGTGTTCCGTGGGCGAAAGAACAAGCCCCGCATAAGCGGGGCCTGGGTTTTCAGTTACTGCGTGGCGCTTAGCCTATGGTCATCAGGCTGGCGTTGCCACCGGCGGCGGCTGTGTTGACCGAGAGGGCGTGCTCGATCAGCAGCCGCTCCAGGGGGATGTCGGTCTCGCCACGGTGCAGGCCGTGCACGCCGACGATGGCGCCAGCACGGGCGGCGGCCAGCTTGGCCACTTCCCGCAGCTGATCCGAGTCGCCGTGGTGCAGCAGGGCATCGAAGCCGATGTCGCTGCTGGCCCAGTCCGCAACCAGCTGGATACGTGCCTGTACCTCGCCGGGCAGGCTGGTCAGCAGGGTGCGGTTCTGGGCATTGTCCTGCCACAGCACTTGCGTCCCGACGGCCAGACAGGCCGCCAGCTGGGCCAGCAGATCCGTTTTGGCTTCTTTATCGTCGGCGGCCAGGCAGAGCACCCGCTCCCGGGGCAGCAGGCTGTAGCTGTTGCGCTCGCCGGTGGGGCCGACCAGCTGTTGGGTCAGGCCGCTCAGCGCCAGCTCGCCGTAGCGATCGCACAGGGCCACCAGTGCCGGGGCCTGCTTGCCCGCCCAGCCACGCAAGGCCAGCAGCGCCGGTTTGGCGGCCTCGGCTTGCGGGGTTGCACCCGGCTCCTGGCGAAGCTGGCTGGCCACCGCCTCCTGCGGACGCGCTCCGAGCAGACGGTACATGTAGAGCGGACCACCCGCCTTGGGACCCGTGCCGGAGAGCCCTTCGCCGCCGAACGGCTGCACCCCGACCACGGCGCCCACTATGTTGCGGTTGACGTAGAGGTTGCCGACCTTGGCGGTGTTGACCACCTGGGCTATGGTCTCGTCGATCCGGGTATGGACCCCCAGGGTCAGGCCGTAGCCGCTGTCGTTGATCTGCGCGAGCAGCTCGCCGAGTTTGGCACGGGGGTAGCGCACCAGGTGCAGCACCGGGCCGAACACCTCTGGGCCCAGCTCGTCCAGGCTGTCTAGCTCGATGAGCGTCGGCAGCACGAAGGTGCCGCGGTTGCAGGCGCCCTCTTGGGTGCGGGCAATCTGGTGCACCCGGCGACCCTTGTCCCCCATGGCCTTGATGTGGCGCTCTATGTTGGCCTTGGCCTCGACGTCGATGACAGGGCCTATGTCGGTGGAGAGGTGCTCCGGGCTGCCGACCTTGTACTCGGCCATGGCACCCTTGAGCATGCGGATCACCCGCTCGGCGACGTCGTCCTGCACGCACAGCACCCGCAGGGCGGAGCAGCGCTGACCGGCGCTGTCGAACGCCGAGGAGATGACGTCCATCACCACCTGCTCGGTGAGAGCGGAGGAGTCGACGATCATGGCGTTCTGGCCGCCGGTCTCGGCGATGAGCGGAATGGTGCGGCCCTGGGCGTCGAGGCGACCGGCCAGGTTGCGGGAGATGATGCCCGCCACCTCGGTGGAGCCGGTGAACATGACGCCGCGCACTCGTTCGTCCGCGATGAGCGCCGCGCCCACGGTTTCACCGCGGCCCGGCAGCAGCTGCACCGCACCGGCGGGGACGCCGGCCTCACGCAGGATGCGCACCGCCTGCGCCGCGATGAGGGGAGTCTGCTCGGCAGGCTTGGCGAGCACCGTGTTGCCGGCCGCGAGCGCCGCACACACCTGACCGCTGAAGATGGCCAGCGGGAAGTTCCAGGGGCTGATGCAGACCACGGGGCCGAGCGGTCTGTGACTCTCGTTGGCGAAGTGGTTGCGCGCCTGGGCGGCGTAGTAGCGCAGGAAGTCCACCGCCTCGCGCACCTCGGCGATGGCGTTGGCGAAGGTCTTGCCGGACTCGCGCACCAGCAGGCCCATCAGGGGTTGCAGCTCGGATTCCATCAGATAGGCGGCGCGCTCCAGCACGGCGGCACGCTCGGCCGGCGGGGTGGATTGCCAGATCTGGCCGCTGGCCAGGGCGCAGGCGAGGGCCTTGTCCACCAGCTCTACCGTGGCTTCGCTCACCTGGCCGACGACATCGCGGTGATCCGCCGGGTTGACCACCTGCTGGAACTCGGTCGGCGCCGGCACCTCGGTACCCAACATGGGCAGGGCCTGATAGGCGGTGTTGGTGCTGGCGAGCAGGGCGGCGGACAGCGATCCCAGACGGTGTTCGTTCGCGAGGTCCAGGCCGGCGGAGTTCGGACGGGCTTCGCCGTACAGCTCACGGGGCAGGGGAATGCGCGGGTGGGGCAGACCCAGGCTGCCTTCACGGGCGGCCATCTGCTCGATCTGCTGCACCGGATCCTGCACCAGATCCTGCAGGGAGATGCTGTTGTCCGCGATGCGGTTGACGAAGGAGGTGTTGGCTCCGTTCTCCAGCAGGCGGCGCACCAGGTAGGCGAGCAGGGTCTCGTGGCTGCCGACCGGTGCATAGATGCGGCAGGGGCGACCCAGCTTGCCGTCGGCCACCTTGCCGACCACCTGTTCGTAGAGCGGTTCACCCATGCCGTGCAGGCACTGGAACTCGTACTGGCCCGGGTAGTAGTTCTGCCCCGCCAGCTGGTAGATGGCCGACAGGGAATGGGCGTTGTGGGTGGCGAACTGGGGATAGATGGACTCGGGCACCGCCAGCAGCTTGCGGGCGCAGGCGAGATAGGAGACGTCCGTGTAGGGCTTGCGGGTATAGACCGGATAGCCTTCGAGGCCGTCCTGCTGGGCGCGCTTGATCTCGCTGTCCCAGTAGGCGCCCTTCACCAGCCGGATCATCAGGCGGTGACGGCTGCGCTTGGCGAGATCGATGACGTAGTCGATCACATAGGGGCAGCGCTTCTGATAGGCCTGGATGACGAAGCCGATGCCGTTCCAGTCCGCGAGAGACGGGTCGAAGCAGAGCTTCTCCAGCAGGTCGAGGGAGATCTCCAGCCGGTCGGCCTCCTCGGCGTCTATGTTGATGCCGATGTCGTACTGCCTGGCGAGCTGGGTCAGCCCCAGCAGGGTGGGGTAGAGCTCCTCCATGACGCGATCGTACTGGGCGCGGCTGTAGCGCGGGTGCAGGGCTGAGAGCTTGATGGAGATGCCCGGGCCCTCATAGATGCCGCGGCCATGGGAGGCCTTGCCGATGGCGTGGATGGCCTGCTCGTAGGAGGCGAGATAGCGCTTGGCGTCCTCCTCGGTGAGGGCCGCTTCCCCCAGCATGTCGTAGGAGTAGCGGAAGCCCCTGTTTTCCATGTTGCCCGCGTTCGCCAGCGCCTCGGCGATGGTCTCGCCGGTGACGAACTGCTCCCCCATCAGGCGCATCGCCATGTCCACACCCTTGCGGATCAGCGGCTCGCCCCCCTTGCCGATCAGCCCCTTGAGGGAGCTGTTGAGGCCAGCTTCGTTGTGGGTAGCCACCAGCTTGCCGGTGATGAGCAGGCCCCAGGAGGCGGCGTTGACGAACAGGGAGGCGCTCTGGCCCAGATGCTGGCTCCAGTTGCCACCGCTTATCTTGTCGCGGATCAGGGCATCGCGGGTCGCCTTGTCGGGGATGCGCAGCAGCGCCTCCGCCAGACACATCAAGGCCACCCCTTCCTGGGAGGAGAGGGAGAACTCCTGCAGCAGCCCCTGCACCAGGCCCTGACGGCCGCTGGCGCTCTTCTGGTTGCGCAGCTTCTCGGCGATACTCATGGCGAGCTTCTGGGTCGCCTCGGCCTTCTCTTTGGGCAGGCGGGCCTGCTCCAGCAGCATGGGCACGGCCTCGGTCTCGGGGCGACGATAGGCGGAGGTGATGGCGGCACGCAGCACGGACTGCGGCAAGATGCTCTCGGCAAACTCGAGGAAGACCTGGATCCCCTGCTCGGTCAGGGTCTCGATGGCCTCTTCCCCGGCGGCAGCAGCCAGACCGGACTGCTCGGGCGGGGTCAGGCCGCGCTCCAGCTGCTCCAGATAGGTGAAGATCGCCTGCTTGATCAGCCAGTGGGGGGTGCGATCCAGGGTCTGGGCGGCCTGCTTGAGACGGTCGCGGGTCGCTTCATCGAGTTTAACGCCGAGGGTGGTAGTGGCCATGGGACTTCCTGTGTCTAGAAGGTAACAATATTACCGGACGGTTAAATTTTGCCGAGAATGGCGCAACCAGGTGCAACCTTCAAGCAAGAATTTTTAATGTCCCGGCTACATTGTTGAATTCTTCTATGGCAAATGGCTCGGCAGATTGAGCATGAAAATAGGGCTGGATACAGGTTTTCACCGAAATATTAATGGGTTGTATGCATATTTTCTGGATGGTAAACAGGGTGCAACCTTTGGTGTATCCGGGTTGCTCTTTTTTCATGAAATATCAGCTAGGTACTCATGGGGAAACGGGTAAGACCGCCGCTGTGGACTCACGGGTGTACTGATCAACCCGGGTGGCGTTGGCTCTTCTATGCTGATAGCTGGCCTCGAAATCCGCTATCAATGACCAGGGAGATCAACATGGCGCGTGTCAGTACCTATCTCAATTTTGCCCGGGAGACGGAGGCTGCCTTCCTCTTCTACCGCGAGGTGTTCGGCGGCGAGTTCAACGGCCCCATCCACAGATTCAAGGAGTCCCCCGGCTGCCCGGGCCAGCCGCCCCTGTCGGAGGAGGATGGCGATCTGGTGATGCATGTGGAGCTCGCCATCCTCGGAGGACACGTGCTGATGGGAACGGACGCCCCCGCCAGCATGGGGTTCACCCTGGTGCAGGGCAACAACAGCTACCTCAACCTGGAGCCGGACAGCCGGGCCGAGACCGACCGTCTGTTTGCGGCCCTGGGGGAGGGCGGCCAGGTGGAGATGCCGTTGCAGGAGATGTTCTGGGGCGACTATTTCGGTTCTCTGGTGGACAGGTTCGGCACCCGCTGGATGTTCAACTGCCGGAGCAAGAGCTGAGCCCTTGCCTGTGAATGAGAAGGGGCGCCGCGGCGCCCCTTCTGTTTTTAACCACTTCCAATTACCTGGTCCCACCATCTGGGCAGGCCCGGCATCTGACTCCCAGAGGGCTGAGATGGCCTATGGCTGCCGTCCCGCCATCTCGCCGGGAACGATCCAGACATCGGACTCCCAGGGGCCGAGATGGCCCAAGGCCACTTGGCTTATGGCTGCCGTCCCACCATGTCGGCGGGTACCACCCAGGCATCGAACTGCTCTGCTCTGAGGTGGCCGGAGGCGATGGCTGCCTCCCGCAGAGTCAGGCCCTGGTGGTGGGCCAGTTTGGCGATCTCGGCGGCCTTGTCATAGCCGATGTGGGGGTTGAGGGCCGTCACCAGCATCAGGGAGCGGGCCAGCAACTCGTCGATGCGCGCCCGGTTCGCAGCGATGCCGACGGCGCAGTGATCGTGGAAGCTCTGCATGCCGTCCGCCAGCAGCCGCACGCTCTGCAGGAAGTTGTAGGCGATCATGGGTCTGAACACGTTGAGCTCGAAGTTGCCGCTGGCCCCGCCGATGTTGATGGCCACGTCGTTGCCCATCACCTGGACGCAGAGCATGGTGAGCGCCTCGCTCTGGGTCGGGTTGACCTTGCCCGGCATGATGGAGGAGCCGGGTTCGTTCTCCGGGATGCTGAGCTCCCCGAGCCCGCTGCGGGGGCCGCTCGCCAGCCAGCGCACGTCGTTGGCGATCTTCATGAGAGAAGCCGCCAGCGTCTTGAGGGCGCCATGGGCATGGACCTGGGCATCGCTCGCCGCCAGGGCCTCGAACTTGTTGGGGGCGCTCACCAGGGGCAAGCCGGTCTGCTCGGCCAGGGTGTTGGTCACCGCCTCGGCAAAGCCGGGGGGGCAGTTCAGACCGGTGCCGACCGCGGTGCCGCCGAGCGCCAGCTCACACAGATGGGGCAGGGCGGCAGCGAGGTGGCGCTCCCCCTGCGCGAGCTGGGCGACCCAGCCGGAGATCTCCTGACCCAGGGTGAGGGGGGTGGCGTCCTGCAAATGGGTGCGGCCAATCTTGACAAGGTCGTCGAAGGCGGCGGCCTTGTCGGCGAGGGTGTTTTTCAGGGTAACGAGAGCCGGCAGCAACTGGCCGGTGATGGCGGTGACCGCTGCCAGGTTCATGGCGCTCGGGAAGACATCGTTGCTGGACTGGCTCTTGTTCACCTCGTCGTTGGGGTGCACCAGCCGCGCCTCTCCCCGAGCGCCGCCCAGCAGCTCGCTGGCCCGGTTCGCCAGCACCTCGTTGAGGTTCATGTTGGTCTGGGTGCCTGAGCCGGTCTGCCACACCATCAGGGGAAACTCGGCGTCGTGCAGGCCGCACAGCACCTCGTCGGCGGCGGCCATGATGGCCTGGGCCTTGCGAGCGGGCAGCAGCCCCAGGGCATGGTTCACCCTGGCGCAGGCGGACTTGATGCGGGCGAGGGCATGGATGATCTCCATGGGCTGGCGCTCTCCGGAGATGTTGAAGTGGTGCAGGGAGCGCTGGGTCTGGGCCCCCCAAAGCCGCGCCGCCGGGACGGCTATCTCCCCCAGACTGTCCCGCTCCATCCTGATATCCATGACATTTCTCCTGCCGTTGAGGTGGTGCTCCCCAGCATGAACCCAAACGGCGGCCGGGGCCAGCTTGCATATGTCGGTTCATGGCTTATAATAAGCAAAGCTTACTATATAGGTTACATGCTATGAACAAACAACCCGACTCCCTCGGCTTCCTGATCGGTGACGTACAGCGTCTGATGCGCCGCCAGTTCCAGCAGCAGCTGGAAGGGAGCTGTCTGACCCTGGCCCAGGCCCGCGCCCTGGTACACATCGCGCGCAGCGAGGGGATCCGTCAGGTGGAGCTGGCCGACGGCCTGGATATCCAGCCCATCACCCTGGCCCGCCAGCTGGATCAGCTGGCCGAGAACGGCCTGGTGGAGCGGCGCAGCGATCCCAGCGACCGCCGGGCCTATCAGCTCTACCTGACCGAGGCCGCGACCCCCTATCTGGCGATGATCAAGCAGGCGTCCGATCTGGTGCATCAGCGCGCCATCGGCGAGCTGGGGGAGGAGGCGACGGACGCGCTCTGCCACTCCCTCAAGATCCTGCGCGCCAACCTCTCTCATCCCTGATTTCTCATTTTGACGCAACACACAGCGGAGCGATGCTATGACCACTGACTCACCCTCCTCCCCCCGTCCCAGGATGAACCGGCGCCGTACCCGCCTGCTGTTGCTGGTGGTGGTACCTGCACTGGCCCTGGTCGGGGCGGGCGCAATCTATCTTCATGGCGGACGCTATGTGGAGACCGACAATGCCTATGTGAAGGCGGACAAGGTGCCCATCAGTACCGAGGTGCTGGGCCGAGTGGCCAAGGTGTTCGTCGCTGAAAACCAGCAGGTCAAGGCCGGCCAGCCGCTGTTCGAGCTGGACCCCGAGTCCTTCCGGGTCGCCGTGACCAAGGCCGAGGCGGAACTCGCCAAGGTGCGCACCGATCTGGTGGCGCTGCAGACCAGCTATCGCGGCCAGCAGGCCGAGATAGACGTGGCCCGCACTCGCCATGCCTATGCCCTGAAGGAGGAGCGTCGCCAGGCGGATCTGGTGGCCAGGCACTTCACCTCCACCGCCAACTACGATGACGCCCGCCAGCTCACCATACAGACTGCCCAGCAGCAGGTGGCGCTGGAGGAGGGGCTCAAGAAGATCGAAGCCTCCCTGAACGGGGATGTGAACCTGCCGGTGGAGCAGCAGCCCGCCTATCGAGAAGCCGCCGCCGGTCTGGCCAAGGCCAGGCTGGATCTGGCCCGCACCACCATCTATGCCCCCGCCAACGGCATCGCCAGCCAGCTGCCCAAGCCCGGCCAGTACAGCCTGGTGGGCATGACCGCCATGATGCTGGTGGAGACGGACACCCCCTGGGTGGAGGCGAACTTCACCGAGACCGAGCTGACCCATGTGCAGCCGGGCCAGCGGGTCGACATCAGCGTGGACACTTACCCGGATGCCCGCTGGCACGGGGTGGTGGAGAGCCTGAGCCCGGCCACCGGCTCCGAGTTCTCGGTGATCCCGGCCCAGAACGCCACCGGCAACTGGGTCAAGATAGCCCAGCGCGTCGCGGTGCGGATCAAGCTGGACGAGGGGGCGGATCTGCCGACCCTGCGCGCCGGCCTGAGCGCCACCGCCGAAATCGATACCGGCCACCAGCGCACTCTGCCCGGCTTGTCAGGTCGAGGTTGATATGACGACAGCAGGCACAGAGGAGGCCGGCCAAGTCTCCCGCCGCACCTTCATCACACTGTCGGTGATGCTGGCCACCATCATGCAGGCGCTGGACACCACCATAGCCAACGTGGCCCTGCCCCACATGCAGGGGGCCATGGGGGCGACCCAGGATCAGATCTCCTGGGTGCTCACCTCCTACATAGTCGCGGCCGCCATCTTCATGCCGCTGACCGGTTTTATCTCGGCAAGAATTGGTCGCAAAAGACTGTTCATGTGGTCGGTGGCGGGCTTTACCGTCGCCTCCATGCTGTGCGGCGCGGCCCAGAGCCTGGATCAGATAGTGCTGTTCCGCCTGCTGCAGGGGATCTTCGGCGCCAGCCTGGTGCCCCTCTCCCAAGCGGTGCTGCTCGATACCTATCCGCCGGAGAAGCACGGCTCCGCCATGGCGATGTGGGGCATAGGGGTTATGGTGGGCCCCATCCTGGGGCCCTCGCTGGGGGGCTGGCTCACCGAGTACTACAACTGGCGCTGGGTCTTCTACATCAATCTGCCGTTCGGCCTGCTGGCCTGGTTCGGGCTTGCCGCCTTTATCGAGGAGACCAGGATAGACGCCAGCCGCCGCTTCGATCTGTTGGGGTTCGCCCTGCTGAGCCTGGGCATAGGGGCATTGCAGATGGCGCTGGACCACGGGGAGTCCCAGAACTGGTTCGCCAGCCGGGAGATAGTGATCGAGACCGTCATGATGGTGATGGCGTTTTATCTGTTCGTGGTGCACATCTTCACCCACCCCCATCCCTACATAGAGCCGGCCCTGTTCAAGGATCGCAACTTCAGCGTCGGCCTGGTGTTCATCTTCATCGTCGGCATCATACTGCTGGCGACCATGACGCTGCTGCCCCCCTTCATGCAGGGGCTGATGGGTTACCCGGTGATCGACGTCGGCTACCTGCTGGCACCGCGCGGGGTCGGCACCATGTTCGCCATGATGCTGGTGGGCAGGCTGTCGGGCCGGGTGGATGTGCGCATCCTGATCCTGCTGGGCTTGCTGCTCACCAGCTTCTCCATGTGGGAGATGACCCTGTTCAACACCGACATCGGCAGCTGGGACATAGTGCGCACCGGCATAGTCCAGGGGCTGGGGCTCGGCTTCATCTTCGTGCCGCTCTCCACCATCACCTTCGCGACCCTGGCGCCGCGCTTTCGCAACGAGGGCACGGCACTGTTCAGCCTGGTGCGCAACATCGGCAGCAGCATCGGCATTTCGGTGGTGATCACCTACCTGGCCCAGCGCACCCAGATGAACCACGAGGTGTTCGCCTCCTACATCAATCCCTTCAATGCCGGTCTGCAGCAGGGGATGGGGACGGCGGCGCTGATCACCCCCAAGGGGCTCGCCATGCTCAACGGCGAGGTGACCCGCCAGGCCAGCCTGCTCGCCTACCTGCAGGACTTCCGCCTGATGATGTGGGTCAGCCTGTGCGCCATTCCGCTGGTGTTGCTGCTAAAGGCCCCCAAACTCGGCGGCAAGGAGGCGCTGGCGATCCTGGAGTGAGGGCCCTTGCGGGGCATCACCCCGGCGCGAGCGGGCATACGAAAGAGGGATGGCCTTGGCCATCCCTCTTTTCATTGCAGCGCCCCTGACTCAGATCTTGGGAGTGAAGGGGGTGAGGGCGGCCAGGGGAGCGGCGTCCTCATGCTCCTGGATCGCCTCGCCGTGCTTGAAGATCTTGAAGCCCTCGCCGCGCACGCTCCAGTACTCGACGGTCTCGCCGCCGCTCTCGCCACTGATCTGCAGCAGGCTGGCCTCGCGCAGGGCCACTACTGATTCGCTCGGGTTGATGGCGCAGAACTCGGCGAGGCGCTCGTCCCGGGTCTCCCCCATGTGGCCGCTGATGCTGGCGTCCAGATAGTGGGGGTTGATCTGCTGGGGGAACAGGCCGAGGGCCGGCAGCACGGCGGCGTTGCACACCGGCATGTCGTTGGTGGTGCGGATGCTGGGGGTCGCCACGTTGCAGCCTGCGCTCCAGCCCACATAGGGCACGCCCCGTTCGCGCACGGCGCGCTGTATGGGCACCACCAAGCCGTATTCGTGCAGCAGCTGGTTCAGGCGCCAGGTGTTGCCGCCGCTGATGAAGATGGCGTCTGCCTGATTGATGGCCGCCACGGGATCGTCGAACTGGTGGATGCTGATGGTCTCCACCCCCAGGCTCTCGGTGAGATCCTGGGCGCGGGCATCCCAGTCGCTGCGGATCACCGCATAGGGGATGAGCAGGATGCGCTTGACCTGTTTGCGGGCGAGCAGGGTCTGCACCCGGTCGCGGGCCCAGCCGAGCAGGCCCGGGTGTTCTGTGGTTTTGCCGTTGCTAAGCAGAAGCAGTTCCATGTTGTCTCCTCGAAATAATGCGCAGGACCTCGGTCCGTCCTGATAAAGGGAAGGGGCTACTCTACCCCCAAGACGGTACCAAGTGTGTGATCTCGCCGCGTTTTGTGTCCCGGGGTTGGGGTTCGCCCATGGCGTGGGCCAGTCAGGGCTGCCCGTTGACCGCCGCATAGAGCAGCATCAGCTCGGCCAGTGAGCCCACCTCGAGGCGCTTCATCAGGCTGGCGCGGCACACCTCGACGGTGCGCACCGAGATGCAGAGATCCTGCGCTATCTGCTGGTTCTTGTGACCCCGGGCGATGAGCTGCAACAGCTGGTGCTCGCGGGGGGTGAGCCGCTGATAGGCGGCCAGTTGGGCGAAACGGGTGGCCGCACTCTGCGTCGCCTGTTCGGCCCGCGCCATGGCGGCGAGCAAAGGGGCAAGCTGCACCGGCTTTTGCAAGAAATCCACCGCCCCCTGCTTGAGGGACTCCACCGCCAGGGGCACCTCCCCGTGACCGGTGAGAAACAGGATGGCGATGGGGCTCCGGGCCGCCTTCAGCCGCTGCTGCACCTCGGGGCCCGACAGCCCCGGCATGCGGCAATCCAGGATGAGGCAGGCGGGCAGGCGCAGATCGACCTCGGCCAGGAAGCGCTCGCCGTCGGCAAAGCAGTGCAGCGGCCGCTCGTCGCAGCTCTCCAGCATGAAGCGCAGGGAGTCGAGCACGGCCTGGTCGTCATCGACCAGATAGAGGGGAGGGCGGTCAGTGGACTGCATATCAGCTCCTTGGATTGAGAGGGGACGCGGCCCCAAGCCGCTGCCGAGGGGCGGGCAGGGTCACCCGGGCCAGGCAGCCATGGGGGCTCAGGTTGCTCAAGGCGAGCTGGCCCCGATGACACTCGACCACGTCCCGGCAGATGGCGAGCCCCAGCCCCATGCCGTCGTCCTTGTCGCTGTGAAACGCCTGCTGCAGCCAGGCCTCTGGCATCCTCAGGCCGGGGCCGTTGTCACGGATCTCCAAGACCAATAGCGCCGCCTCGAAGGAGACAAGCAGCTCGACCCGGCCCGGCTCAGCCCTTTGCGCCGCTGGGCCGCCCGTTCGAGCCGCGCTCTCGGCGCCATTCTTGATGAGGTTCATCAGCAACTGCTCCACCCCGGTGCCATCCAGGGGGAGCAGGCGCGGCTGCCCCTGCCAGCGCAGGGCGAAGGCGACCCCGAGGGGGGCCAGCATCTGACCGAGCAGGGGTTGCAGCCCCTCCACCAGGGCGACCAGGTCAGTGGGCCCGGCTTGGCGGGGGCGCTTCTGCAGCCGGGATCTCAGCCGGTTGACGGTCTGGGTGATGCGCTGGACCTGGAGCCCTATCTGCTCCAGGGCCTGGCGCAGGGGTTCCTGGGAGGGATCCTGCCCCTGCCTCGCCAGACGCAGTAGGGCACCCTGGCTGTAGTTGGCGATGGCGGTGAGAGGCTGGTTGATCTCGTGGGCCACGTTGGCGCCGAGTTCACCGAGTTCGGCGAGGCGTCTGGCCTGCTCGAGCTGGCGCCCCTTCTCCTCGAGTTGCTGGCGGGTGGCGAGCAGTCGGCGCTGGCTGCGGTTGAACAGCCGTTGCAGCAGCAGGTGGTGACCGCCGAGCAGCAGCACCAGCGCCAGGGCCCCCCAGCCCCACTGCTGATGCTGGCGCAGCCAGTGCCAGGCCGATTGCCACCAGGGGCCCTGCAGGGGGTGGCGATCCAGCGCCTTGAGCAGGCGGTCGATGGCGAGCTGGCTGGTGGGCACTGTCCAGCCCGCCGAATCGGCGGCCATGGCCGCCTCGCTGTGTGCAGGCAGGTCGAACAGCGCTCGCGTCACCGCCAGGGCGAGCGCAGGGGAGGCCTGCTCCGTCTGGGCGAAGGCCCAGTTCGGGTAGAGCCGGGTCGAGCTCTGGCAGCCAAAGCCCGCCGGTGCCTGGTTGTCCAGCACCCGAAAATCCGAGGCGGCGACCTTGCCCTCCCGCACCATGCGCTCCAGCTGGCACACCGGCACTATGGCGGCGGCGACGTCCCCTGCCGCCAGCTGCTCGATGAGCCTGTCCAGCGGGAAGCCGGTGAAGCGCACGGCGGAGAAGAAGCGCTCCAGCCTGATCCCCTGCATGTCTGCCTCGAAGCGGTAGGCGAGGTAGCCGCCGAAGGCGTTTTCCGACACGGCGGCGACCGGCTGCCCCTCGAGATCCTGCCAGTGCAGGTAGGGGGCCTGGGCGCGCACCACCAGGGCGGCGCCGATGGCGAGGTTGTCACCCCCCGCCGGGCTCTTGAGGGTGGCGAGCCAGGCCAGCGGATACTGGCGCGCCAGGCTCACCGACTGGCCCGGGTTGGTGATGACAAAGTCGAGCCTGCTTTGCGCGACGGCCTCGGCCAGCGCATCGAGCTCCAGGGGCACCAGCGCGAAGCGCCGCGCAGGCACGCGCTCGTCCAGCCACGCCATCAGCGGCTGCCACTGTGCCCTGGCCAGCGCCGGGCCGCGGGTCGCCAGCACCCCTATGCGGACCGGCTCGCTCCGGGCCAGCACCGACTCTGCCTGGGGCGGCACAGGCCCTGCCAGGGCGGGGGCGAGCCAGAGCCAGAGCAACAGGGCAAGCAGGGACTTGCGGGCGGGCGATGAGGGGGCGTGACGGAACAGGGCGCTCTCCTTGGGCGGCTGATGGGGAGGCCAGTCTATCACCGGGGCGATGTGCTGGGCCGCCCTGGCGCCGTGATGGGGCGGCGAATGGGGTTTTGGTCACAGTTTGGCGGTTATGGGGCCGGTTTTATTGCGCTGGATCAACCCGGCTCCCGGTATGTGGAAAACCACAATAGAGGCGACTTCCTGCGTTGCGGACAATCGGCCCAACCCCCCTTTCGGGGAAGCCAGCTCAGCAGAAGGAAAGACGCCATGGAGCCCAGCAAGCGCCGATTGTTATCCGGGATCGCCGCCCTCACCGCAGGGGCGGCCCTGATCCCCGTGACTCAGGCCCAGTCCGTCCCCGTTCCCCGCAATGGGCGGGCGGCCATCAGTCGCGGGGACGGGCGCAAGCGTTACGGCATGCTGATCGACTTGCGCCGCTGCGTCGGCTGCCAGGCCTGCACCGTGGCCTGCACCATGGAAAACCAGCCCCCCCTCGGCCAGTTTCGCACCACGGTGAGCCAGTACGAGGTGAGCGACGTGGCGGCCCTCGAGGCTCCCGCCTCCCTCTTGATGCTGCCGAGGCTGTGCAACCACTGCGCCGAGCCCGCCTGCCTCGATGTCTGCCCCACTGGAGCCACCTTCCAGCGCGACGACGGCATCGTCGTGGTCAACAACGACTGGTGCGTCGGCTGCGGCTACTGCGTGCAGGCCTGCCCCTACGACGCCCGCTTCATCAACCACGAGACCAACACCGCCGACAAGTGCACCTTCTGCGCCCACCGGCTGGAGGCGGGACTCTTGCCCGCCTGCGTGGAGAGCTGCGTCGGCGAGGCGCGCATCATAGGGGACTTAAGCGATCCCAAAAGCCGGATAAGCCGGCTGCTGCAGGAACACGAGCCCGCCATCAAGGTGCTCAAGCCCGAGGCCCATACCCAGCCACGGGTCTTCTATCTCGGGATGGACGAGGCCTTCGTCAGCAAGATCGACGGCCATCCGCCGCAGCGCACCCTGCTCGGCGACGACGGCAAGGAGATAGCCCATGACCATTCATGAACTGCTGGCCCCGGATCAACCCATCACCTGGCTGCCCTGGGCGGTACAATATTTCTTCCTCATCGGCCTCGCCTACGGTGCCCTCTGGCTCGGCGCCTTTGATCTGTGGCGCAAGGCGCAGGACCCGCGGCTGCAGACCCTGGCCGCCGTGCTGATGGTGGCAGCCGGCCTGGTGGCTCCCATCGCCCTGACCGCGGATCTGCACCAGCCGGCCCGGGCCTGGCACTTCTACGCCCAGACCCGCTTCACCTCCGTCATGTGGTATGGCGCCTACCTGCTGCCCCTGTTCAGCCTGCTCTCCATGCTGCTCGGCTGGCTGCTGCTCAGGCCCGCCCTGGCCAGGCGCGGCGAGGAGCATGACAGGGTGGCCGCCCTGGCGCGGTTGCTCTGCCTGGGAAGCTGGTCCGGCGATGCGTGGCTGAGGCCCCTTGCGGTGGTGGCTGCCTTGAGCGGTCTCAGCATCGCCCTCTACACCGGGCTCGAGACCATGGCGGTGCAGGCACGCCCGCTCTGGCATACCCCCTGGTTGCCCTGGCTGCTGGCGCTGAGCGCCCTGCTGGCGGCCCAGAGCGCCCTGCTGCTGCTCAACCGCCTGCTGGCCGGCTGGCAGCAGCACACCGAGACGGGGCTGCTGCGCCAGATCCGCCCGACCCTGGCGCTGCTCGCTTTCTCCCTGCTGGGCTGGGCCCTGGCTGGCGGCGCCTCGGCGGCTGAGGCGAGTGCCCTCTATCGGCTGGATCCCAGCTGGCGGCTGGCGGCTCACTGGCTGCTGCTGACCCTGGGTCTGCTCGGCCTGCTGCTGCTGGCTGGAGCAAGACTCTCCCCCCGCCTGCAAACCTGGGGCCTGGGACTGCTGGCACTGCACCTGGTGTGGGGCCTGCGCTGGCTGGTGCTTATCCAGGGGCAGCTGGTCCCGAAATACGGGGCCGGGGTCTATCTCTACGACATCGCCTGGGGACCGGCTGGGGTGCTCGGCATTCTCGGCACCTTCGGCCTGCTGCTGGCCCTGCTGGTGGCGCTTTCCGAACTGGTGCGCGCTCCGGCTCTGCCATCCACCACCACTTCCTCTGCCACCCAGGCAGCCAACTCCGCTCGCGAGGCACTCTGATGGATCACAGCAAACGCAAGTTTCTCAAAGGGGCCGCCATCGCCGGGGGCACCGGATTGTTTGTCGCCGGTTACAGCGACACCCTCAAGCAGGTGGCGAGCGGGGTGGCCACCGGCAGCTCCGGCAAGCCGACCCGGGATCCCATTCACGGCAACTCGCTCGCCGTGGAGTACAGGGTCGACGGGCAGGGGGAGCTTCACCCCAACCCGGATCAGCGCCTCGCCAACACCATGTGCCTCGGCTGCTGGACCCTGTGCGGGGTGCGGGCCCGCATCGACAACGAGAGCGACAGGATAGTGCGCATCCTGGGCAACCCCTATCACCCCCTCTCGGCCCTGCACCACATCGACTTCAAGACGCCAGTCAAGCAGGCGCTGCTCGCGACCAGCGGCTATCAGGAAGGAGGGCTGGAGGGGCGCTCCACCGCCTGCGCCCGGGGCAACGCCATGCTGGAGCAGCTCGACAGCCCCCACAGGGTCACCCGCTGCCTCAAGCGGGTCGGCCCCCGCGGCAGCGGCCGCTGGCAGAGCATCCCCTTCGAGCAGCTGATCGAGGAGGTGGTGGAGGGGGGCGACCTGTTCGGGGAGGGAAAAGTGGAGGGGCTGAGGGCCATCCGCAACCTCGCCGAGCCGCTGGACCCGGCGAACCCGGAGTACGGCCCCAGGGCCAACCAGCTGCTGGTGAGCAACGCCTCGGACGAGGGGCGCGACGCCTTCATCAAGCGCTTCACCTTCAACAGCTTCGGCACCCGCAATTTCGCGAACCACGGCGCCTACTGCGGCCTGTCGTTCCGGGTCGGGGCCGGCGCCCTGCTGGACGATCTGGAGAAGAACGCCCACCTCAAGCCGGACTGGGACGAGAGCGACTTCCTGCTGTTCATGGGCACCTCCCCCCAGCAGTCCGGCAACCCCTTCAAGCGCCAGTCCCGCCAGCTGGCGGCGGGGCGGGCGCGGCAGGGCAAGCCCTTCTCCTACGTGGTGGTGGCCCCCAGCCTGCCGAACACGGTGAACCTGCCGTCCGCCCCCTCCAACCGCTGGCTGCCCATCCGCCCCGCCACCGACTCGGCCCTGGCCATGGCCATGCTGCGCTGGATCATCGACAACGAGCGTTACGCCGAGCCCTTCCTGGCGGCCCCCCATGCCGAGGCCGCCGAGCGGGCCGGCTATCGCGGCTTTTGCAACGCCAGCCATCTGGTTGTCTGCGACGAGTCCCACCCCCGCTTCGGCCAGATGCTGCACGCCAGCGATCTGGGGCTGCCCCACGGCGGTGAGCCCTATGGCGAGGGGGATGCGGTGCTGGTGGTCGAGGAGGGGAGCGATGAGCCGAGACCCGCAGGCCAGTGTGAGCGGGCCCGGCTCTGGGTGGATCGCCCCATTCAGGGCCCCAAGGGGGAGCTGATGGTCAAGAGCAGCTTCCAGCTGCTGGCCGAGGCGAGCCGGGAGCACTCTCTCGAGCAATACAGCGCCGAGTGCGCCGTGCCGGTAAGCGACATCGTCGAGCTGGCGCGGGAGTTCACCAGCCACGGCACCCGGGCGGCGGTGATCACCCATGGCGGCACCATGAGCGCCAACGGCTTCTATTCGGCCTGGGCCATCATGATGCTCAATGCCATGATAGGGAACCTCAACGCCCGGGGCGGCGCCGTGGCGAGCGGCGGCAAGTTCGACCCCTTCGGGGCCGGGCCGCGCTACGATCTCGCGAGCTTCCCCGGCATGGTCAAACCCGCCGGGGTCTTCCTGTCGCGCTCCAGGTTCCCCTACGAGAAGACCTCGGAATATCGCCGCAAGCGCGAGGCGGGCCAGAATCCCTATCCGGCCCACGAGCCCTGGTTCCCACTCTCCGGCCCATTGCTCGGCGAGCACCTGACCGCGGCGGTGAGCGGTTATCCCTACCGCGCCAAGGCCTGGATCAACCACATGGGCAACCCCCTCTATGGTCAGGCGGGGCTCAGCCATGCCATCGGCGAGCAGCTCAAGGACCCGGGCGTGCTGCCGCTCTTTGTCAGCATCGACAGCTTCATCAACGAATCCTCGGCGCTGTCGGACTACATAGTGCCTGACACCCTGACCTATGAGTCCTGGGGCTGGGCCACGGCCTGGCACGGGGTCATGACCAAGGTCTCCACCGGCCGCTGGCCCGTGGTGGAGCCAAGAGTCGCCAAGACAGCCTCGGGGGATCCGGTCTGTATGGAGTCCTTCTTCATCGCCGTGGCGAAGCGCCTGGGGTTGCCGGGCTTTGGCGAGGAGGCCCTCAAAGGGGCGGATGGCAAGCTGCACGCCCTGAACAAGGCGGCGGACTTCTCCCTCTACGGGGCGGCCAACGTCGCCTATCTCGGCGAGCCTGTGCCTCCCATCGGGCCTGAGGATCTCGCCTGGTCCGGGGTAGAGCGGATCCTGCCGGTGCTGAATGCCACCCTGAGTGCGGAGGAGGCGGGCCGCGCCGCCTACCTCTTCGCTCGAGGCGGGCGCTTCGAGCCGGTGGCCAAGGGGCGCGATGAATCGGGTCAGCCGAGCAAGCGCTGGCCCAAGCCGTTGATGCTGTGGAACCCGGCGGTGGGCAGCCGGCGCCACAGCCAGAGCGGTCAATACTTGAGCGGCACCCCGCGCTTCTTCCGCCCCCAGCTCGCGGACGGCACGCAGCTCAACGAGGCGTTCAAGCCGGCCCAGTGGCCCCTGCTGCTCACCAGCTACAAGTCCCACACCATGAGCTCCATGAGCATAGGCTCGGATCGCCTGCGCCAGGTGCACCCCAGCAACGGGGTGCGGCTCAACGTGGAGACGGCGGCCCGCCTTGGCATAGTGAGCGGGGACAGGGTGCGGGTCAGCACCCCCAATGGCAGCGTGATCGGGCTGGCCGAGTGCGTGGCCGGGGTGCAGGAAGATGCCATCGCCATCGAGCACGGCTTCGGTCACAAGGAGCTGGGGGCGCGGGCGCATTGGGTCGACGGTAAGGAGGTGGTGGCCAGTGCCCTGCGCGGCGCCGGGGTGAACCTCAACGATCTGGCGGTGCTGGATCCTAGTCGCCACGGCCGCTACCCCCTGGTGGACTGGGCCATCGGCTCCTCGGCGCGCCAGGGCCTGCCAGCCCGGGTGGAGAAGCTGGTGTAGCGCCAGAGGCAAAAAAAAGCGGGGCCATCATGGCCCCGCTTTTCATTGCGTGCTCCTGAACATCACTGGTCCAGTTCGAAGTCCACCCACACCAGGCGGTGATCCGAGCTGACCCCCTTGGCGATGCCCAGCTTGGCGTCATACACCAGGTGGTAGCCCGGCTCGAAGCTGGCGGGCCAGAACACCCCAGAGGCGATGGCATTGAGGTTGGCTGAGGGGATCAGGTGATCGAGCTGCAGGCCGCTGCTGCTGGTGATGCGCTCCGGGGTGGTGCGGTTGTTGTTGCGCTTGCACAGGTCCGGCTGGCTGGCGAGGCACTCCGGGCCTCCCTGGCTCACCGGGATCAGGGCGCCATTGGTGACCGCCTGATTGACCAGCACATGGTTGTGCAAGTCCTGGATAGCACTGAGATCCCCATCGCCTGCTTGAGGATCGGCGTTGAGATCCCCGGCGATGACGAAGCGGGCACCCTGTGGCAGGCCGCCCGCCTTGCCGGCGTCGTCCACCATGTAGCTGGCGCTCTCCACATAGTCCTGCCAGAAGGCGACCTCGGCCCTGTTGTGCTTGACGTTGTGGCGCGCCGCATTGCCAAAGATGGGGGGCGTCGGGTGGGAGATGAGGAAATGGATCACTTCTTCCCCCTTGGCGGTCTTGACCCGCACCGGCACGTCCGCGTGGTTCTTGGAGGAGAGTGGAAACTGCGCCCAGGCGGCGTCGTCATACCAGGGTTCGCCGCACTGGCGGCCAGCCGGGATCGGCGCCCTGGGGTTGTTGCAGTCGTCGATGACAGGGTTCGTCTCGCCCGGCATGTCCTTCCACTTGAAGTGCTGGAAGGTGCGGATCCCCTTGGTGTCGATGGGATACTTCGACATCAGGGCGAAGGCGTACTGGCCGTGGTAGTTGCCAAAGCCCCAGGCGTCGTCAGGCCCGCTGTTGCGCTTGCCATCCAGGTTGAGGTCATGGCCGCTCATCAGCCCTGTGTTGGTGGCGAAATTCTGCATCACAGGGTAGCTGATGGCCTGAACCTCGCCGTGCTGGGCATGGGCCAGGTAGTTGTCGTTGAAGGCCTTGAGATCGGCTGCGCTCTCCCCCTTGCCGTCGTTGTCGAACTCGTTGAGCAGGAAGACATCCGGCCGGGTGCGCTGGATGATTTCGGCGATGTTGCGGATCTGCTGCACGTCGAGGGCCCTGGTCTTCTCTGCCCCGCTCAAGGTGCCGTCGGCGAGGCGGGCCAGCAGGGCATCCTGGGCGGCGCGGTCCAGCGCCAGTTCGCCGGAGAGCATGCCGGGGGCGGTGCGATCGAAGGAGAGGTTGAAGGTAGCGAAGCGAACCATGGGATCGGGGGCCTTGGAGTCATTGTTGCTGTGACAGCCTGCCATCAATCCGAGGGAAATGGCAGCGGCGAGCAGGGTCTTGTGGCTATTTTTCATTGTAATATTCCGTAGCATCAACAGGTTATGCCAGGGCACCGAAGAGGCCCAGGCGGGCCCATTATAGAGATGCAGATCTGAAACGGGCTCTGAATGAGCCAAAGTGTGAGTCCATTCACAGCGTAGCGCGGAGGAGAGAGGAGATGAGTCGGCAACAAACGGCCCTGGTGGTCGAGGGGGGCGCCATGCGCGGTATCTTTGCCGCCGGGGTGCTGGATGCCTTCATGGCCAGGGGAGTGACGGCGTTCGATCACTGCATAGGTGTCTCGGCGGGGGCGGTCAATCTGGCGGCCTTCCTGGCCGGCCAGCAGGGGCGCAACCACAGAGTCATCACGGATTACTCCTGTCGCCCCGAGTTCATCAGCCTGGCGAAGTTCATGCGCGGCGGTCATTGGCTGGATCTCGACTGGCTGTGGGAGATCACCATCCGCGAGTGCCGGCTCGATCTGGCGCGGTTTGCCGCTAACCCTGTGCCGCTGACGGTGGTGACCACCAGAGTCTCGGACGGGCAGGCCGCCTATCTCAAGGCGACGGTGGAGGAGTTGGAGCAGCAGATCAAGGCCTCCTGCTCGGTGCCGCTAGCCTATCGCGACTTCGTGCGGTTGGGGGGCGAGGCGATGACCGACGGCGGGGTAGCTGACTCCATCCCGGTGCGCCACGCCTATGAGCAGGGGGCGCGGGACATCACAGTGGTGCTCTCCCGCCCGCTCGGCTATCGCAAGCGGGCGCCGCGTCTGCCCGCCCTGCACCGCTACCTGCTGCGGCAGACCCCGGCGCTGGCCCGCGCCAGCCTGGCCCGCCATCAGAGCTACAACGACGCCATCGACTTCATCCTTAATCCACCCGCGGATTGCCGCATCCGGTTCATCTATCCACCCGAGGCGTTCAGGGTCGGTCGCATGACCACAGATTCGGCACGACTGGAACAGGGTTATCTGATGGGGTGGCAGGCGGCACAGGTTTATCTGGGCGCACAGTGAACGGGCTGACCATAGGGAAAGCGATGTTTAAGGGAGAGCGTTATTCAGCTGTTGCATGTTGATCTCAGAGACATGAACAGTATGCATGGCCTGGGCCAGCCACTCCCAGTCGAGTTTGGGGGAGCCGGCCTTGAAGCGTTGGTAGGCCTGGCCTTGCGCAACGGTCAGGAACAGGGTGCTCGGCAGGCCGAGGCGGTTGAGATAGCGCACCATGACGTCACCCTGATAATGGCGCAGTCGTTGTTGCAGCTCGGGCAGCGTCAGCCCTTGCTCACGGCCCCTTTCATCCCAGATTTCAAACATATGAGGGCGATCCTTGCGACTCGAGGCTTCTACTGTTTCGAAAAAGCGGGGGCGGGGCAATTGTCAGATCTGACAGTGCCAAATGACCACTGGTCATAAATGCGAAAACCCGGCGCCAGGCCGGGTTTTCTGAAGGATGGTGGAGGGAGAAGGATTCGAACCTTCGAAGGCAGAGCCGTCAGATTTACAGTCTGATCCCTTTGGCCGCTCGGGAACCCCTCCACAGGGGTACTACTTTTTACAGGCCTTTCACTCAATGCAGGAAGATGGTGGAGGGAGAAGGATTCGAACCTTCGAAGGCAGAGCCGTCAGATTTACAGTCTGATCCCTTTGGCCGCTCGGGAACCCCTCCACGGGGTATTTTCCTGATTTTTTACTTACTTGACGCACTTGAATGGTGGAGGGAGAAGGATTCGAACCTTCGAAGGCAGAGCCGTCAGATTTACAGTCTGATCCCTTTGGCCGCTCGGGAACCCCTCCCCAAGTGCGAGGCCGCATACTACCAGATCCGGCAAGGTTGTGAACCCCTTGGCCGCATTCTGACGACAAAAAAGTGTCAAGTGGTTATTTTTTGATATGTTTCGCTCAAAATTCACGCTTTTCAATGACTTTTATGCCGATGTCCGAGGGGGCCGGCAGGGAGGGCGTGCACAGAGGAGCCACGATAGGCTCCTCTTTTTTATGCGGGAGAGGGTGGCCGTGGCGAGGCTCAGGCGTCTGAGGTGCGCGCCTGCTGGCAGCCCTGAACCGCGTGGGCGATGAGCTCGAGGGCGCTCTGCTCGCAGGGGGGCAGCTCCTCGTCACAGTGACCGAGCGGGGTGACGCGAGGGCCCCATTTGATGAGGGCGGCGCCCCAGGTCAGGCCGGCCCCGAAGGCGGCGGTCAGCAGGTGGCTGCCTGGCTTGACCCGGCCCTGCTCCAGCGCCTCGCACAGGGCGATGGGCACGGTGGCGGCGGAGGTGTTGCCGTACTGCTCGATGTTGACCATCACCTTCTCCATGGGGGCGTTCATCCGCTTGGCCAGGGTCTCAATGATGCGCACGTTGGCCTGGTGCGGGACTATGAGGTCGACTTGCTCGGGGGCTATGCCGGCCTGGGCCAGCACGGCACCTGTGGCCTCGCCCATGCCGCGCACGGCGCGCTTGAAGATCTCCTGCCCCTCGAAGTTGAAGGTGAACAGACCGTCGATGTCGGCGAAACGCACCCGATCCGTCCCGAAGTTCGGCACGTGCAGTATCTCCCGCGCCTCGCTGTCACAGCCGAGCTTGCTGGCAATCAGGCCGCTCTTCTGCTCGCTCGCCTCTATCACCACGGCGCCGGCGCCGTCGCCAAACAGCACTGCGGTGTCGCGCTTGGCCCAGTCCAGCAACTGGATGAGACGCTCGGCGCCTATCACCAGCACCTTCTGCATCATGCCGGTCTGCACCAGGGAGGTGGCGACCGAGAGCGCGTAGACGAAGCCGGTGCAGGCGGCATTGAGGTCGAACACCGCCGCCTTGTGGGCGCCCAGGGCCTGCTGCACGGCAGAGGCACAGTTCGGGACCAGCGTGCCCGGGGTGGCGGTGGCCAGTATGATGCCATCGAGTTCACCGGCGTCCAGACCGGCGCAGGCCAGGGCGCGGCGGGCGGCCAGGGTGGCGAGTGCCTGGGTGCTGACGTGGGAGACCCGGCGGGCCTTGATGCCGGTACGCGGATAGATCCACTCATCCGAGGTATCCATGATGGTGCTGAGATCATCGTTGGTCAGCACTGCGGGGGGGAGGCATTTGCCCCAGCCGGTGATATTGGCGTATTTCATCTTGTTATCGCTTCTTGTTGTGGATCGCCCGCGGGCGGAAAAGTGCGCAATTATGTCGTACAGGCTTCCCAGTGTCATCCCGCGGGGAGGGGAGCGCAAGGGGGCGCAGGGGGAACAAGGTGGTGATTTTGCTTAAATTCCCGCTTCTCCTTGTCTTAAGATGAGAGCCGAACCAGGCTCTCCCTTCCCGAGGTGTTGTCAGTGCACAAAGCGAATCTCAACCTCTTGCCCACCCTCAAGGTGCTGCTGGAGACCCGCAACATCAGCCGGGCGGCGGAGCTGCTGCATCTGAGCCAGCCCTCCATCAGCAAGCAGCTCGGCCAGCTTCGCAGCGAGTTTGGTGACGAGCTGCTGGTGCGGGAGGGACAGCGCTGGCTGCTGACGCCGCGGGCCGAGAGCCTGGCGGCGGTGCTTGCCGATTCCCTCGGTGCCCTGGAGCGGCTCTATGCGGCGCCCGAGTTTGCTCCCGAGCGCTGCGAGCGGGTGTTCCGGCTCGCCTCCTCCGACTACGTGGCCCAGCATATCCTGCCCGACATCTGCGCGGCCCTGGCCAGGGCCGCCCCCCTGGCGGCGCTG
The DNA here is from genome assembly GCF_965119515.1 of Aeromonas sp. Marseille-Q7275. Classification (NCBI taxonomy): domain Bacteria; kingdom Pseudomonadati; phylum Pseudomonadota; class Gammaproteobacteria; order Aeromonadales; family Aeromonadaceae; genus Aeromonas; species Aeromonas sp. Marseille-Q7275. Next base: position 59,320 of record NZ_CBCPLW010000001.1, read on the forward strand.
GAGTACAGCCTGTGGGACAAGCGCCAACTGCCGCAGCTGTGGCAGTCCGAGCTGGATCTGGTCTCCACCATCACCGAGCTGGTGCCGGATCAGATCCGCGGCCTGCACCAGGGGGAGGACAGGCTGGTGATGCTGATGGGGCGCCACCACCCGCTCTCGGGCACGGCGCCCAGCCTGGATGACTACCTCGCCTGGCCTCATCTGCAGGTGAGCGGCGGCGGCGACAAGGACAGCCCGGTGGAGCAGGTGCTGGCCCCCCTGGGGCTCTCCCGCCGCTGGTTCGCCCGGGTGCCCTTCTTCCAGGCGGCGGTGGAGGTACTGCTGCGCACCGACTGCCTGATGACCACCCCGGCCCACATCGCCTGGCAGCTCTCCCGGGAGCATGCCCTGAGTTTTTGCGATCTGCCCTTCGCCACCCGGGTCCAGCAGTATCATCTGCTGTGGCACCAGCGCCACCACCTGGATCCGGCCCACCGCTGGTTTCGCGAGCTGGCCTACCCCTTCCTGCGGGATCACCTGCAGCGCACCCTGGGGGAGAGCCGCAAGCAGCTGGATCTGAAGACGGACCACCTCCGCTAGGACAGTTTGTTATGCCAGCCTATAGCCGTTGGCTATGGACTCTATTCATAACTTTCACTTCTGGCATAGCTGGCCGCCTCCTACCCTGATCCCAGGTAGAGACATTCGACTAGAGAGAAGGAAAGGGTATGGAAATGACGAGTTGGCTGGCGCTCGCCGCCATTTGCGTGATGGGGGCCATCAGTCCGGGGCCCAGCCTGGCGCTGATCATCCGCAATACGGTGCAGGGAGGGCAGGGCCACGGGGTGGCCACGGCGCTCGGCCACGGCCTGGGGGTGGGGATCTATGCCCTGATCACGGCGCTGGGTCTCTCGCTGCTGATCACCCAGACCCCGCTGCTGTTTGATCTGATCCGCTACGGCGGCGCCGCCTTCCTCGCCTGGCTCGGGATCAAGGCGTTGCTGGCCAAGCCCGCCAGTGGCGACGCTGCCGACGAGGCGGTGCACGGTGCCCGTGGCCGTCAGGGGGCGTTCGAAGGCTTTATGGTGGCCTTCTTGAACCCCCAGCTCGCCATCTTCTTCATCGCCCTGTTCAGCCAGTTCGTGCACGCCGATACCGGCTGGCGCGAGGGGAGCATCATGATGCTGACTGCCGGCGGCATAGACGCGCTCTGGTACGTGCTGGTGGCCCTGGTGCTCTCTCGCGGGCCAGTGCTCTCCTGGCTCAAGGCCAAGTCCTTCGTGATCGACAAGGTGAGCGGCCTGGTGCTGTTGGGATTGGCGCTCAAGGTGGTGATCTGAGCGCTCCCGCGGTCAGTCCATGGCTCTCCTGGCTCAAGGCCAAGTCCTTCGTGATCGACAAGGTGAGCGGCCCGGTGCTGCTGGGATTGGCGCTCAAGGTGGTGATCTGAGCTCTCCCGCGGTCAGTCAGTGGCTCTCCTGGCTCAAGGCCAAGTCCTTCGTGATCGACAAGGTGAGCGGCCTGGTGCTGCTGGGATTGGCGCTCAAGGTGGTGATCTAGACCCGCGTCGGGTGCCAGCGTAGTCGGCACTCTCTCTGCTCCCTTCTCCCCTGGCGGGAGAAGGGCTGGGGATGAGGGGGCAGCCATATGTGCTTGTCCTTGTACCGGGTCAATCCTGCATTCTGCGGTGATCTTAAGCGGGATCAAGGCGAAGGGCGCCCGGTCTCGCTAGAGTGACGGGCATTTCTCGTCCGCCTTCAGATCAGACCCATGCAGGATCACACCCAGACTAACCGCCTCGAGCTGCTGGCCCCGGCCAGGAACCTCGCCTATGGCATCGAAGCCATCAACCATGGCGCCGATGCCGTCTACATGGGCGGCCCCGCCTTCGGTGCCCGCAGCGCGGCGGGCAACAGCATCGAGGACATCGAAGCGCTGGCCCGCCACGCCCACCGCTTCGGCGCCCAGGTGTTCGTCGCCTTCAACACATTGCTGCACGACCACGAGCTGGAGCAGGCCCGGCGCCTGACCCACCAGATCTACGAAGCCGGGGCCGATGCGCTTATCGTGCAGGACATGGGGCTGCTGGCCCTGGATCTTCCTCCCATAGCGCTGCACGCCAGCACCCAGACCGACAACCGCACGCCAGAAAAGGTGAAGTTTCTGCAGGATGTGGGCTTCTCCCAGGTGGTGCTGGCCCGGGAATTGTCCCTCGAGCAGATCCGTGCCATCAGCGCCCAGACCCGGGTGCAGCTGGAGTTCTTTATCCACGGGGCCCTGTGCGTCTCCTACAGCGGCCAATGCAACATCAGCCACGCTCGCACCGGCCGCAGCGCGAACCGTGGCGAGTGCGCCCAGCTCTGCCGGCTGCCCTGCTCCCTGCAAACCCCAGGGGGTGAGGTGCTGGTGGAGAACAGCCACCTGTTGTCCCTCAAGGACATGGATCAGAGCGCGAACCTGGAGGCGCTGATCGCAGCTGGCATCCGCTCCTTCAAGATCGAGGGGCGCCTCAAGGGACTGGACTACGTCAAGAATGTCACCGCCTGGTATCGCCAGAAGCTGGACGCCATCCTGGATAGGCGCCCCGAACTGGTGGCTGCTTCCGCCGGTCGTTGCAGCTACGGCTTCACACCGGATCCGAAGAAGAGCTTCAACCGGGGCAGCACCGACTACTTCCTCCATGGCCGCCAGCCGGGGATAGACGCCACCAGGAGCCCGAAATATGTCGGTGAACCCCTGGGCCGCGTCAGCAGGGTGACCAAGGATGGCATCGAGATCGACGGCAAGCCCGTGAGCCTCAACAACGGCGATGGCCTCGGCTTCTTCAAGCCGGGGGGCGAGCTGGTGGGGATGCGCCTGAACAAGGTGGAAGGCAAGCAGTTACTGCTGTCGGAGCGTATGCCGGGGCTGAAGGTGGGCACCGAGATCTTCCGCAACCACGATCAGGCATTCAGCAAGTTGCTGGAAAAGCCGAGTGCGGATCGCCGCATCCGGGTGGACATGCAGCTTGTCGAGTACGACGAGGGATTGCGACTCGAACTGGTGGACGAGCAGGGCATCGGCGCCGCCGTCACGCTCCCCTGCGACAAGCAGCCGGCCGACAACCCGGCGCGGGCGCTGCAACAGGCCCGGGACCAGCTCGCCAAGCTCGGCAACACCCTGTTTGTGGCACGCCGGATTGAGTTGGTGCTAACGAGGCCGCTGTTTATTGCCGCATCCGTGCTCAACGGCCTGCGCCGGGACGGCATAGCCGCCCTGGAGGCAGCCCGTCTGGCCGCCTACCGGCGACCCGAGCGGCGCATCCCCCTGAGCGACGTCATTTATCCCCAGCACTGCCTCTCCTACCTCGGCAACGTGCTGAACAGCGCGGCGGAGCAGTTCTTTCGCGAACACGGGGTGGGGCGTATCGCCCCCGCTTTTGAGGCGAACAAGGAGCAGGGGGAAGTGGTGCTGATGATCACCAAGCACTGCATCCGCTACAGCCAGCACCTCTGCCCGAAGGAGGTGCCCGGTCTCAAGGCCGAGCCGCTGGAATTGAAGATGGGCAAGGATACCTTCCGCCTGCGCTTTGACTGCCACCGCTGCGAGATGCAGGTGATGGGCAGCCTCAAGGGGTGATGGCTGCCCGTGTGGGCATAGGGCGGGGGCGGATTTGATGGCAGTATGAGGGGGCTGCCTTGTCACGGACGTCCCGTGGTGAGCCGCCTTCCCCAAGCCTTCCTCTGCTGACAAAGGAGCTGTCATGAATATCAACGAATTGCCATTTTGCACGACCCGCTGGGCCGACATCCCGCCGACCGAACACCAGGGGGAGCGCGGCGTCGCCCGCTGGCACACCCAGCAGTTCGGGGCGCTGCGGGTGCGGATGGTGGAGTACTCCCCCGGCTATCTGGCGGATCACTGGTGCAGCAAGGGGCACGTGCTGCTCTGCCTCGAGGGGGAGCTGCACACCGAGCTGCAGGATGGCCGCGTCTTCACCCTGACGCCAGGCATGAGCTATCAGGTGGCCGACAACGCCGAGCCTCATCGCTCTTACACCGAACTGGGCGCCCGCCTCTTTATCGTCGACTGAGCCGCGTGCTCTCCCGTTTCCCCTTGTGCTTCAGGATCTTGCCCATGCTTGAACTCAGACCCAACTGTGAATGCTGTGACCGGGATCTGCCCGCCGACACGGCGACGGCCTATATCTGCTCCTTCGAGTGCACCTTCTGTGCCGAGTGCAACGATCAGTATCTGCACCTTGTCTGCCCCAACTGCGGCGGCGAGCTGGTGAGGCGTCCGCGCCGCCCGGCGGCCAAGCTGGCGAACAACCCCGCCTCCCTCAAGCGCGTCTTCAATCCGAGTCTCAAGGCGACCCTGAGCAAGGGGCGCTAGGGCTGCCGGGCACGCATGCGGGCAAGCGGCACCATGTGAATTCTTGCCCACGGCGCCAGCCGTCAGGGGGAAACGGTATGGCTGTGGAACCATGGCGGGTGGACAAGACGAGGCTGCTGGGAGGTCTGTACCGGTGGGCGAGCGCCCACCGGTGGGTTCGGTCGCAACCCTGGCGGGTTGCCGACGACACACTATGGTTTGGCGAACTGATCGGCGCTGAGCACCTCTATGCCAACGAACGGCTGATCACCCTCGACCCAGGCATCGTGCCCCGGCGGTATGGTGTAGGACTCCCCGGCGTTGATGGTCTTGAGGGTGCCGTCTGCGAGACGGACCGTGAGTGACCCCGAGACGGCGTAACCCAGGTGCGAGAGCTGGCATTGCTCCGTCTTGACGACCGGTTTGATGCAGTCAGACCAGCGCCAGCCGGGGGCGAAGTTGAACCGCCCTATGGTGTAGCCATCGAGTTTGACGACCTCGACCCGGGTCTTGTCGGGGGTGCGCACCTCGTCTGGGGCGCCGTGGGACTTCACCTGGAATTCAGTGACGGTGACTGGAGTGGACATGTTTCCTCCTCGTTTCAAACGGATCGCGGCAATGGCAGCGATCGGATCGCCAGGAAACACGCCGTGATCTCGATAGTCAGCAAGCTGCCAACGCGCGGCGTCATCCCGGTATTCGAAGTATTCGCCCAAACTCCCGTCGGCGCCGTGGTTTGAGGCCCATGACCGGCAAGTATTCAACCCGGGGGCGGCGTCCCCGCTTTCACCTTCTCGGAGTCATCGGTATAACCGTTTTTTTTCAATCTCTTGCCTGGTTGGTGCCAGGCGAGGTGCTGTCTGGCTGTGCAGGCTGGTGAGATGAACGGCCAGGGGCCGGACGGCCCCTGGTTGTGGAGACACAGAGCCGTGGGTCAGCGCTGGATCCCCTCGAGGCGCAGCAGCGCCTGCTTGATGGGCAGGCCGCCCGCATAGCCGGTCAGGCTGCCGCTTTGGCCGATGACGCGATGGCAGGGCACTATGATCGACAGCGGATTGCGACCGTTCGCGGCCCCGACGGCGCGGCTCGCGCTCGGCTTGCCGATGGCGCGGGCGATGTCGCCGTAGCTGCGGGTCTCCCCATAGGGGATGTCGCACAGCGCCTGCCACACCGCTTGCTGAAACGCCGTGCCCCGCGCCGCGAGCGGCAGCGTGAAGCGCTGCAACCGGCCCGCGAAGTAGTCTCGAAACTCGGCGAGGAAGGGGGCGAGCGCCTCACCGTCCTGCCGCCAGTCGCTCATGTCGGGCAGCGGCCGCAGCCCTGCCACAAAGTCCACGTGTACCAGCCCCTGCTCATCGATGGCGACCAGCAGATCGCCGCAGCGGGTGGGCATAATGTCGTAGCGGATCATGGGGTTGTCTCCTTGGGTTCGTTGTCCGGGTGCGCCCGGGCCGGTTCTGCCAGCAGCGCGGGCTGCTCGCTCATGGCGTGCCACAGCCAGCTCGCGGCATAGGCGCGCCACGGCTGCCAGGGGGCGCTGCGCGCTTCCACCTCTTTGACCGGCAGCTTGGTGCCGCCTCCCAGCGCCTTTTGCAGCACGAGATCCGAGGCGGGGAAGGCATTTGTGTCCAGCCCGCAGCGCAGCCGCCAGTAGGCGACTGTCCAGGGCCCTATGCCCGGCAGCGCGAGCAGTTGCGCATCACTCGCGCCGCCAAGGGTGAGCGCGCCGCCCGCGAGCGCCGCGGCCAGCCCCTGCAGCGTGCGGATACGGCTGCCCGGCATGCCGATGCCGCCCAGATCCAGCGCGCACAGCTGGGCCGGGGTGGGCAGCTGCGCCACCCCGAATTGCGCCTGGGTGCGTGCCACCAGGCGCCCCATGATGGTGATGGCCCCCTTGACCGACACCTGCTGGCCGACGATGGCGCGCAGCATCACCTCGTATTCGTCCCAGCCCCCCGGCAGCCGCACCCCGGGCCAGCGCCCCTGTATCCGCGCCAGCAGCGGATCCTGCCCGAGCTGCTCGCCGATGCGCACCATGTCCGCATCGAGATCCCACATGCGGCGCACGCGATACAGTATGTCCGGCAGCGCACTCGGCGGCAGATCCTGCACCGTCAGCCTGAGCCTCTCCCCCTCGAGGGGCTCGATGCGAACCAGCCCCTCCTGTTCGCCGACCCGGTGGCGGCGCTCGTAGCCGTGCTCATCCACCCGCTCCAGCCCCGGAATGGCGCGCAGCCGGTAGAACGCGAGCATGGCCTGGGCATCGAACGGCGGGCGGTACATCAGTTGCAACTGCAGGCTCGCCTGCGGCGTCTGCGCCGGCGCACCGCCCTCCCGCTTGCGCAGGGCGCCCGGCGTCAGCCCGTACGCCTGTTGCCAGGCGTCGTTGAAGCGGCGAATGCTCGCAAAGCCAGACGCGAACGCGACGTCCGTGATGGGCAGTTGCGTCTCCGTCAGCAGCCGCTTCGCGAGCAGCAGGCGGCGCGTCTGCTCCACCTGTTTTGGCGAGGCGCCGAGGTGTTGCTCGAACTGGCGCCGCAGCGTGCGCTCAGTTATCCCGGCCTGCGCCGCGAGCGCGCCCAGGCTGTGCTCCGCGAGCTCGCCGCGCTCGATGCGCGCCAGCACCTGGGCGACCAGGGGCGGCATATCCCCGCTCTGCGCCGGTGCGAGCTCCGGGCGACAGCGCAGGCAGGGACGCAGCCCGTGCTGCTCCGCCGCCGCCGCGAAGCGAAAATAGCGCACGTTGTGCTCGTGCGGCGCCCGCGCAGGGCAGATGGGGCGGCAATAGATGCCGGTGGACAGCACGCCGGTGAAGAAGCGGCCGTCGAAACGCGCGTCTCGCGCGAGCCGCGCGGCATGGCACTGCTCGCGCGTGAGGCCGGGGATGATCTCGTCCTGGGGCGTTGGGACTGGGGGCGCTGTGTTCATGGCATGACTCGGATTTCTGTGGGCATGTCCCAGAGACTAAGCGGGGGCGAGAGGGGTGACTAGCCAAAAACGGACAGAGATAGCAAAAATAGTGGGGCAGGGGGAAAAGCGGGCGCGACGAGGGGCGCGCCCGGGAGCGGTTATTTCAGATAGCGCTGTTCGAGGTGCTTGCGCAGCCACTGCGGATTCAGTGCCTCGCCGGTCGCGCGACGAATGAGCTCGTCCGTGCCGTGCAGGCTGCCCTGGGACCAGATGTGGCGACCGAGCCAGCCAAAGATCTCCGGCAGGCGACCAGACGCCACGAGCGTGCCCATGTCGCCGAGTTCACGTTCCAGCGCGAAGCGCAGCTGCGCCGCGTACATGGCGCCGAGCGTGTAGCTCGGGAAGTAGCCAAACGACCCGTCCGTCCAGTGAATGTCCTGCATGCAGCCATTCTGGTAGTTGCCCTTGGTGGACAAGCCGAGCCACTGCTGCATCTTCGCATCCCACAGCGCCGGGATGTCCGCGACCTCGATGCGCCCCTCGATGAGATCGCGCTCCAGCTCGTAGCGCAGGATCACGTGCGCCGGATACGTCACCTCGTCCGCATCGACGCGGATGAAGCCTGGCTCGACCCTGTTGTACAGCTTCTCGAGGTTCGCCGGTGCGAGTGCGGCCTGCTCGCCGAAGTGCGCGCGGATGCGCGGCGCCAGCAGTGCGAGGAACGCGGGGTGATGGCCGAGCTGCATCTCGCAGAACAGGCTCTGGCTCTCGTGAATGCCCATGGAGCGCGCCTCGGCGACCGGCTGGCCGAGCAGATGGCACGGCAAGCCCTGCTCGTAGCGCGCGTGGCCCGTCTCGTGGACTATGCCCATCAGGCTGGAGACGAATTCGTCCTCGTTGTAGCGCGTGGTGATGCGCACGTCCGTCGGCACGCCACCGCAGAACGGGTGGCTGCTCACGTCGAGCCGGCCGTGTGCAAAATCAAAGCCGAGCAGCCCCATCACCTCCTGGCCGAGCGCCTGCTGCGTCGCGACGGGGAAGGGGCCGCTCGGGGTGAGGATGGCGTCGCGCTTCTGCCGCTCGCTCACGGTCTGGATGAGGCCGGGCAGCCAGCTCGTCAGATCGCCGAAGATCTGATCCAGCCGCGCGCTCGTCATGCCGGGCTCGTACAGCGCCAGCATGGCGTCATAGGGGCGCACCCCGAGCGCCTCGGCGCGCAAGGTCGCCACCTCCCGCGACAGGCGCACCACCTCCTCGAGATTAGGGGCAAAGCCCGCCCAGTCGTTCTCCTTGCGCTGGCGGCGCCAGGCGTGCTCGCACTTGCTGCCGGCCAAGGAGAGCGCCTCCACCAGCTCGCTTGGCAGCAGGCTCGCATCCTGCCAGTGGCGCTTGATCTCCGCGAGGTTCGCGCGCTGGGTCGCGTCCAGCGGCTCGCTCTCTGCCCTGGCAATCCAGTCGCCGAGCTCGGGGGCGGTGCGCTTGTGGTGGATCAGCACGCCGAGCTCCGCCATCGCCTCGGCGCGGGCCTCGTTGCCCCCCTCCGGCATCATGGCGGCCTGATCCCAGCCGCAGATGGCGGAGAGGTGGGAGAGGCGGTGCAGTTGTTGCTGATGTTGTTCGAGTTTCTGGTATGACATGGGATTGTCCTTGTTATCGTCCCTGATGGTATGCACCCCGTACCTGGCATGATCGGGGCTGCCCGATGCTAGCACTGAGCCGCGGGCGGGGGCCACCCTCAGGCGGTCAGGCGAGGCGCTTCTGGTGACGTTCGCGGTTCTCGGCCTTCTTGCGCTCGCTCTTTCGCAGCAGCACATAGAGCGCGCCGCTGCCGCCGTGGCGACGCTCGGCGCTGTGCATGGCCATCACCGCAGGCAGTTGCGGCAGCCAGGCGCTGACATGGCTCTTGAGCAGGGCGCGCGGGGTGCTGCGCTCCCCCTTGCCGTGCAGGATAAGCAGGCAGCGGATGTCCCGCACCTCGCACTCCTGGATGAACTGCACCAGGGCGGTTCGCGCCTCCTTGATGGTCTTGTGGTGCAGGTCGAGGGAGCCTTGCAGCTCGTACTTGCCGAGCCGCAGCTTCTTGTAGACCCCCTCCTGCACGCCGTCGCGCTTGAAGCCAACGATGTCGTGGGGATCCAGCATCTCGACCGCCTCCATGCCGAGGTGATCCAGATTGAGCTGTTCGGCGGTGGCGGCTTCCCGGCGCGCGAGTTGCGCCTCGGTCGGCAGGCTGTTGCCCGCAACGGGGGCTATGTGGTCGCTGCGCAGCGGCCGCACGTCGGCCACTTCCTGCAGGAACAGTGAGAGTTCGTCGTTATGAGACACGGCAGGCTCCCCGCATGAGAATGAGGGGGCATTATAGCGGCCCTGACCCGTGCTTAGAATGGCGGGCGGGGCGGGCTCAGGGGCCAGCACCCGGTGACGCGCCGGGTTATTGACCCTCTTTCGGCGGCTCGGCGTGCATCACCTTGTAGATGAAATAGACCGCATAGGCGCTGATCAGCAGGAAGGTGCCGATAATCACCAGCATGGACATCAGCCCCACGCTGTTGCCGAACATCAGGTTCATCCAGAATTCCATCTCGTCCACTCCTGTCATTGCGCGATGACAGGCATGATAGATACCTCTTTGGGTGGGGTGAGATGATCTCGATCAAGTCCCTCGGCGGTTATTTAATCGGCAACCCATTCTGTGAGCGGCCTCGCACCCGGCGCCCCGCCTGGCGGCAGGGGGCCGGTCTGGCGGACTCAGTTTGCCGCTGCGGGTTCGGTGAGCGGCGTGATGCGCCAGCCCTGCTGCTCCAGCAGCGCGAGCAGGCCCTGCTCGCCGTAAAGGTGCAGGGCCCCTACCACGATAAAGCTCTCGTTTGGCAGGTCGGGCCACTTCTTGACCCAGTTGCGGTTGCGCTCCGCCAGCAGGGTCTGCTCCAGCCAGGCTTGCAGCTTGGGCGGCGCCATCTCCTCCTTGAGCAGGTTGATCAGGGTGGCCTGATCGCCCTCCTGCCATGCCTTCATCACCGCATCGAAACCGGTCTTGAGCTCGGGCAGCTCATCCAGGGTGCTCTCCAGCATCAGGGTTTGGTTGTCACCGACGCTCGCGAGATAGCCGAGCTGCTCCAGCAGGGTCTCCAGCCCGACTATGGGTTTGCCGCCGTCGTTTGCCCGCCTGGCGAAGTGCTGATCCACCCCGAACTCGCCGCGATAACCGGTACGCTCCAGGGCCGCCTGGGTCAGGGTGATGGCCGCAAACCAGGGGCGCAGCGGCGCCAGCATGCTCTCGGTCAGACCGTTCTGGCCGGCGGCGATCAGGGTGCGCCGGTAGAGGTCGATGGGCAGGTGATCCTTGAGGGTCTTGCCATCCACCAGCCGGGTGATGGCCCCCATCTCCTGCCACTGCGCCTGGCTGATGTGGGTCATGTCCACCTCCATCACCAGGGCGCGGCTCTGCTGCCAGGCGCGCTCCACGGGATCCGGCAGGGGATAGAGGGAGGGTTTGCCCGCGTGGATGGACCCCAGCAGCCAGTGCTGTTCGCTGCCCTTGCTGATGCGATAGAAGGCCGGATCGGCAAAGGCGTTCAGCGGCAGCAGCAGCCAAAGCAGTAAGGAGAGCAGCGTGCGATGGAATCTCATGAGGCACCTTATGTGAGCGGGATCAGTGCTCTATGATAAGTCCTCATTTGTCACAGCCAAGAGGTTTCCCATGCCCCACCTTCGTTTTCGGGCAGTTTCTGTCGACACCCTGCAGCAGATAAGCACGCCCCTGCTGGCGGATCTCTGCGCCCTGACCGGCGGCAAGCCGGAGTTCGTCACCCTGGAGTGCGTGCCGAGCCAGTGGGTACGAGACGGCCAGCCCGAGGCCGGCTTCCCCTTCGTGGAGCTGGTCTGGTTCGAGCGCCCGCAGGAGATGCAGGATGCCGCCGCCGCCCTCATCACCCGCCATCTCAAGGCGGTGCTGGGGGAGCAGACCTATGTGGTGGTGCAGGTGCTGCCCATCGTCAAGAGCGCCTACTACAGCAACGGCCAGCACTATTGAACGCATGTCACGGCGGATAGAGCTGCGGTTCAGACGGTCAAGTCCAGGTGCGATAGCAACGGCCAGCACTACTGAGCGCATGTCACGGCGGATAGAGCTGCTGTCCAGACGGTCAAGTCCCGGTACGACAGCAATGGCCAGCACTACTGAGCGCATGTCACGGCGGATAGAGCTGCTGTTCAGACGGTCAAGTCCAGGTGCGACAGCAACGGCCAGCACTACTGAACAGATGCGGGTGCTTAGGCGGGGATCAGCCCCCGCCGGGGATCAGGCCGACTTGCCGAGGATCCGGTCAAGCCAGCGGCTCGGCAACAGGCGGCGCAGTATGCTGAACAGCCTGGTGGGCAGGGTGACCGGGTATCGATGCTTGGGGCGTTTGCTCTGCAGCGCGTGCAGCAGCGGCGGTATGCAGGCCTCGCTCGGCAGGGTGAAGCCGCTGGTGGCGCCCTCCTTCTCCAGCCGGGTCAGGGTCTGGCGATAGGCGCCCTGATGGCGGCTCTGGGCCGGATCTATGTGGCGCACGAAGGCGTCGCGGGCATTGGCGCGAAACCGGGTGTCGATGGGGCCGGGCTCGATCAGGCTGATGTGCACGCCGCTGCCCTCGAGCTCCAGGCGCAGGGTGTCTGTGTAGCCTTCCAGCGCGAACTTACTGGCGTTGTAGGCGCCGCGATACTTCATGGCCACCAGGCCAAGCACCGAGCTGTTCTGCACGATGCGACCCTCGCCCACGGCCAGCATGGCCGGCAGCACCTGACGAATGAGATGGTGCCAGCCAAACAGATTGGTGTTGAACTGCGCCTTGAGCGCCTCCGTCGGCAAGTCTTCCAGCGCGCCGGGCTGGCCGTAGGCGCCGTTGTTGAACAGCCCGTACAGACGTCCCCCGGCCAGGGCCAGCGCCTCTGCCGCCCCCCGCTCTATGCTGGCGGTGTCCGCCAGATCCAGTTGCACCGCCAGCAGACCCTGCTGTTGCAGCTGGGCGACATCCTCGGCCTTGCGGGCGGAGGCGATCACGGTGAAGCCGTGGGCGCCGAGCGCGTTGGCGGCGGCGAGGCCGATGCCGCTGGAGCAGCCGGTGATAAGCACGAAGGGGTGGGGCATGAAGATCATCCTGATTGGCGGCCAGCACAGGGCCGAAGATGGCATGGTAGCCCGAGCGCCACCAAAAACAAAACCGGGCCACGTGGCCCGGTTTTCGATCAGAACAGATGCCTGATTACATGATGGTGAACGGCATGATGATGTGGAACTTGACGTCATGCTCGGAGCTGAACATGTTCGGGTAGTACCAGCTGCCCTTGTCGTCCTGCTCGTTGTTGTAATCGGTGTAGTGCAGCTTGAACAGCGTGCCCTTCAGCTTGCCATCCTGCACCGTGTACATGACGTCGAAGTTGACGGCCCACTCTTTGCCCGGCTCCAGAGTGCCGTCGCCATTGTTGGCATCCCAACCGTAGGCACCGGAGACACCCGCGGCCCAACCCGGAGCACCGACCAGATCATCCAGGGTACGAGTGGTACCGAAGAAGACGGCCTTCTCTTCGTTGTGGTTCCAGTCTGAGCGGGAATCCCACCAGATCTCGTTCGCACCCTGGGAGTTGCCGTAGCCACGGGTCAGACGGGGCAGGTAGTTGCCCAGATCCCCTTCGGCCTTGGTGTACATACCTTCCAGGCGGAAGGAGTAGGGACCGGCTGCCCAGCTTGCGGTCAGGGCTTGTTGCCATGCCAGACCGTCATAGTCTTCGTTCTCGGTGTCTGAACCGTAGAACTGGTAGCTGGTGTTCAGGCCACCCAGCACGTCAAACTTGTGAGCCAGCTTGAAGTGGTAGCTGTCCATGTAGCCTTCGGACTGACCGAAGCCACCCGTGATGGCAGTGCCGTCTTCAAAGGTGTAACGGGCTGCCAGACCGTGGATGTAGTCGATCTTGTTCGCATCTGTGAAGGGATCGCTGGCATAGGGGCTGCTCTTGGAGAAGCCGGCGGTGTTCTTGAACCAGGGCGCCTTGTACTCATCGGCGATGGCGTAGGTCAGGTAGAGGCCGCCGAAGTTGCCTTCGATCTGGCCACCGCGGTAGGTACCGGGTTGATAGGACCAGTTGACGCCGAGGATGCCGGGTACATAGAGCTGGGTGTAACCACCCTTGGCGGTGACAGCGTCACCGAACTTGAGTTTCAGGGCGGCGGTGGAGAGGCTGAAGCCATTCTCGGGAACACCGTCACCACCTGAACCCCACTGGTCGCCCCAGAAGGAGAATTCGTTCTCTTCGTTGACCCCGTTGCTCTCGTCAACGGCCAGGTCATAGGCGCCAAAGCCGCCGACATCCAGCCCGACCATGCCCCAGGCATAGCCGGAGTTGTAGTTCAGGGCTGCCTGGGTGGTGGCATGGCTCAGGTTGGAGTGGTATTTGCCATCCTGACCCGGACCGGCCTGGACGCGATCACGCTCGCGCTGGAAGTAGAACAGGCCGCCTGTCAGCTTGCCTTCGTCGATGAAGGCTTCATAGGACTTGCCATATTCCGGGCTCATCATGTCTTGAGCCGCGGATGCCATGCCGGGGGCGAGCAGCGCCGCAACCACGGCGGCACTCAAAGAGGCGCGCTTGAAGATCACTTTTTCCATTTGTTATTGCTCCTGATTTTATGGACTTAGCTTTTTTTTCCGGCAGTCGGGCAGAGGCCCGCCGCTCGGCATTGGCATTGCAATCAACACCCCGTAGGGCAAAAAATTCTTGTCTGTGTCGTCCCCTGGTTCCCGAATGCCTTGGCGCATTGGCTAGGGGTCATCTGTATATTTACAGTCATTGTTTTTTATGTACCGACCCTTGGCGATCGGACACCACCAAGAGTACGTTCGCGGTGCGAAATATCAACCGGAAGTTCCCTTGAAGTTTCAAAAATATGACCGAGTGCAAATAATCATGATTCTTGATGTGGGCACTCCCAGCCCACTCATGTCGGCAATGAGAACGCTTTCAGGTGGTTTTTTCCGTTTACCTGGGGGGATCTTGACGTGGAAGCAGAACTTTCTTTGTTAACCTGACGGCAACATATAATTTTGTGTCACAAAAAAAGATGTCCGCCCTGCCGGGTCGGCGCCCCTGGCCGGGTGGCGTCGAGCCGACTCCCCGGCAGGGGTCACTGCATCCGGCAGGGCCGCGCGGGGGCGGACTTGAATGAGGGCAGATGAGGGGGCAGGCCCGGCGCACATAGGGACGCCGGGCCAGCCGAGGGGCGGCTGACTCAGGCCTGGCTCAGGATCCGGGGGATCTGCTGGGCCTGGTGGTGGATGTGCTCCGAGACCTGCACCGAGAGACGGCTGCCCTGGCGGGCGTGCTGGCTGATGCGGCCGATGAGGGCGGCGAAGCTGGCCAGCCTGTGCTCCTGGCTTCTGGCGTTGTCGGCCCCCTGCAGGGCGATGACGGCGGTGCTGCGCGCCATCTCCCGCACCGTCTGGGTGGTCTGGCGCAACTGTTCGGCCTGCTGGCGCTGCCCGGCCGCCTCCGTCGTGATGCGGGTCAGCACGGTGGCGAGCTGATCCCCCGCCTGGGTGAGGCTCGCCAGGATCTCGGTGATCTGGCCGAGGGAGCGCTGGGTGTCGGCGGAGAGGTGGCGCACCTCGTCGGCCACCACCGCGAAGCCGCGCCCCTGCTCGCCAGCGCGGGCCGCCTCGATGGCGGCGTTGAGGGCCAGCAGGTTGGTCTGCTGGGAGATGTGGCCGATGACGTCGACGATGGCGGTCACATCCTCCACCGAGCGGGTCAGCTGGGCCAGGGCGCCGCTGCTCTCGTCGATGGCAAGCCCGGTCTGGGCGGTGGCCGCCAGCATGCCCCCCACCAGTTGCTCGCTCTGGCTCATGGAGTGCTCGTTGTGCTGGGCGTGCTCCGCTATCTCGGCGGCGACCTGGTGCACCTCGCTGGCGAGCTGATTGAGCTCCTGCATCATGGTATCGCTCTCATCCACCGCCTGCTCCGTGGTGCGGGTGCTGTGATGGATCTCCTGCACCTGCTCCACCATCTCCTGCAGGCTGGAGGAGACGCTGGAGAGCTGGCCCGCCTTCTGTTGCTGATCCTGTTGCAGGCGCTGGATCAGGCGGTTGTAGCTCGCGACTATGTCGGCCAGCTCGTTGCGCTCGCGCCCCGTTGCCAGCAACTGCGCCTGACCCGTGGCATCGAGTTGCAGGAAGGCCGCCCGCAGTCGCAGCAGGGGCCTGACCAGCCAGCGGCGCTGCACCAGGGCGAACAGCAGGGCGACCACCACCAGGCAGAGCGCCAGGGAGCCGAGCACGGTGGCGAGCTCCCGGTTCATGGTCTGGCGAGCGGCGGCGAGCCGCTCACCCAGCTGCTCACCGGCCTGCAGCAATTGGGTGATGTCCTGCTGCACCATCTGGCGCGCCAGCTGCTGCTGTTGCAGCCCTTTGCTGCTGTTCTCGAGCTCCATGGGGTAGCGCTTGAGCAGGGAGACCAGCTCGGCTTTGGGCAGCTCCCCGAGCTCCTTGCGCACCGGCTCTCCCAGGGTGAACTCGTCGGCGGCGGTCTCCTCGAAGAGGTTCAGGCTCGGCAGGGCCGCCAGGGAATCCGCCTGCTTTTGCAGGGCGGCGAGTTCGAATTGCAATCCTTCGAGGCGCTTGGCGCTGGCCTGCTCCATGTAGTTCTGGCGCTGGTGGGCGAGGGCGGGCAGGGTCGCCAGTATGTCGGCAGCCCCCTGGCGATAGGCCTCGGCGCTGGCCGGATCCCGGTCTGCCTCCTGCTGGCCGTAACGCAGCAGCGCCCGGGCCTGGGTGCTCAGCTCGTTCTCGGCGTTTTGCAGCAGCCACTGGCTGTTGCCGGAGAGCTTGCCCGCCGCCAGATAGTCCCCCTCGATGCGTGCCCCCATCTGCTCGAGCCGGGCGCGCAGCGGGTCGGCTTGCTGCCCGTCCAGCTGCGCAAGCAGCGCGAGCGCCTGCTGGCGCACCCCCTGGGCCTCGGCCAGGCGCAGGGGATCGCCGCTGCCGAGGTAGTCGCGAAGGGCCCCCTGCAGGGGACCGCTCAGTTGTTGTTGCAGGCGCTCCTGCTGGCGCTGGGCCTGTTCGGCCCGATTGAACTGCTGCCAGCCGTGATAGAGGGCGGTGGCCTGAACGCCGGCCACCAGCAACAAGACGAGGGAAGAGAGGGAGGCATAATGGGCAATTTTCACATCTGAGTCCTGCTAGAAGCACGCAATGGGCGTGAGCTTAAGCAGGGGAGATGGCGTTTTTATGACAGCGGTTGTGCCGCTTTGCGGCTCCCGGGGGCCTTTACCAGCAAGCCGAGCAGGGCACCGCCCATGATGAGGGTCCCCGCCAGCAGGTGGCGCGGGGTGAGCTGCTCGCCGTTGAGCCAGACCAGCAGCAGGGTACTCAGCAAGGGGGTGAGGTAGGCCAGGGCCCCGATGCGGCGGGGATCCCCGTCTCGCAGCGCCAGATACCAAGTGACGAAGGCCGCCCCCATGGGACCGAGGGCCAGCCCGGCGATGAGCAGCCAGTCCCCCTGGGGGATCTGGGCGAATGGCAAGGGGCCTTCCAGCATCCATGCCAGCAGCAGGGCCAGGAGCCCCGCGGGCAGGCAGGCGGCCGCCGTGACCACGGCGGGGGCCGGGGGCAGGCGGCGGGAGAGCACCGAATAGGCGCCCCAGACGATGGCGGCGCCGAGGGCCAGCAGGTAGCCCGGCAGATGGGCCTGTTGCAGTTGCAGCTTGCCATCGACCATCACCAGCACCGAGCCCGCCAGACCCAGGGCCCCGGCCAGCAGATGGTGCAGGCTCAGGGGGTGGCCCGGCAGCAGCAATGGCGTGAACAAGATGATGCACAGGGGCCAGAGGTAGTTGATGAGGTTCGCCTCCAGCACCGGGGCGTGGCGAAAGCTCATGAACAGCAGCAGGTGATAGAGCAGCAGAGCCGTGATGGTCACCAGCCAGGTGAGACGGCTGGCGCGCCACTGGCGCCAGAACGGCAGGGTGCCCGCGCCGCAGAAGAAGAGCACCAGCCCCACCAGCACCAGGGGAGACACGCTGGTGATCCGGGAGGTGAGCGCCGCGAGGGAGGCCCACAGCAAGATGGTGAGCAGCGCAAAACCGGTGGACTTGTCCCACCAGGAAGAAGCAGACATCCAACACTCCTTTGCAAGATGAAGAAAAAAGAGGGCCAGTCTAGCAGACTGGCCCTCGTCACACAGCGTTGCCTTGACGGCGCGGGTCAGGACTCCCGGCTCGGGACGGCGCCGGCCGCCGGGGTCAGGGACTGCCCCTTGACGTACCAGACGATGAGCGCCAGCACCAGCAGCGGCAGCACGGGGTCGAACCAGGTGCCGCCGGAGCCGAACATCAGGTTCAGCAGGGCGACGCCGGTGCCGCC
Source organism: Aeromonas sp. Marseille-Q7275 (assembly GCF_965119515.1). NCBI lineage: Bacteria > Pseudomonadati > Pseudomonadota > Gammaproteobacteria > Aeromonadales > Aeromonadaceae > Aeromonas > Aeromonas sp. Marseille-Q7275. The sequence goes on from NZ_CBCPLW010000001.1 coordinate 76,956, forward strand.
GATGGCCCAGGCGATGGTGGTCGGGATGGACCAGACGATCATCTGCTGCTTCACGTCGGAGATCCCCATCATGCGGTTGACCACCCAGAACAGGCTGTCGTTGAAGTAGCCGAAGAAGAGCGACCCCATGGTGGCGGCCTGGGCGGCCAGCAGCATGTTGACCCCGGGGATCTGCGCCAGTATGGGGGCGGAGATGGAGGCCGCCGTCACCATGGCCACTGTGCCGGACCCCTGGATGAGGCGCACCAGGGTTGCCACTATGAAGGGGATCAGTATGGGGGAGATGGGCAGCTGGGCTATCTGCTCGGCGAGCTGCTGACCCGCGCCGCTGTCGCGCAGCACGGCCCCCAGGGCTCCGCCGGCACCGGTCACCAGCAGTATGATGCCGGCCGATTGCAACCCCTCTTCGAGACGGGCGGCGGTGGCATGTCTGTCCATGTGCGGGACTAGCGTATAGACCGCCAGCAGCACGCTGATGGCGAGCGCTATGATGGGGGTGCCGATGAAGTTGATGCCCTGCACCAGGGGATTCGCCATCAGGCCGTCCATGCCCTCCAGGGTGGCCAGGGTGGTGAAGATGGCCTTGACGAAGATGAGCACTATGGGCACCAGGATCGGCAGCAGCGACAGGGTCAGGCTCGGCAGGGTCTTGCCCTCCTTCTCCTTGAGGTACTGCTCGTAGGTGGCTTGCAGCTCGTCCGGGGCCTGGGCTGCCTGGGCGCCGAACTCGGGGTACTTCTTGTCGAGCCACTGGGCATAGAAGACGATGCCGAGCACGCAGGGGATGGCCAGGGCCATGCCGGTCAGCAGCATGGCGCCGATGTCCACGCCAAACAGGCCGGCGACACCGAGCGGGCCCGGGGTCGGTGGCACCGTATGGTGGGTCACCACCAGGCCGCCCGCCAGGGCGACCCCCAGGGTCAGGATGGAGCGCTTGCCGCTTTTCGCCAGCGCCTTGGCCACCGGATAGAGGATGACGAAGGCGGAGTCCACGAAGATGGGGATGCTGACGATGTAGCCCGTGATGGCCAGGGCCCACTCCTCGCGGCGCTTGCCGAGCCACTTGATGAAGCTGTAGGCGATCTGCTCGGCGGCGCCGGAGACCTCAAGCAGGCGACCCATCATGACCCCCAGGCCAATGACGATGCCGATGCTGCCGAGGGTGGAGCCAAAGCCCTGGGTGATCACGGTGAGGGTCTTGTCGATGCTCATGCCGCCGGTGATGCCGGCGATGCAGGCCGCCGCCAGCATGGCGATCAGGGCGTGCACCCGGGTACGGATGACCAGGAACACCAGCACGAAGACCGCGATGATGAGACCTATGATGGGGGTTGGGATGTCGCTCATGATGCCTCCTGCATGTCATGGGTGATGAAACTGTCGATGATGTCGGCAAACGTCCTGTCTGCCGCGAAGCCGAGGGCGCTGGCCCGCTGGTTGTCGATGCGTCCCGGCCAGCTCGCGACTATGCGCTCGATGGCCGGATCGGCGGCAAACTGCACCCTATCCCGGGCCGCCTGGCCACCGGCCAGGGCGAGGGCCTCCAGCATTTCGCCGACGGTGACGCTGATGCCGGGCAGGTTGATGCTGCGGGCGTCACCTGTGGCGGGAAGTCTGGCCGCCAGCAGGAAGTTCGCGACCACGGTGGCGGGGCTGGAGAGCCAGAGGCGCAGATCCGGGCTCACCGGGCAGAGGGCGCTCTCCCCTTGCAGCGGCTCGCGGATGATGCTGCTGACGAACGACGAGGCGGCGCGGTTCGGCTTGCCCGGCCGCACGCAGATGGTGGGCAGGCGCAGTACCAGACCATCCACATAGCCCTTGCGGCTGTAGTCGTTGACCAGCAGCTCCCCCATGGCCTTCTGGGCACCGTAGGAGGAGGTGGGGGTGAGCGCCGTGCCGTCATTCACCAGCGCCGGCAGCGGGCCGCCATAGACGGCGAGCGAACTGGTGAAGACGAAGCGGATGCCGGGGCGGGCATGGCGGCAGGCCTCCAGCAGGGTGCGGGTGGTGTCCAGGTTGACCTTCCAGCCCAGATCGAAGTCCTGCTCCGCATGGCTGCTGACGATGGCCGCCAGGTGATAGACCACGGCGGTCCGCTCGCTGATGAGGGACTCGGCGACACCGGGTTCGGTGAGGTCGGCCCGCAGGCAGCGAACCCTGGGGTCCGGCAGGGGGGATTGCGGCTGCTGGATGTCTACCAGCAGCAGCTCGGTGAAGGGGTGGGGGCCTTGCAGCAGGGCCCGGGCCAGTTTCTGGCCCAGGAAGCCACCGCCGCCGGTGATGATGATCTGCATCTTGTTATCCTCAGACTCGTTCATGTTCAGGGTCGTTATTGTTGTGTCAGCCAGCCCAGCCCTTCCCGGGTGCCGGCTCTGGGGTTGTACTCGCAGCCTATCCAGTCGTGGTAGCCCGCCTGCGCCAGCACCTTGAACAGGTGGGGGTAGGCGATCTCCCCCTCGTCCGGCTCGTGGCGATCCGGTACCGAGGCGATCTGGACATGGCCGATGGCCGGGCCCAGCTTGCCGATGAGACGGGTGAGATCCCCGTCCATGATCTGGGCGTGGTAGAGGTCGAGCTGCACCCCCACGTTGGGTCTGTCTATCTCCTGCACCAGGGCCAGGGCGTCGAGCTGGTGGGCCAGGAAGTAGCCGGGCACGTCCCGATCGTTGAGCGGCTCGAGCAGTACCTTGATGCCGTCTTCGGCCAGGAAGTCGGCGGCGAAGCGGATGTTGTCGATCAGGGTCTGGCGGTGGGCCGAGAGGCTATGAGCAGGGTCCACAATGCCGCTCATGGCGTGCACCTTGGTGCAGCCGAGCGCCAGGGCGTAGTCACGGACGGTTGGCAGGTGGGCGCGAAACTCCGCCTCCCGCCCCGGGATGGCGGCCATGCCGCGCTCCCCCGCGCCCCAGTTGCCCGGCGGCATGTTGAACAGGGCCTGGGAGAGCCCCTGCTCGCGCAAGCGGCGGCCAAGCTCGGCGGCCGGCCACTGGTAGGGGAAGAGGAACTCCACCGCGGCGAAGCCTGCGTCGCGGGCGGCGGCGAAGCGCTCCAGGAACGGCAGCTCGGTAAACAGCATGGTGAGATTGGCGGCAAACTTGCTCATGGCGTGATGCTCCTCAATGCGTTGTTTTTGTATCGGGTCAGAGGGGTGATCCAGGGCTGGCTCATGGTTTCATCCTCCTCAATTCATCGATCTCTGGTTCGCTCAGGTAGCGGATGGAGTGGCCATGGAGCATCAGTGCCAGGCGCGCCGTCTCCTCCAGCTCTTCCATGTTGTTGACCGCATCGACGAGATCCTTGCCCGTCACCACTGGGCCGTGGTTGGCCAGCAGGAAGGCGTTGCCCTCGGGGGCGCGGCGCCCCAGCTCCTCGGCGATGCGGGCATCCCCCGGCCTGTAGTAGGGGATGAGCGGCAACTGGCCGACCCGCATCACGTAGTAGGGAGTGAAGGGGCGGATGACGTTGGCCGGATCCAGCCCCTCCAGGCAGGAGAGGGCGGTCAGGTGGGTGCAGTGCAGGTGCACCACGGCCCGGCAGTGCGGATTGTTGTGGTAGATGGCGAGGTGAAATGCCACCTCCTTGGAGGGGCGATCACCCCCCAGGTGCTCCCCCTGCAGGTTGACGTGAGAGAGCCTGTCGGCGCTCAGACGTCCCAGGCAGGAGCCGGTGGGGGTGGCGATCAGGGTACCGTCCGGCAGCAGGGCGGAGAGGTTGCCGGCGCCCCCGGTGGCATAACCGCGCTGGAAGAGGGAGGCCCCCAGCATCACCATGGTGTCGCGCAGTGCCTGTTCAGTCATGGAAGTACTCCTGAGCCTTGTCGAAGAAGTCGTCGCTCCCGAAATTGCCGGACTTGAGGGCCAGCGACAGGGGGGCGTCGATGGCCCGCACCCAGGGCACACCGGGGGCGATTTGCGGGCCTATGTGGAACGCCTTGACGCCGAGGGCCTGGGTGACCCGGCTCGAGGTCTCGCCACCGGCGATGATGAAGCGGTCCACCCCGGCGCCTTGCAGCAGTTGGGCGAGGCGGGCAAAGCAGTGCTCCACCGCATCGCTGGCCGCCTGCTGGCCGTGGGTCTCCTGAATGCGGGCCAGCTCAACCGGGCTGGTGGTGGCGTAGACCAGCGGCGCCGGGGACAGGGGCTGGTCCAGCACCCAGCGCGCCAGCTCGGCCGGATAGTCGGCCTCTTCGAGGCCGCGCACCACGTCCAGCGCCAGGGCGGGGGCGTGCTGGCGATAGCGGGCCACCTGGCGGTTGGTCATCTCGGAGCAGGAGCCCGACAGCACAGCGGCGCGGGTGCCTCTGGGCCAGCCCGCTTCGCGGGCACCCTGCTGATCGCCGCTGCCAAGCTGACGGGCCAGGCCGATGGCGAGGCCGGAGCCGCCGGTCACCAGGGGCATGTGGAGGGCGGCGGTGGCGATGTCCAGCAGGTGCTGCTCGGTCAGGGTGTCGACCACGGCGTAGCGCACGCCAGCTTGTGTTAGCTGCTCGAAGGCGTCGGCAATGGCGGCGGCACCCTGCGCTATGGTGGTGAACGGCACCAGACCGGCGCGGCCAGCGGCCTGCCCCTCCATCAGCCGCAGCAGGTTGCTGTCGGTCATGGGGGTGATGGGGTGGTGGCGCATGCCGGACTCGGCCAGCGGCTGGGCACCGACGAAGAGGTTGCCCTGATAGACGGTGCGACCGTTCACTGGCAGGGCCGGGCAGATCAGGGTGAACCGGCTCTCCAGCGCCGCCAGCAGGGCGTCGGTGACCGGGCCTATATTGCCCGTCGCCGTACTGTCGAAGGTGGAGCAGTATTTCTGGTAGATGCGCGGGCAGCCGCGGGCCTTGAGCCAGGCCAGGGCCGCCAGGGAGTCGCGCACCGCCTCATCGGCCGGGCAGGAGCGGCTCTTGAGGCTGATCACCACTGCATCGACCCCGGTCAGATCCGCCGCTGTCGGGATGCCGGCAAACTGGATGGTGGAGAGGCCGTTCTCCACCAGGAAACCGGCGATGTCGGTGGCGCCGGTGAAGTCGTCTGCGATGACACCGAGTTTCATGCTTGCTCCTCCTGACCCGGCAGCTGGATGCCGGAGAACGTCTTGATGACGGCGCTGTCATCTTCCTGGCCGTGCCCTGCGTTGCTGGCGTCGAGGAACATGTTCAGCGCGGTGCTCGCGAGCGGCAACGGGAAGCGCAGCGCCTTGGCGGTGTCCGCCACCAGGGTGAGATCCTTGACGAAGATGTCCACCGCGGAGCGGGCCTGGTAGTCACCGGCCAGCACCCGGGGCATGCGGTTTTCAAACATCCAGGAGTTGCCGGCGGCATGGGTCACCACGTCATACATGAGATCCAGGGAGACGCCGGCCCGGCTGGCCAGGGCCATGGCCTCGGCGGCCACCGCGATGTGCACCCCGGCCAGCAGCTGGTGGATGATCTTGACCGTGCTGCCCTGGCCCGGTTCGCTGCCGACCCGGTAGAGCTTGCCGGCCACTGCATCCAGTACCGGGGCCAGCTTGTCGAAGGCGGCGTCTGAGCCTGCGGCCATCACCGTCATCTCGCCGGCATCGGCCTTGATGGCGCCCCCGGAAACCGGCGCATCCAGCATCGGCAGCCCCAGCTGCGCCAGCTCGGCGGCCAGGGCGCTCGCCTCTTCGGCCGCTATGGTGGAAGAGACCATGATGGCGGTGCCCGGTTTGAGGTGGCGGGCCAGCCCCTCTTCGCCGAGCAGGATGCGGCGCACCTGGGTGGCGTTGACCACCAGCAACAGCACGGCATCGAGGGTCTCGGCCAGGGGTCTGGCATCGGCCATGACGGCGGCGGCACCGGACTGCTGCAACTGGCTGCGGGCCTGCTCTCTGAGGTCGATGCCATAGGTGGTGAGCCCGGCCCGCAGGCAGGAGCGGGCGGCGCCCATGCCCATGGCGCCCAGGCCGATGACCGCAACATGATAGGGAGTGCTCATCTCGTGATTCCTCGATTACGACTGATGAGCCGATAGTAGAGGCTTGCGGCGATGAAATATCAGGCAGGTGTCACAAAAAATAACTTATTGTGTGTTAATTTTTGTTATTTCTGAGGGTTGAGATTCTTTCGAGTCAATAAATGGCGCCATTTTTGTGAGAAAATGTGATTTGTGAGCTCGTTTCAGGTTAATTATCATTTTTTCCCAGGTCGCTGGGGTAGAATGGCGCCTTCCCTTCCCCGAGGTGCGAGGCAAGATGATTCCCGTAGAGCGACAGCAACGTATCCTGCAACTGCTGGCAGAGCGCGGCGTGGTCAGCATAGTGGAGCTGACCGACTGGTTGCAGGTCTCCCACATGACCATCAGGCGCGACATCCAGAAGCTGGAGGAGCAGGGGCGGGTGCTCTCCGTCTCGGGCGGGGTCAGCCTCTCCCAGCGGATCAAGAGCGAGCCCTCTCACGCCACCAAGCGCAGCCTGATGCAGGGGGCCAAGCTGGCCATCGCCCGGCTCGCCGCCGCCCAGGTGAGCGAGGGGAGCACCGTCTATCTGGATGCCGGCACCACCTCCCTGGAGCTGGCCCGGGAGCTGGCGCTGCGGGAAGATCTGATGATAGTGACCAACGACTTCATGGTGTGCGCCTACCTCATCGAGCACGGTCGCTGCCGCCTCTATCACACCGGGGGCCAGGTCATTCGCGAGAACCAGTCCTGCGCCGGTGAGGCCACCGCCCACTTCCTGCGCAACCTCCATCTGGACGTTGCCTTCCTCTCCTCCTCCTCCTGGGACGGGCAGGGGATCTCCACCCCGAGCGAGCAGAAGGTGCCGGTGAAGCGGGCCGTGGTGGAGTCGGCGGCGACCCGCATCCTCATCTGCGACTCGTCCAAATATGGCAAGGTGGGCACCTTCAACGTGGTGGGCTGGGATGCGATCGATCAGGTGATCACCGACGAGCAACTGCCCCAGAGCGCCCGGGAGGCGCTGGCGCAGCACGGGGTCAGGGTGACCATGGCGCCGCTGGCCAGCCTGGCCTCCGGCGTCGAGTGACTGTGTCAGCCTGTCACTCTTTGCCGGCCTGAGGCTCGCTCGTCAGGTTGGCGGATCCCTGGATCACCTCGCCCGCCTTCTCTATGTCCCGTCCCACCCCGTGGATGGTGTTGCAGCCCAGCAACCAGAGGCTGGCACAGAGCACCAGCAGGGTTCGATTCTTGTTCATGCTTCCTCCTCGCCGGCGCCCGGTCCGGGGCCGGCCTCCATGTCATGGGGTCAGTTTGAGCAGGCGCCCCTTGCCTGAGTCCGTCAGCAGATAGAGGGCGCCGTCCGCTCCCTCCTGCAGGGTACGGATCCGCTCCCCGAGATCGGTCAGCAGCCGCTCCTCCGAGACAATCTTGTCCCCCGCGAGGCGAAGGCGCAGCAGGGCCTGACCGCGCAGGGCGCCGACCAGCAGATCTCCCTGCCACACCTTGAACAGGGCGCCCTGATAAAACGCCATGCCCGAGGGGGCGATGGAGGGCACCCAGATCCAGCGCGGCGGCGTCAGACCCGGCGCGCTCTGGCCCACACCAATCTTGCCGCCCCCGTACTCCTCGCCGAAGGTCACTCTGGGCCAGCCGTAGTTGTGGCCCGGCAGGATGAGGTTCACCTCGTCCCCGCCCTGGGGGCCGTGCTCGTGGGCCCAGAACTGCTGGCTGCCTGGGCGCAGGGCGGCCCCCTGCATGTTGCGATGGCCCAGGCTCCAGATCTCCGGCAGGGCCCCCGCCGTCTTGACGAAGGGATTGTCGGCGGGCACCCGGCCATCCTTGTGCAGGCGCACCGTCTTGCCGAGGTGGTTATCCAGCGTCTGGGCCCGCTCCCGTTCGCTGTAGCGATCGCCTAGGGTGATGAAGAGATAGCCGTCCTCGGTCAGTACCAGGCGGGAGCCGAAGTGGGCGCCGCCGGCCACCTTGGGCTGCTGGCGAAACAGCAGTTGCCAGTCGACGAGGGTATCCTTTTGCAGCCGGGCCCGGGCCACGGCGGTGCCGGCTCCGCCGTCCCCCGGCTCGCTGTAGCTGAGATAGAGCCAGCCCTCGTCGTCCAGGGCGAGATCGAGCAGGCCCCCCTGACCCTGATTGGCGATGGGGGGCAGACCCGAGATGACATGGCGCTCGCCGTCGGCGTCGATGCGCAGCAGGCGGCCCGGGCGCTCGCCAATCAGATAGCCGCCCCCCGGCAGCAGGACCAGCCCCCAGGGATGGTTGAGCCCCTCCACCAGGGGCGTCAGTGTCAGCGCCCGGAGCGGGCTCACCAGGCAGATCAGCAGAAGTGGAAGCAGTCGCAGCAAGGGGGATCTCCTCTTGGAAGGGGGGCTGGCCGGCGGCGCAACGTCGCTGAAGTATAGGGGGTTGCCAACAGAGGGAGAGCGATGGCCCGCTCTGCGGGCTTTCCCCGCCGCGACTCTCAAGGCATTCAGCCCGACGCAAGGCGGGGCGCGTACACTTGATGGTGCGATGAGACATGGCTCGCACGCCTGGGCGAGCGGCCATGGTCATAGGCTGGCAACGGTCATTCGAGCGCCGGTGCAGCATCGGGGCCATAGGGCCATGAGTTCATGGAGGATAAGATGTCATCACCCGCGTCGGCGCCAAGGCGCTCCCTGTCCGACCTGCTGGCCGGCGTCACAGCGGCGGCGGTCGTGCTGCCCAAGGCCATGGCCTATGCCAGCGTGGCCGGTCTGCCGGTGGCCGTCGGTCTCTACACCGCCTTCGTGCCCATGCTGCTCTACGCCCTGCTGGGCTCCTCCCGGGTGCTCAGCGTCAGCTCCACCAGTACCCTGGCTATCCTGACCGCGACCCAGCTCGGGCTGGTGGTGCCGGACGGGGATCCCGGTCGGCTGCTCACAGTGACCGCCACCCTGACCCTGCTGGTGGGGGCCATGCTGATGCTGGCGGCGGTGCTGCGGCTCGGCTTCGTGGCCAACTTCATCTCCCTGCCGGTGCTGGTGGGGTTCAAGAGCGGCATAGGGCTGGTGATCATCCTCGATCAGCTGCCCAAGCTGTTCGGGGTGCACCTGCAGAAGGAGAACTTCTTCCTGGATCTCTACCACCTGGGGCTGGCCCTGCCCCAGAGCTCCTGGCTGACCCTGGGAGTCGCCCTGGCCACCCTGGTGGTGCTGGTGTTCATGGAGTGGTGCTTCCCCCATTCCCCCGCCCCCTTGCTGGGGGTGGGCATCGGCATCGCCCTGGTGTGGGGCTTTGGCCTGAACGAGGCGGGGGTGGCCATAGTCGGGACCATCCCCACCGGCTTGCCCGCCCTGACGATGCCGGACCTGACCCTGGTGTTGCAGTTGCTGCCGGGGGCGGCGGGCATAGCGCTGATGAGCTTCACCGAGACCATAGCCGCAGGGCGGGCCTTTGTGGGCAAGGAAGAGCCCGAGATCAACCCGAACCGCGAGCTGGTGGCCACCGGGCTGGCCAACCTGGGGGGCGCCTTCTGCGGCAGCATGCCGGCGGGGGGCGGCACCTCCCAGACCGCCGTGGTGCGCTCCGTCGGGGGCCTGAGCCAGTGGGCCTCCGCCGTCACCGCCGCCATGGCGCTGGCCACCATGATCTTCCTCGCCCCGCTGCTCTCCTGGCTGCCGAGCGCCACCCTGGCGGTGGTGGTCATCGTCTATTCGGTGGGGCTCATCCAGCCGGGGGAGTTTCGCAAGATAGGGCAGATTCGCATGATGGAGTTTCGCTGGGCCGCCATCGCCTGCCTGGGGGTGCTGCTGTTTGGCACCCTGGAGGGGATAGTGGTCGCCATCCTGGCCTCCCTGCTGGGGCTGGCCAGCCAGACGGCGCAGCCGCCCGTCTATGTGATTGGCCGCAAGCCCGGGGAGGATGTGCTGAGGCCGCTGGTCGCGCGCCATCCTGATGACGAGACGATTCCTGGCCTGCTCATCCTGCGGCCGGAGGGGCGCCTCTTCTTCATCAATGTGCAGCATGTGGCGGCCCGGATCCGCGAGCTGACCGAGACTCACCAGCCCGAGGTGGTGGTGCTGGACATGAGCCGGGTGCAGGACGTGGAGTACTCGGCGCTGATGATGCTGATGGAGGGGGAGCAGCAGGCCCGCGCCAGGGGGGTCACCCTCTGGCTGGCTGGGCTCAATCCCGGGGTGCTCGAGAACGTGCGCCGCAGCGGGCTGGCCGACCAGCTGGGGGAGGATCGCATGCTGTTCAATGCCAGGGCGGCGGTTCGCCAGTATCAGCAGAGCAGGGAGTGAGAGAGCAAGGAATGATCCGGAGGTTCCCCAATGCCCTGTTCAATGCCTGGGCGGCCATTCGCCAGTATCAGCAGAGCAGGGATTGAGGGGGCAAGGGACGAGCCAGAAGCCCCCCAATGCCAGGACACTCATCCGCCAGTATCAGCAGAGCAGGGAGTGAGGGGACAAGGGGCGAGCCGGAGGCTGCCCCTTGACGGTGATCAGAAGAGTTCCGGGATCACCCGGAGCGGGTGCTCCGAGGCCTTGACCTTGCCAATCTTGCGTTTTGGCAGCTTGACCGGCTCGGCTGGCAGCTCCTCGTAGGGAATGTGGTTCAGCAGGTGGGAGATGATGTTGAGCCGCACCCGTTTCTTGTCCTCTGAGCGAGCCACGAACCAGGGGGCCCAGGCGGTGTCGGTGGCGATGAACATGGCGTCCCGCGCCCGGGTGTAGTCATCCCAGCGATCGAAGGACTTGATGTCCATGGGGGAGAGCTTCCAGATCTTGCGCCCATCGTCGATGCGATCCCGCAGCCGTCGCTCCTGCTCTTCCGGGGTCACCTCCAGCCAGTACTTCAGCAAAATGATGCCAGAGTCCACCAGCGCTTTTTCCACCATGGGGGTGCCAGCCAGGAATTTGTCGCTCGCCTCCTGGCTGCAAAAGCCCATGATGCGCTCCACTCCGGCCCTGTTGTACCAGCTGCGATCGAAGATGACGATCTCGCCCGCCGCCGGCAGATGCGGAATATAGCGCTGGAAATAGAGCTGGCTCTTCTCCCGCTCCGTGGGGGCCGGCAGCGCTATGACCCTGAATATCCGGGGGCTGACCCGCTCGGTGATCGCCTTGATGGTGCCCCCCTTGCCGGCGCCGTCGCGCCCCTCGAAGACGATGCAGACCTTGAGCCCCTTGTGCACTACCCACTGCTGCAGCTTCACCAGCTCCACGTGCAGGCGACGCAGCTCCTTCTCGTATGCCTTGTTGCCAAGGGGCTTGGGCTCGGTGACCGGTACCGGCTGTTCTGCTTTGGATTTTTTCTTGCTAGCCATGATGTCCTTCTTTTTCTCGAACGGATGAGGAGTGGCCGTCATCCCGGACGGCGCACTTCAAGCGTAGATGACAGTTGTTTCGGTCAGGAAGGGAGCAGGCGAGCGGGGATCCGTATCTGGCGCGCCGCTTGGTGCCGGGAGGCTTTGCCTGGGAGGGTCGGGGCTGGCCGCCTGGGCCAGAAAGGCACAAGGGGTTGGCATCTTTCGATGCCAACCCCTTGTTTTGTATGGCGTTCCCGACTGGAGTCGAACCAGTGGCCTGTCCCTTAGGAGGGGACCGCTCTATCCTGCTGAGCTACGGGAACCTTGTGGCGGGCATTATACAAGAAGCATTGTGCTTTTAAACCCTTGATTCCTATTCCAATACGGCCAAATCACCGATTTGTACATTAAACGGCGAATATTTGTTCTGACTGCTGATGATGGCGCCATCCTCGAACACCTGCACCACCTCGAACAGGCCGTCGGCGGGGTTGCGCATCACCCGGGACTTGCCATAGGGGTCGATGAAGTCGGCGCTGTGCTGGACGCGGAACTGATCCCCGAGCTTGACCCCGTTGCGACGGCCCAGGCTGATGTGGGGGCCCCGTTCGTGCTGGGCCACGATGCGGGCGGTGACGGGGGCGCAGGCGAGTTCGGCGATGATGTCCTGGGCCGCCTCCTTCAGCTGGTAGCTCACCTCCTGGCCGTAGCTGGACTGCCAGAACTGGCCGCTGTGGCTGCCCACCTGTTCCCGCTTGGAGAAGGTCCAGTTGGCCCGGCCCTGATACTCCTTGCGCCCGAGCAGGCTGCCGTTGATGCCGTCGAACAGGTAGAGCTGCATGCGGAAGTTGCGGATCGGGTCTTCATACCAGCTGGTCAGCTGGTTGCCCTGGGGCTCGAGGGAGAGATCGTCGATGCTGCCGAGCACCAGATACTGGCTGTCGGTGCGCAGGCTCAGGGCCTTGATCTCCTCGAGGGCGCTGCGATCCCCCTGCTGCAGGTGGAGGGGATCGATGCGCAGGTTCTCGTCCAGCCACTGGCGGGCGACCACCCCCTGGGGCACCGCCGCCAGGGTCTCGAACAGGCGGCGGGAGAGATCCGCCGGCATGTCGTCGAGGGCGCCGGTGCTCGCCTGATCCGGGTAGCGCATGCGCAGGCGTACCAGCGTCAAATCCTTGGCGTAGTGCTGGGTCTGGCAGATCTGCCGCTCGGCCTGGATGTCGGCCACCAGGGTGATGTACATGCGGCCGTTGCGCACCTCCTCGCGCTTGAGGCGGTACTGGCGGATGTCGCCGCCGGAGCGGATCTGGATCTGCTCGGAGCGCAGGCTGCCGTTCTCCAGGCGCTGGATGCTGGAGACGGAGGCGCCGCTGGCCAGCAGGGCCTGACGCAGCGCATCCCGGGTCGCCTGCTCGCGGGCATAGACCTCGTCGCCCCCCAGGATGGCGGCACTGCCTTGCGCCTCTATGAGCTCGGCGCGGGCCGACAGACTGGCCAGCAACAGGGTTGACAGCAGCACAACTTTCATAACGTACACCTTGAATAGACGAACCCCTCTTGCACCCCGGGGGGCGGATGAGCGGCTTCATGGACACTGGCCTGGTTTGCACCGGGTGCGCAAATAAAAGCAAGATCCATGCCTTGTTCCGGCGAAAGGGTGTACAGCTCGCCGCATTTCCAGGCTCCAGCCTCTTTATTGGCGCCGCCCAAGGCCCTCTGGCGGATCATCGGGCGATCCTTGGCGCATTCCCGTCTCAAGTGTTGGCCGCTGCGACCGATAACAAGTCAGGTGTAGATACAGGAACAGGTATCCATGAACAGAATTATCACGGCGCTGGCGATTGCGCTGGCGCTGGCCGGCTGCGGGTCGGCCGACCCCATCAACCGGGATCAAGGGGATCCCCGGCAGGCGGCCAAGGGGATGGAGCTCAACTGGCTGGTGGCCCGCATGACGGATCAGCTGATGGAGCGCAAGTCCCTCACCACCCTGAGCGAGCCCATCGCCGTCGCCTCCTTCGTCGATCTCGACACCCTGAAAGACACCAACTGGATGGGGTTGCAGATCGAGGAGAGCTTCATCTACGAGCTGAACCGGCGCGGTGAGGTAGTGGTGGACTTCAAGACCACGGGCAGCATTCAAGTGACCCCCAGTGGAGATTTCGTGATGAGCCGCAACTACAAGGATCTCTCCGCCCGCCTGCCCATCTCCCGGATCCTGACCGGCACCTTCAGCCGCAATTCGCAGGGGATCCTGGTCAATGCCAGGATCATCGATCTGCGTACCAAGATGGTGGAGACCACGGCCCAGAGCCTGATCCCGCAACAATATCTGTCCGGCGCCAGCAACTCGTTTGGCCGGGCATCGGTCAACCGGGGTTACCTGATGCGGGGCGGCCAGAGCGCGTCCGGCCATCTGGTCAACCTGACCCCCTGATTTCTGAGGAGTAGAAAGCGATGAAAATCTTGTTGGGTTGCCTGATGGCCATGTTGCTGACGGCGTGTAGCGGGAACCGGGTCGTAAACTACGACCAGGGGGAGAAGCCGGATGACTTCCCGGTGCTCAAGGCGGTGGGCTACGCGGTGATCGACATCCAGCCCGGCCCCTCCCAGTCGGAGAAGATGCTGCAGGCTATCCGCGCGTCCAAGATGGACGCCTACCGGGAGTTGGCGGAGCAGCTCAACGGCCAGCAGGTGCGTGGCCAGAGCAGCTACAAGGACCTGACCCAGACCTCCAACTCCCTGGATGTGTCTGTGGCCGGTATGGTGCGCGGTGCCCGTGTGGTGGCGACCTATCCCCGTGGCAACACCTATGCCACCGAGCTGGAGCTCGACACCCGCAACCTCTATCACCTGAACCAGCTGATGGCGGGCCAGTTCTAGCGCCAGGAGCGGGACGCCACCCTCTGTCACCTGAACCAGCTGATGGCGGGCCAGTTCTAGCACCCGAAGCGGGACGTTATCCTCCGTCACCTGAGCCAGCCGATGTCGGGTCAGTTCCAGGGCGGGTGCGTGCGGACGCCGGCATGAGCCAGGCGGTCGTCACAGCACAGACAAAGGCGAGCGCAGGCTCGCCTTTTTGTTGTCCGGGGGTCGGGTCGGCAGGGGGCAGGAGCGGGGTTGGCACCCCGCCGGCGTGAGTCTGGGGCCCGGTTGGCGGCCCAGGTCGTATAACAGGAGTGAATGATGGGGATATGTCGCTCAGTTTTTCCGAACGCTAAATCGGGGGACTGGGGGCTGCGGCGCCGCCAGCGGGGAGGAGACGAAAGAGAGAGGCGAGCCTGATGCTCGCCTCTTGCCGTTCGGGGCTTAGCTGCCCATCAGCACCGGCGGCACTGCGGTCGGCTTGACGTCTTCGCTCGGGTAGCAGCCCAGCACCTTGACGTAGCGGGTGATCTTGGTCAGCTCCAGCAGGGCGGCCTGCATCTCTGGGGTCTGCAGGTTGGCGGAGACATCCAGGTAGAACATCTCCTCCCAGGGGTTGCCCTGCACCGGACGGGATTCCAGCTTGGTCATGTTGATCTCGTGGCTGCGCAGCACCAGCAGCGCCTCCACCAGGGAGCCCGGCTTCTGGGAGGTGGACATGATGAGGGTGGTCTTGGCCGGGATCTGGGGCGCCACGTCGATGGGCTTGCGCGCCACTACGATGAAGCGGCTGTAGTTCTCCTTCTGGTTCGCGAGCTGCTCGGCCAGCACGTCGAGGCCATACAGCTCGCCCCCGGCGGCGCTGCCGATGGCCGCCGCCTCCGGGCTCCCCAGCTCCTTCACCTTCATCATGGCGCTGGAGGAGGAGTCGCAGATCTCGTGGCGCGCCCCTTCCAGCTTGCTGAGGTAGTGGGAGCACTGCTGGAACACCTGGGGGTGGGCGTAGAAGGTCTTGATGCGGGACAGCTCGGTGGGCACGGCGGTGAGGATGCAGTGCTCTATGGGGTAGGTCAGCTCACCGACGATGGAGAGGGTGGTGTGCTGCATCACGTCGTACACCTCGTTGATGGAGCCCGAGCTGGTGTTCTCGATGGGCAGCACCCCGAAGGCGGCGCGCCCCGACTCCACGGTGTCCAGCACCTCGCGGAAGTTCTGGCAGTTCACCTCTATCACCTGATCCTTGTAGCGCGCCAGGTATTTGCGGGCGGCCAGGCTGGAGTAAGAGCCGCGCGGGCCCAGGTAGGCGACGCTGGTCATGGGCTCCTGCTGCTGGGGGTTGAGCAGGCTCTGCAGGTAGGCCTGCTGGGAGAGCACGGAGTCTTCGATGATGGTGTGGTAGATGCGGGTGATGTACTGGGCATCCAGTCCGAGGGCACGCCCTTTCTGGATCAGGGCAACCAGCAGATCCTGCTCCCGCTGGGTGTCGCGGATGGGACGGGGATTGGCCTGCTTGGCGCGGGCAACCTCGATGCTGAGGGTCTTGCGTTTGGCCAGCAGGGCGAGCAGCTCCTGATCCAACTGGGTGATGTCTTGTCTGATCTCGTCGAGCGTTGCCATGGTGGTTCCCTATCCAAATCTTCTGTGGTGGTTGCTGCAAAAAAAAGCCTCCGCGGGGGGAGGCTCGATTCGTCTTTGCTTTCTGTTGATGCGACGACAGGGCCTTCCCTCATGAGGGCCGGATAAACGAGAAAGCAAAGAAGAATGGTGTGTGCATGATGTTGTCCTGAATGTAACGTCATAACCATTAAGGGATTTGGCACGCCGATGCAAGTAAAACTTGCCCCGGTGCGTTGAACGGGGCAGGGTAGGTGGTCGGGATCCCTGGACGAATGAGTGTCACACCGGTCCCGTTGTTGCTGGTCAATGAGAGGGAGGCGAGAGGATGGCGATTATCTTCGATCTGGGACGGGTGGTGGTGAGCTGGGATCCGGTCGGCATAGTGCGCTCGGTGCGTGGACCGGATGGCGCCGAGGCCCTGGCGGAGCTGCTGTTCAACCACCCCGACTGGCTGGAGGTGGACAGGGGCACCCTCTCCCTGCACGCCATGGCGCGCCAGGCAGAGGCGCGCACCGGCCTGCCCATGGCACAGAACCTCGCCATCCTGCAGGCGGTGCCCGCCTCCCTGCAGCCGGATCCTGCCATGGTGGCGCTTATCGAGGCGCTGCACAGTGCCGGTCACCGGCTCTACGCCCTCTCCAACATGGGCCATGCCAGCATCGACTGGCTGGAGCAGCATCAGGAGTTCTGGCGCTTCTTCAGCGGCAAGGTGGTGTCGGCCCGGGTGCGGATGCTCAAGCCCGAGCCCGACATCTACCGCTATCTGCTTGTGTCGTTCGACCTCAAGGCCGGAGAGTGTCTCTTTATCGACGACAGCCCGGCCAACGTGGCGGCGGCCCGGGCGCTCGGCCTGCAGGGCATGGTGTTCACCGACGCCCCCGCATGCCGCCGGCAGCTGGTCGAGCAGGGATGGTTGCCCGCCTGAGGGGCCCTTCGCCGGGCCCGGAGAAAAGGGGGGCTGATTTGCCTCTTGGACGAATAAAGAACAACTTTGTCCCCATTCTTTAAGTGTCTATTCAGCTTTGTCATCGCAAAATAACATCCTATTCATCATCCGGAGCCGTTGTTATGGATGCCAATGTCGTCGCGCTGAATCGGGGATACGATCAGCTATTTCAGGCCAGGGAACAGAGGCTCATCAATACCCTGGCCGGTTACGGCGAACTGCTTGTCTCCTTCTCCGGCCGGCTGGAGTCCTGCTACAGCATGGATCTGTGCCGGGCCAGCGGGGTCCGCTTTCGGGCCATCACCCTGGACAACCCGACCCTGAGTCGCAAGGCGGTGGCCCGGGCCAAGCGCTACTGCAAGCACTACGGCATCGCCCACCAGGTGATCAGGACCGACGAGATGATCTTCAGCGTGCACCTCGGCCACCTCGCGGAGGTGACGGATCCGGTGCGCTACCTCTGCCAGCAGCTCGAGCACGATGACGGCCCCCCTATCCTGATGTCGGCCTCGGTGGAGGAGATGCGGGAGTATCTGCGGCGTTTCGACAGCGTGCCGGCCAATACCCTCTGGATCTTTGCCGAGCAGGGCATGACTCACAGGGACTTTCGCTATGGCTTCCACAAGCGCCAGCTGGCCCTGTGGGGGGCGGGGGGAGAGGCTTGCCTGAGCCAGCGCTTCTCCGACGTCGAGTCCCTGGACCGGCGCCACCTGCGCATGGTGGACATGGCCGAGCAGATGCTGTTCGACATGGGGTTGGACGGGGCCCAGGTCTTCTTCCATACCCTGGCGGACAGGGTCACCACCCTGGCCAGGATCAGGGTGCCCCAGCGTATGCGGGCCCTGGTGTTCGACATGCAGCCGAGCATCCAGAAGGCGCTCAAGAGCGCCCAGTTCGATCTGGTGACCCTGGACATGGTATCGGGGGAAGACCCCCAGCAGCTGGTCATCTGACCCCGGCCCAGGCCCGTAACGTGAGTCGGGTCATAGGCAAGGGCAGCCCGACTCTTTATACTGCTCCTTCTGCATCCCTATCGAGTCATCTGCCCATGAAACCCTTGTCCAGACTGCTGCTTGCCCTCTGCCTCTCCCCCATGCTGGCCCAGGCCGCGCCCCTGACCCAGGTCACCCTGGCCGATGGCCGTCAGGTGCAGCTCAACGACGACTTCACCTGGGAATACCTGCTGGTGAAGCCCGCCGAGACGGTGGCCGGCAAGACGGTGACGACGAGCGTGGCGGCGCCCGTGCTGACCGAGCAGGCCCTGGCCAATCCCGACCTGCTGGCCCAGGCGACCCGGGACGGGATCACGGTGACCCTGAACCAGGTGGAGGGCGAGGATCCGCTGCGTCTGCAGTTCATGGTGAGCAACACCGGCAGCCGCAACGTGGTGCGGGTCAACGGCAGCCTGACCCTGTTCAGTGCCGAGGGGGTGCAGCTGGCGACCCAGCCGGTGCGCTTCTGGGTCGGGGAGAATCGTCTGCCTGAATCTTATCTGCGCAAGGGCGAGCAGCGTCCGTCGCGGGCCATCGAGCTGGCCCGCCCGGCCAATCTGACCGGCAAGCCGCTGGTGCGGGTGCAGATCGACGAAGTGGAATTCCGCTAGGATAGCGGCGGGGACGGGCAGGCCCGTCCCCCATGGAGTGTTGCTCCGGTAACCGCCAGCAATATCTGCTTACATCTGACATGGTTTGGCAACAGCTTGCCGCTCGGCACCTCCCCCCTCGCCCGTCACAATGGCTCCATTCCAGTTAGGTTCCGCCTAACTCAACAATCGGAGTCAACTAAATGCAAAAACTCGCACTGTCTGTTCTGGTTCTGGCCGGCCTCTCTTCCACCTCCGTCCTGGCGCAAGATGCGTTCAGCTACGCCAAGGGATCTGCCACCTGGGCACACACCAAGTCCGACTACGTCGGTGGCAAGGACAGCAACAACCGCGATTTCGGTGGTCTGAGCCTGGATCTCTCCAAGAGCTTCGGCTCCAACTTCTACGGCCGTTTCGGCTCCGAATACACCTCCCGCAACAGCGGCAATGACAGCATGGCCATCTCCAATCTGGGTATGGGGGTATTCACTCCCCTCAGCACCGGCCTGAACCTGTACGGTGAAGCGGGTCTGATGGGCTACAGCATGGAGCGCGAGCTTGCCTCCAACGTCAACGACAGCGGCTGGGACGACATCACCCGCAAGCAGAGCGGCAGCCTCTACGGTGAAGTAGGCCTGCGCTACGACATCGGCGCCGTCGAGCTCTCCACCGGCTATCGCTACGCCAACATGACCGACGACATGCACGACTTCAAGGCGGGTGCCGCCTACAAGGTGAGCCAGAACCTGGCCCTCACCGCCGATTACACCTACCGCAACTGGGATCTGCAGAAAGGATCCATCACCAGCCTGGGTGTGAAATACAGCTTCTGATTTCCCTGTCTGTCGTGACGTCCATTTTGCCCATGACCCCGGTCATGGGCTTTTTCATTTTCCGGTGATCCTGTTTTCCCCCTTGTGTCGTATCGGTCCGTAATAGTTATACAACTTTCATTTCTTTGTATAACTGCTATAACTGGTTCAATGCTTATACAAGGGGCGCAATCATGTACAAGATCAAGGTCGGTATCAGTGCCTGTCTGCTGGGGCAGGAAGTGCGGTTCGACGGGGGCCACAAGCGCTCCAGTTTCTGCGAACGGGATCTTGGCGCCCACTTCGACTATCACCCGGTCTGCCCCGAGATGGCCATCGGCCTCGGCGCACCCCGCGCCGCCATCCGCCTGGTCAAGCGCCATGGGGAGGTGCGGGCCGAGGCGAGCAACGGCAGCTTCGACGTCACCGAGCGGCTCATCGCCTTCAGCGAGCAGAAGGCGCGCCAGCTCGACTTCATCTCCGGCTACATCCTCTGTGCCAAGTCACCCAGCTGCGGCATGGAGCGGGTGCGCATCTATGGCGCCAACAACGAAGGGAGCGCCAAGGAGGGAATTGGTCTCTTTGCCAAGGCCTTGATGGAGGCCAACCCCCTGCTGCCGGTGGAGGAAGACGGCCGCCTGTGCGATCCCATACTGCGGGAGAACTTCGTGCTGCGGGTCTTCGCCTATCACGACTGGCAGCAGCTCTGCGCCAGCGGGATCACCGCCGCCGCCCTTATCCGCTTTCATTCGCGCTACAAGTACCTGGTGCTCTCCCACGCCACCACCCACTACCGCACCCTTGGCAAGTTGCTCGGCAACCTCGGCAAGGCCAACCTGCAGGAGGTGGCCGACAACTACATCAAGGGCCTGATGGCGGCCCTGACCCTGCGTGCCAACCGTCGCAGCCACACCAATGTGCTGATGCACCTGCAGGGCTATTTCAAGCGGGTGCTGACCCCGGCCCAGAAGCAGGAGCTCTGCGACACCATAGACAAGTACCGCACCGGCATCTTCCCGCTGCTGGTGCCCCTCACCCTGATCCGCCACTACCTGCGGGAATACCCCAATGCCTACTTGTCCGAGCAGGTCTATCTCAACCCGCATCCCGATACGCTGAAATTGCGTTACGGGCTTTGAGAATGGCGAGATCAGCCTTATCCAGAGCCACATCCCGATACGCGCAAGCTGCGTGACGAGCTCTGAATTCGCTTGTGCCCCGCCGCAGCCTCTGGGCTCGGGGCGCCCATACCCTGTTGAATGGAAGTCACCATGTCAGATGTACCACAAGATGATGCCGCCAAGCCGGACGAGGGGGTCTACCCCATCCGCGAGGTCTCCCGCCTCACCGGCGTCAATGCCGTCACCCTGCGCGCCTGGCAGCGCCGCTACGGCCTGGTGCAGCCCGCCCGCACCGACAAGGGGCACCGCCTCTACAGCGAGCAGGATATCCGCCAGATAGGCGAGATCCTGAGCTGGCTGGAGCGGGGGGTGAGCATAGGCCAGGTGAAGGGGCTGTTGAGCGAGCCCCAGTCCCAGCCGGTGAGCGATCACTGGCAGCAGACCCTGGAGCAGTTCAGCCAGGCGCTGCTCGCCTTCAACCAGCGCAAGGCGGAGGCCGAGCTTAACGACCTGCTGGCGAGCTACCCCTTCGAGCTGGTGCGCAGCCGGGTGCTGCAGCCGCTGGTGGAGCGGCTGCTGGGCCTGTGGCGCGAGCGGCCGGATGGCGAGCTGCTGCAACAGGTGTGGCTGGGCTGGCTCCACACCCGCTTCGCCCGCCACCTCATCGAGCAGGAGAAGGGGCTGCCGGTCACCCTGGCGAGCTGGGGTCAGGTGGGCCCTCTCGATCTGGTCTGGGCGGCCTACGAGCTGATAGGTCAGGGCTATGAGGTGCAGTTGCTGGGGGCGGTGGAGCCGCGCCACGTCGCCCTGCTGGAGGGGCGAGCCCTCACCCCCTGGCGGGTGCTGCTGGGGGCCGGCCTCGGCAAGCCGGCGCTGGCCGCCGACTGGCCTGCCGGTACCCGGCTCTTTGGCGAGTTGGGGCGACTCTATGACGCTGACTGGCTGGCCGCTCACGGCTGGCGGGCGACCCTGGCCGAGGTGATGGCGGACAGGCCTGCCGCCCGTGGCTTGAGCGGGCGCGGGAGCAAGAGATCATGAGGCTGGTCTGGTTTCGCAATGACTTGCGCCTTTCCGACAACCCGGCGCTGCGTCATGGCTGCGCCAGCGATGAGCCGGTCGCCGCACTCTTCATCATCTCCCCCACCCAGTGGCGGCAGCACAAGATGGCCCCCATCCGCCAGCGCTTCATCCTGGCCCAGGTGGATGAGCTGGGCCGGGAGCTGGCGGCCCTCGGCATCCAGCTCCATCTGCTGCGAGTCGAGACCTTTGCCGAGGTGCCTGCGGCGCTGGCTGACCTCTGCCGCGAGCTCGGCGTCACCCAGCTCTACGCCAATCAGGCCATCGAGCTTGACGAACAGCGCCGGGACCATGCGGTCACCGCCGCGCTGGCAGAGCAGGAGGTGAGTTGCCACTGGCTCAACGGCTGCTGCGTGCTGCCCCCTGGACGGGTGCTGACCGGCGGGAGGGAGATGTTCAAGGTCTTCACCCCCTTCAGCCGCGCCTGGCTCAAGGCGCTGGATGAGGATGGCTTCGTCATCCACAGAGCCCCGGCACCCCGGGGCGAGCCCCTGCCCTGGCAGCCGCTGGCCGAGCGGGCCTCTGTCGATGAGGGGATCGGGGAGCTGACCCCGGATCCCCGCTGGCCGGTGGGGGAGGCCGAGGCCCTGCGGCGGCTGCATGCCTTCCTGGATCAGGGGGTGCTGGACTACGGCGAGACCCGGGATTTTCCGGCGCTGGCGGGTACCTCCATCCTCTCCCCCTATCTGGCGGCGGGCATCGTCAGCCCCCGTCAATGCGTGGCGGCCTTGCAGCAGCGACTCGGCGGCCGGCCCCAGTCCAAGGCGCAGCCCGGTTTCGTCTGGCTCAATGAACTCATCTGGCGCGAGTTCTATCGCCACCTGCTGGTACTGATCCCGACCCTCTCGATGAATCGCCCTTTCAAGCCAGAGACGGCGGCCCTGCCCTGGAGCTGGGACCCGGATGCGTTTGCCGCCTGGTGCGAGGGGCGCACCGGTTATCCCATAGTCGATGCGGCCATGCGCTGCCTCAACGCCACCGGCTGGATGCACAACCGGCTGCGGATGATAGTGGCGAGTTTCCTGACCAAGGATCTGCATATCCACTGGCGGCTCGGGGAGGATTACTTCATGAGCCAGCTCATCGACGGGGATCTGGCGGCCAACAATGGCGGCTGGCAGTGGGCGGCGGGCACAGGCGCCGATGCGGCCCCCTACTTTCGGGTGTTCAACCCGACGACTCAGGGGCAACGATTTGATCCACAAGGGGAGTTTATCCGTACCTGGGTATCTGAGCTTGCCGATCTGCCTGCCACCCATGTGCACCAGCCCCACAACTGGTTGCGGCTCAAGGGGCGGCAGGACTACCCGGCGCCCATGGTGGATCATGCCGTTGCACGGGTGAGGGCCATCGAGATGTTCCGTGACCTGGAGAAGCAATAACATGAACGACGCGCTGGCCCATTTCATCGTCCTCTACCTGCAGCTGGACAAGCACCAGTTGCACCGCCTGCCGGAGATCTATGCCGAGCAGGTGGTGTTCATCGATCCGGCCCACCGCATCGAGGGGCTGGCCGCGCTCACCCGCTATTTTTCCTCCCTCTACGACCGGCTCAAGGAGTGCCGCTTCGAGATCACCAGCCAGCAGCAGCAGGGCAATGAAGCCTGGCTCAGCTGGGTCATGATCTTCGCTCACCCCAGGATCGCCGGTGGTCGGCCCGTGCGGGTCGAGGGCGCCACCCGGCTGCAGTTCGATGCCTGGGGCAAGATCTGCCTGCACCGGGACTACTTCGATCTCGGCGCCATGCTCTACGAGCAGTTGCCGCTGCTCGGGCCCGTGGTGCGCGCCATCAAGGGGAGGCTGGGAGCATGAGCGGACGCGTGCTGATCACCGGGGCCACCTCCGGCATAGGTCGCCAGCTGGCGCTCGATTATCGGCGCGCTGGCTGGCAGGTGTGGGGCTGTGGCCGGGACGGCGAGCGACTGCAGGAGCTGGGGCTTCACGGCATCACTCCCCTGCAGTTCGATGCACGGGACAGCGTCGCCATGGCAGAGATCGCCGCCGGTCTGCCCACGCTGGACCTGGTGATCCTCAACGCAGGCAACTGCGAGTACATGGATGTTGCCGAGGGATTTGACAGCGCGCTGTTTGCCCGGGTGATCGAGACCAACCTCATCGCCACCGGCCACGCCCTGGCCGCCTTCCTGCCGCGGCTGGCGGCCGGGTCGCGGCTCGTCATCGTCAGCTCCTCGGTGAGCTGGCTGCCGCTGCCAAGGGCCGAGGCCTATGGCGCCTCCAAGGCGGCCCTCGATTATCTGGCCCATACCCTGCGCCTCGATCTCGCCAGCAAGGGGATAGGGGTCACCCTGATCCGCCCGGGCTTCGTGCAAACGCCGCTCACCGCGAAGAATGATTTTCCCATGCCCTGTCTGGTGACGGTGGAGGAGGCATCCCGCGCCATCATGGGCGGGCTGGCTGCCGGTCGCCACCAGATCCACTTCCCCCGTCGCTTCATCTGGCTGCTGCGCCTGCTGGGCGCACTGCCGACGGGGCTCTGGCTGCGGCTGGGGCGCACCCTCATCTCGAAAGGATCCCCTTCATGAAGAAAAAGATCGCCATCATAGGTTCCGGGATCTCGGGTCTCAGCGCCGGTTTTCTGCTCCACAAGCGGCACGACATCACCTTGTTCGAGGCGGCCCCCCTGCTCGGCGGACATACCGCCACCGTGGATGTCAGCCTGGCCGGTCGCAGCTATGCCATCGACACCGGCTTTATCGTCTTCAACGATCGCACCTACCCGAATTTCCTGAAACTGCTGGAGCGGATCGGGGTGGCGCGCCAGCCCACCGAGATGAGCTTCTCGGTCAAGAGCCCCCAGGGGCTGGAGTACAACGGCCACAATCTGGATACCCTGTTTGCCCAGCGCAGCAACCTGCTGAGCCCACGCTTCTACCGCTTCGTCGCCGAGATACTGCGCTTCAACCGGGAGGCTCGCGCCTGGCTGGCGGAGCTTGGGCGCCACGGCGGTGGCAGTGAACCTACCCTGGGGGACTTCCTGCAACTGGGGGAGTTCAGCGACTACTTCGCCCGTCACTACATACTGCCCATGGGGGCGGCCATCTGGTCCTCCACCCTGGCGGACATGCGCGCCTTTCCGCTGGGCTTCTTTCTGCGTTTCTTTGCCAACCACGGCCTGCTGGATGTGGCCAACCGTCCTCAGTGGTATGTCATTCCGGGCGGCTCGCGGGAATACATAGGCCCGCTCACCGCAGGCTGGCTGCCGCGGATCCGGCTGGCCTGCCCGGTGCAGGGGATAAGGCGCACGGCCGAGGGGGTGCTGATCCGAAGCGGCTACGGGGAGGAGCACTTTGACGAGGTGATCCTCGCCTGTCACAGCGATCAGGCCCTGGCCCTGCTGACGGATGCGAGCGAAGGGGAGCAGGCCATTCTCGGTGCCATGGCCTATCAGGCCAACGACGTCTGGCTTCACACCGATGCGAGCTGCCTGCCGCTCCGGCCAAAGGCCTGGGCCAGCTGGAACTATCAGCTCGGGGACGACGACGAGGCGCGCCCCCTGGTGAGCTACAACATGAACATTTTGCAGGGGATAAGCTCGCCGCAACCCTTCTGCGTCAGCCTCAATCCCCAGGGCCGGGTGGACGAGAGCAAGGTGCTGCGCCGCTTCGTCTATCATCATCCGGTCTTCAATCAGGCCTCCATCGCCGCCCAGCAGCGGCGGGCCGAGATCTGCAGCCGGCAGCACACCCATTTCTGCGGCGCCTACTGGTACAACGGCTTTCACGAGGACGGGGTGCGCAGCGCCCTGGACGTAGCCAGTCGCTTCGGAGCCAGCCTGTGAAGGCCGCCAGCGACACCATCAGCGCCATCTGGCAGGGCTCGGTGCGCCACCGGCGCTTCGCGCCGCGCAGCCACGCCTTCTCTTACGGCCTCTTCATGCTGGGGCTGGATCTGGACGAGCTGCCGGGGCTCAGCCAGGGACGCTGGTTTGGCGTGGAGCGGGCGGGGCTGCTCTCCTTTCGCCGCAACGACTATCTGGTTGGCGGCGAAGGGCCCCTCAAGCAGGCGGTGTGGGACAAGGTGAGCGAACTGGGTGGCGACGCCGAGCCGGACGGCCGGGTGCTGCTGCTCGGCAACGTGCGCTGCCTGGGTTTCTACTTCAGCCCGGTCAACTTCTACTTCTGCTACCGGGAGGGGGAGGCGCGCTATCTGCTGGCGGAGGTATCGAACACCCCCTGGAACGAGCGCCACTACTATCTGCTGGATCTGGCGGCCCTGGCCCCCCACGACAAGGACTTTCACGTCTCCCCCTTCATGGGGCTGGCCATGCGCTATCACTGGCGCATCCGCCCGCCTGAAGAGGAGACGTTGATCCATATCGAGAGTCATCCCAGATCCGGCGAGGCCAAGCTGTTCGACGCCACCCTGGCGCTGCGCCGCGAGCCGCTGTCGCGCCCTGGGCTCGCGGCCCTGCTCGTCCGCTGGCCCTGGATGACCCTCAAGGTGCTGCTCGGGATCTACTGGCAGGCCCTGCGTCTTTTTATCAAACGAACTCCCATCTTTAGCCATCCGGAGAGCCGCTAATGGAACTTGCTCAATCAACCCTCTCTGCCTCTTTCATCGACAAGGGGGCCAGGCAATTGCTGCTCAGTCTGCTGGGACGCCTCGAACAGGGGCAACTGCTGCTGCGGGACGGCAACGAGCGCCACAGCTTCGGGGTGGCGGGCACTGACCTGCACGCCGAGGTGGTGGTGCAGGATCCCGCCTTCTATCGCCGCCTGCTGCTGGGGGGCAGCATAGCCGCCGGTGAAACCTGGGTGGAGGGGCTCTGGACCAGCCCGGATCCGGTGGTGCTGGTGCGGCTGCTGGCGCGCAACCTGCCGCTGCTCGACACCCTGGAGCGGCGACTCGGCTGGCTCAGCTTCCCGTTCAACAAGGTGCGTCATTGGCGCAGCCGCAACACCCTGACCGGGTCGAGATCCAACATCGCCGCCCACTATGATCTCGGCAACGCCCTCTATCAGGGCTTCCTCGACAGCCACATGCAGTATTCGAGCGCCATCTACCCGAGCGCCGAGGCCACCCTGGAGCAGGGGCAGCAGGCCAAGCTGCGCACCATCTGCGAGCGGCTCGAGCTGGGACCGGAGGATCACCTGCTGGAGATAGGCACCGGCTGGGGCGGCCTCGCCGTCTATGCCGCCCGCCATTACGGCTGCCGGGTGACCACTACGACAATCTCCCAGGCCCAGCATGACTACGCCAAAGAGTGGATTGCCCGGGAGGGGCTGGGGGAGTGCATCACCTTGCTGCTGGAGGATTACCGCAAGCTGGAGGGGCACTTCGACAAGCTGGTCTCCATCGAGATGATAGAGGCGGTGGGGCACGCCTTCCTGCCGGACTACTTCCGCCAGCTGTCGCGCCTGCTCAAGCCCGGTGGCCGCCTGCTGATCCAGGCCATCACCATAGCCGATCAGCGCCACGCCCAGTATCTGCGCGGAGTCGACTTCATCCAGCGCTACATCTTCCCCGGCGGCTGCCTGCCGAGCGTCTCCCAGATGGCGGGGCTGCTCGCCCGGGAGACCGATATGCAGCTGGTGCGGCTGCACGATCACGGCCACCACTATGCCCGCACCCTGGCCCACTGGTGCGAGCGCTTCCTGGCGCTGGCCCCCGAGCTGCCGAGGCTCGGCTACAGCCAGGACTTCATCCGGCTGTGGCACTTCTATTTTGCCTATTGCGAGGGGGGCTTCTGGGAGCGGGCCATCAGCCTGGTGCAGCTGGAGGCGGCCAAGCCGGGCCCGCTTGGCTGGTCCGGTGATCTGCCAGTGAGCGGTCACTGACCATGTGGCAGTGGGCCCACCTGCTGGGATTCAACCTCTACTGGTTGCTGGCGGTGAAATGGCAGCAACCTGGCCCGCTGCTGCTGATGTTGTTGCTCCATTTTCTCTTCTCCCCCCGCCGTCGGTATGACTGGCGGCTCATACCCGTCGCCCTGGCAGGCTGTCTGCTCGACATCCTGCTCTGGCGGCTCGGCCTGTTCCAGTTTCCGGCCGGTTTCCCGCTCTGGCTGTTGCTGCTCTGGTGCGGTTTTGCCCTGACCCTCTCCCACGGTCTGCGCTGGCTTCGGCCTTGCCGCGCTGGCAGCAGGCGCGCTGTTGTATGGTGGGGGGCGAGCTCCTATGTGGCAGGGGCTGCCATGGGGCAATGCACTTACCCTGGGGCATCTGGATCAGC
The DNA here is from genome assembly GCF_965119515.1 of Aeromonas sp. Marseille-Q7275. Classification (NCBI taxonomy): domain Bacteria; kingdom Pseudomonadati; phylum Pseudomonadota; class Gammaproteobacteria; order Aeromonadales; family Aeromonadaceae; genus Aeromonas; species Aeromonas sp. Marseille-Q7275. Next base: position 104,355 of record NZ_CBCPLW010000001.1, read on the forward strand.
ACGGCGCTGCTGGCGGTGATCTGGATGGGGTGGTTACCCGTACTGTTGTGGGTAACGGTGACGCTGGAGGGTGAGCCTAGATGAACACCTTTTCGACCGACGCCTTGTTGTTTTCCAAATGGACCAAGGAGAGCCAGTTCGAGCTGGCCGACCGCTTCTACCTGGTGGTGGCCTGCCAGCGGGATGCGCGAGGTCAACTGGCGAGCGTGGTGATGCAGGATATCAATACCCTGCAGGAACAGGAGATGGACTGGCATGAACTGGAAGATCCCACCCATTGGCACATGGGGTGGAGCTAGCACCTTGCTGGCGGCGCTGACGCTGCTGTTTGCCAGTGCGGTGCAGGCCTCTGCCACCCCCTGGCAACAACTGAGCCCGGTCGGGCAGGGGGAGATGAGCTGGCTCTGGTTCAAGCTCTATGACGCCACCCTCTACAGCGCGAGCGGACGCTACGAGCCGGGTCGCTATCCGCAGGCCCTGACCCTCACCTATGCCAGAGCCATAGAGCGGGAAGATCTGCTGAGCGCCACCGCCGCCGAGTGGCAGCGGCTTGGCCTTGGCAGCGAGACGGATCGCGAGCGCTGGCTCGGCCGGCTCGCCGCCCTCTGGCCCGATGTCGGGGCTGGGGACAGACTCACCTTCTATGTGGACAGTGCGGGAGCCGGTCACTTCTGGTGGCAGGACAAGCCCCTGGGTTCCCTTGCCGATCCGCAGTTTTCCGCCGCCTTTCTGGCCATCTGGCTCGCCGACAACAGTCGCGATCCCGCCCTTACCCGCCGCCTGCGCGGCCAACCCTGATACTGGAGTCCCGCATGCCTCTCTACCGCACATGGCGCCTTCTGCTGCTGTGGTCACTGCTGTTGCTGACTGGTTGTGGCGCCAGCCTCGATGACTATAGAGGGCAGGGCCCGAACTGGGATCTCGCCCGTTTCTTCAATGGCAAGCTGGTGGCCCATGGCCTGGTGACGGACCGTAGCGGCGAAGTGACCAGTCGCTTTCGGGTCGAGATGCAGGGGCGCTGGCGAGAGGGCAAGGGGGAGCTGTTCGAGCAGTTCTATTTCGATGATGGTCGCCAGCAGACCCGCACCTGGTTTCTGAGCAAAGGGGCGGATGGTCACTGGCGCGGCACCGCCTCGGACGTGGTGGGGGAGGCGGTGGGCAAGACGGCAGGCTTTGCCCTGAACTGGCGCTATCAACTCGATCTGGCCCTGCCGGACGGGGATGTGGTGCGGGTGAGCTTCGATGACTGGATGTATCTGCTGGATGAAGATCGCCTGATCAATCGCGCGAAGATCAGCAAGTTCGGCATTCATCTGGGGGAGGTGATCCTCTATATCGAGCGGCTTGAGCGATGAGAGCGGGTGTTTTTCCTGCTGACGATAGCCAATCGCTATCAATGGGCAAGGTACAAGCAATTGTCCTTTGAGTCTGTGCGGGGATATGCTGACTCCGTTCCCGATAATGTTTACCACCTGGAGGTGAATGATGAAGAGCCCCATTGGTCTTGATACCGTTCAATCACAAGCCCTGGCCGCCGAGCTGAACAAGTTGCTGGCCAGCTACCAGATCCTCTACATGAACGTTCGTGGTTTCCACTGGAACATCCGCGGCAACCAGTTCTTCGAGCTGCACCTGAAATTCGAAGAGATCTACAACGATCTGCTGCTGAAGGTCGATGCCCTGGCCGAGCGCATCCTCACCCTGGATGGGGTGCCCCTGCACAGCTTCAGCGACTACATCAAGGTCTCAGCCATCCCCGAGCAGAAGGGGCTGCACGACGGCCGTGCCTGCGTCGAATCCCTGCTGGAGAGTTTCCGCGAGCTACTGGTGGCCCAGCGCCGCATCCTGGGGCAGGCCGCCGAAGCCGGTGACGAGGGTACCGCCTCCATCCTCTCCGACTATGTGCAGCAGCAGGAGAAACTGGTCTGGATGCTGCGGGCCTATCTGGCCTGATGAAGTCAGGGCCGGATGCCACGAGTGGCGCCGGCCCGATCGTTCCGCATCCCCTGTTGCTGCAATCCCGAATTGTCTTTGATGTTATCCACCCGCTTGCCGCCCAATTTGGGCGGCTTTTTTGTATTTGATCTGCATCAATGAAAAGTTAATTGGTAAATTGAATGCCTATTAAGTTTTGAGCCGGGGGAATAGAATCGCCACAAAACAAACAACTGAAATGTCCAATTAGGAGAGGCATGATGTTTTGTGTGCAATGTGAACAGACAATTCGTACCCCCGCAGGCAATGGCTGCGCTTACGCACAAGGCATGTGCGGCAAGACGGCTGAAACCTCGGATCTGCAGGATGTGCTGATCTATGCGTTGCAGGGGCTCAGCGCCTGGTCCCTGGCCGCCCGCGAGCACGGCATGATCGATGACGAGATCGACGCCTTCGTGCCCAAGGCCTTCTTCGCCACCCTCACCAACGTCAACTTCGACTCGGCGCGCATCGTCGGCTATGTGAATCAGGCGATGGCCTATCGTCAGCAGCTGGCCGCCAAGCTGGCACCGCTGGCGGTGCAGGTAAGCGATCTGCCTGCCGCCGCCCGCTTCGAGCCGGGCAGCGAGCTGCTGGAACAGCTGGCCCATGCGCCCCAGACTGCGGTCAATCGCGGCAAGAGCGAGGTCAATGAAGACATCATGGGGCTGCGTCTGCTCTGCCTCTACGGCCTCAAGGGCGCCGCCGCCTATATGGAGCATGCCCGGGTGCTGGATCAGCAGGATGCCGGGGTAGCCGCCGAATTCCACCGCATCATGAGCTGGCTCGGCACGGATCCCAGCGATCTGGATCCCCTGTTCAAGTGCGCCATGGAGATAGGCCTGCTCAACTTCCGCATCATGGAGATGCTGGATCTCGGCGAAACCACGGCGTTTGGCCACCCCGAGCCGACCCAGGTGCGCGTCACTCCGGTGCCGGGCAAGTGCATCCTGGTCTCCGGCCACGACATGGTGGATCTCAAGCTCATCCTGGAGCAGACCAAAGGCACCGGCATCAACGTCTATACCCACGGCGAGATGCTGCCGGCCCTGGCCTACCCCTTCTTCAAGCAGTATCCGCACCTGGTGGGCAACTACGGCTCCGCCTGGCAGAACCAGCAGAAGGAGTTCGCGAACTTCCCCGGCGCCGTGGTGATGACCTCCAACTGCATCATCGACCCGAACGTGGGCAACTACTCGGATCGCATCTTCACCCGCTCCATCGTCGGCTGGCCGGGGGTGACCCATCTGGAAGGAGAGGACTTCTCTGCCGTTATCGCCAAGGCCCAGGCGCTGGAAGGCTTCAAGCACGTTGAGCTGGAGCACTTCATCACCATCGGCTTTGCTCGCAACGCCCTGATGCAGGCCGCCCCCGCGGTGATCGAGAAGGTCAAGGCCGGGGAGATCAGTCACTTCTTCCTGGTGGGGGGCTGTGACGGCGACCGTGCCGAGCGCGCCTACTACACCGAGTTCGCCAAGGGGATACCGCAGGACAGCCTGCTGCTCACCCTGGGCTGCGGCAAGTACAAGTTCAACAAGCTCGATTTCGGCGACATCGGCGGCATTCCGCGCCTGCTGGACGTGGGCCAGTGCAACGACGCCTACTCCGCCATCCAGCTCGCCCTGGCGCTCTCCGAGGCATTCGAGTGCGGTGTCAACGATCTGCCGTTGACCCTGGTGCTCTCCTGGTTCGAGCAAAAAGCCATCGTCATCCTGCTCACCCTGCTGGCGCTCGGGGTGAAGGACATCCGCACCGGCCCGACCGCTCCGGCCTTCCTCACCCCGGCCCTGCTCAAGGTGCTGGAGGAGCAGTTTGGCCTGAAAGGGACCACCACGGCCGAGGCTGACTTGGCCGAGATCCTGGCGGCCTGATCCATTCAGCATGTTGTAAGCCTTTGGCGAGCCTGATGGCTCGCCTTTTTTTCAAGACGATCGCTTCAAGACAAGAGGAGCCTTGCGATGACCTCCACCTCTCTCACCCTGCGCTGCATCGGCCGTCGTGCGGAGACCCACGACGTGACCAGCTGGCAGTTTGTCGCTGCCGATGGCGCCTTGCCCCCCGTGCTCGCCGGTCAGTGCGTGACCCTGCACACCGAGATTGACGGCGAGCCCCTGTGCCGCGCCTACACACTCTCCTCCAGCCCGCAGGATCCTTGCTGGCAGGTCACCATCAAGGACGTGGGACGGGTCTCTCATCATCTGCACCAAACCTTGCAGCTGGGGGACCAGATCCGGGTGGACGGCCCCTTCGGTGACTTCAACCTGACGGCGCTGCCCTGCGAGCGGCCGCTGCTGCTGAGCGCCGGCTCCGGCATCACCCCTATGTGGGCCATGCTGCGCGACGAATTGGCCAAGCGGCCAGACGCGGATATCCGCTTTATTCACAGCGCCAGAACCCTTGAGGATGTGATCTTCGCAGATGAGCTGGCCGCGCTGGCCGAGCCCCATGCCGGCGTGCGCCACGCACTGATACTGGAAGAAGCACCGACGGCTCATCCCTGGGTGGGCCGACTCAGCCCGGAGATGCTGAGGGAACTGGCGCCGGATCTCCTGAGCCGTCACGTCTACCTGTGCGGACCCGCCCCCTATATGGCGGTGGTGAGCGCCATGCTGGCAGAGCTGGGGTTGCCGGCGGCGCAGCTGCATCAGGAGTCCTTCGGCCTGCCTGCGGCGGCATCGAGTGCGGCGCCAGTTGCCGCCGACAGCGACCACTTCTGGCTGACCCTGAAAAAGAGCGGCAAGAGGGTGAAGATCCTGCCGGGCCAGACCCTGCTGGCGGCGCTGGAGGGGGCGGGTGAGACCATGATGGCCGCCTGCCGCGCCGGGGTATGCGGGGCCTGTCGCTGCACCACGGAAGGGGAGATAGAGCGCCAGAGCGTGATGACGCTGAGTGCGCAGGATCTGGAGAGCGGGGTGGCGCTCGCCTGCTCCTGCACCGTCAGGGGGGATGTCGGCCTCGACTACTGAGGGGGTCATAGGTATCCCGAGCTTTTCCCGCGCGGGCAGGGCGGGTAGACTCTGACCCAGTTTCAGCAAAGCACGGGATAAAAAATGACAATTCTGGTCACGGGCGGCGCCGGCTATATCGGCTCCCATACACTGGTTGAGCTGCTGGGTGCCGGCCAGCAGGTGGTGGTACTGGACAACCTCTCCAACTCCTCCCCCGAGTCCCTCAGGCGGGTCGAGCGGATCACCGGCAAGCCGGTCACCTTCGTCGAGGGGGACATTCTGGACAGGAGCTGCCTGCAACGGCTGTTCGCCGCCCACAAGATCGAGTCTGTGATCCACTTCGCCGGCCTCAAGGCGGTGGGGGAGTCCAGCCAGATCCCGCTCACCTACTACCAGAACAACGTGACCGGCACCCTGGTGCTGTGCGAAGAGATGGCCAGGGCCGGCGTGTTCCGCCTGGTGTTCAGCTCCTCGGCCACCGTCTATGGCGATCCCGCCTCTGTGCCCCTGAGGGAAGATTTCCCCACCAGCGCCACCAACCCCTATGGCCGCTCCAAGCTGATGGTCGAAGAGATATTGCGGGATCTCTCCAAATCCGACCCCCGCTGGTCCATAGTGCTGTTGCGTTACTTCAACCCGGTCGGTGCCCACGAGAGCGGCCTCATCGGGGAAGATCCCAACGGCATTCCCAACAACCTGCTGCCTTACATCAGCCAGGTCGGCGTCGGCAAGCTCAAGGAGCTGGGGGTCTTTGGCAACGACTACCCGACGCCGGACGGCACCGGCGTGCGTGACTACATCCACGTGGTGGATCTCGCCATCGGCCACCTCAAGGCGCTGGCCCGCATCGAGGGCGACACCGGGGTCTTCACCTACAACCTGGGAACGGGTCAGGGCTATTCCGTGCTGGAGATGGTCAAGGCATTCGAAACCGCCAGCGGTCGCCCCATTCCCTACCAGATCAAGCCCCGTCGCCCCGGCGACATCGCCGAGTGCTGGGCCGAGCCTACCCTGGCCCGGGACGAGCTGGGCTGGCAGGCCGAGCGGGGTCTGGCGCAGATGATGGTCGACACCTGGCGCTGGCAAAGCAACAACCCGAACGGCTATCAGACCTGAGGGGCTGGAACCTGAATGGCAAAACGCCCCGGCATCGCGATGCCGGGGCGTTTTTTTTACGAGAGAAGAGCGGGTTACTGAATGCTCTTGCCGGCTCGCACGTCCTTGACGATGGCCTTCAGGCTCGCCAGATCCCGTGGCGCACCGCGCAGGATCTGGTCGCCGATGATGAACCCCGGGGTCCCCGAGATGCTCATGGCTTCGGCCAGCGCCCGGTTGGTACCCAGGTTCTGATCTATGCTGCCATCCTTGATCTTGGCCTCGACCTTGCTCCAGTCCACCCCGGCGGCCTTGGCGATGGCTTGCACCTGGGCCTCGTCGGCCAGCGACCCTTGATGGGCGTACAGCTTGTCGTGGAAGGCCTGGAACTTGTCGGGCTGGCCGAGCTGCACCGCCAACGCCGCGCGGGCGGCGTAGTAGGAGGTCTCGCTCAGGATGGGGAACTGCTTGTAGATGTAGCGGATGTCCTTGTCTTCATCGAGCAACTGTTGGACGAGAGGATGAGCCCGCTTGCAGTAGCCGCAGTTGTAGTCGAAGAACTCGACCACAGTCAGGCTGCCCTTGGGGTTGCCACTCTCGGGATCCTTGTTGGCGAAGAGCTGCTTGGCATGGGCCTCGATCAGCGTCTTGTCATTCTCGGCCTGCTGGCTCTCCTGTTTGGCGCGAAGGGCATTGGACATCTCGACCAATATTTCCGGATTCTTGACCAGATAGTCGCGCACTATCTGCTCGACATCGCTCTTGGTCAGCTCGCTCGCCTGCACAGGCGCCGCAAGCAGGGTCGCGCCGGTCAGGGCGGCGAACAGGGCATGTTTGATTCTCATAAGTCCATCTTGCTGGGAATACCGTAGTGGTCACTATAGTGGGTGAGTCTGTTTTCAAGTCAAGCCATCCGGTGGAAAAAGCACGGTTGGGGTGGCGTTTGCGGGGTTTGTTGGCCATTTAGCCCAATAAATCGGCAAACGAACAGAGCGGGGATTTACAAGGGGGATCGTCATGGGTAATATGCGTCGCACTGCTGCGGAGGGGTGGCAGAGCGGCTGAATGCACCGGTCTTGAAAACCGGCGATGGGCGACCATCCGTGGGTTCAAATCCCACCTCCTCCGCCATCTATACGGCCCATCTCATTGATTGAGGTGGGCTTTTTCGTATCTGCGAGTTTTCATTTCCCATCCCTTCGTCCACCCTATTCTCTTCTTACATTTCACCGCGTCGGCGCGGCCGATCTCAGGCCACCCATCAAGATCCCCGTCAGAAGCACCATCGTGTCGGTGCATTGCACATGACCCGAGCGGATCGCTTGGGTCGGGCTGGCTCCCTACTGTCGATAGGCATCGATGGGCGGCAGAGCCGGAAGAGCGCGCGCTCAATCTGGATGGAAGCTTGGTATCGCACTCGTCCGTCCCCTGCGAGCGGCAGATCATGAGGGGCGTTGAAGTGACTGGTTGCATTGATTATTTCAATGTTTCTTGTATAGTTGAAGCTGTGAAATGAATTAAGGGGAAGTCCCATGAACAAAGAGATCGCCACCAAGGTATTCGAGTCCCTCGCATCAGGCATTCGTCTCGATGTATGGCGTCTGCTGGTCAAGGCCGGGCTGGAGGGTCAGGTTGCCGGCCAGCTTGCCAGTGAACTGGATATCGCTCCGAACACTCTTTCATTCCATCTGAAAGCCATGCTGCATGCAGGCCTTGTCTCGGTGGAACAGGAGGGACGTTTCTTGCGCTATCGCGCCAACATTCCCCTGATGCTCGACTTGATCGGTTATCTCACCGAAGAGTGCTGCGCTGGTCATCCGGAGGCCTGCGGTTTGGCGGAGATCCATCCCCTGGGCGCCAATGGTCAGCCGCGTTCGCCCTGTTGCGACGAGTCGTGCTGACGCCCACCCGGCATCGCCGCATGCCGACCCCCCATTCCCCCTCTCATCCTGACGAGACATGGAGCTGCTGTTTATCATGCATCCCTTTGACATCCTGAATCTGGATAATGGCGCCCGCCTTATCTTCACCCCCTGTCCTGGCACCAAGGAGGCTTCCTTGCTGGACTCCCTCAAGACCCTGCAAGCCGCCGGAGCGGATGCCGTGATCACCCTGATGCCGGGGGCCGAGCTGGTGCGGTTCAAGGCCGATGCCTTGCCCGCCGAGTGTGAGGCCTTGAGGCTGGCCTGGTGCCAGCTGCCGGTTGAGGACGATTGCGCCCCCGAAGCACCGTTTGCCGAAGCCTTTGCCAACCACAAGGCGGATCTGCTGGCGCGTCTGGCGGCAGGTCAGACCCTGGCCATTCATTGCCGTGGCGGCTCGGGGCGTACTGGGCTGATGGCGGCCATCCTGCTGCTGGAGGCAGGCTACGCCCCCACTCAGGTCAAGTCGATGGTGCAAGGGCTGCGCCCCAAGGCGCTGACATTGGCTGCGCACCTCAATTACCTCAACAACCACCATGCATTCGCCAGTTAAGGAAAACAACATGACCATCAAAGTGGGCATCAACGGCTTTGGCCGCATGGGCCGCCTCTCGTTTCGCGCCTCCTTCGACTGGGCGGATGTGGAGTTTGTGCGCATCAATGACCCGGCTGGGGATGCCGCCACTCTGGCACACCTCATCACCTTCGATTCGGTCCATGGCCGCTGGCATCATGAAGCCAGCGCAGAGGGAGACCAGATGGTGATCGGTAACCATCGCATCCTCTGCACTCGCAACAAGGAGATAGCTCAGACCGACTGGTCTGGTTGTGATGTGGTGATCGAGGCCTCCGGCAAGATGAAAACCAAGGCCCTGCTCAATGCTTATCTGGAGCAAGGGGTGAAGCGCGTCGTGGTCACCGCGCCGGTCAAGGAAGAGGGGGTCCTGAACGTGGTCATGGGGGTCAACCACCACCTCTACGACAAGGTACAGCACCCCATAGTGACAGCGGCCTCCTGTACCACCAACTGCCTGGCGCCCGTGGTGAAGGTGATCCACGAGCAGCTCGGCATCAAGCACGGCTCCATGACCACCATTCATGACATCACCAACACCCAGACCATTCTGGATGCGCCCCATGCTGATCTGCGCCGCGCCCGCGCCTGCGGCCTGAGCCTGATCCCCACCACCACGGGGTCTGCCACCGCCATCACCCACATCTTCCCCGAGCTCAAGGGCAAGCTGAACGGTCATGCGGTGCGGGTGCCGCTGGCCAACGCCTCCCTCACCGACTGCGTGTTCGAGGTGAACCGTCCCACCACCGAAGCCGAGGTCAATGGCTTGCTCAAGGCCGCGTCCGAGAATGAGCTCAAGGGGATCATGGGCTATGAGGAGCGTCCGCTGGTGTCGGTGGATTACAAGACGGATCCGCGCTCCTGCACCATAGATGCGCTCTCCACCATGGTGGTGGGCGGCACCCAGGTGAAGATCTACGCCTGGTATGACAACGAGTGGGGCTATGCCAACCGCACCGCCGAGCTGATGCGCATGGTCGGTCAAATGGACAAGGCGCAAGGATAACCCGGCTATGGCACTGACCCGCCTCTCCCCAGAGATCCGCCAGTATCTGCTGGTGACCGGCAACTACTGGGCCTTTACCCTGACCGATGGCGCCCTGCGCATGCTGGTGGTGCTCTACTTCCATGGGCTGGGTTACAGCCCGCTGGCCATCGCCTCCCTGTTCCTCTTCTACGAGATCTTCGGGGTGGTGACCAATCTGGTGGGGGGTTGGCTCGGGGCTCGCCTCGGGCTCAACCGCACCATGAACATCGGCCTCGCTCTCCAGGTGCTGGCGCTCGGCATGTTGCTGGCACCGTCGCTCTGGCTGACGGTGCCCTGGGTGATGGGTGCCCAGGCGCTCTCCGGGATTGCCAAGGATCTCAACAAGATGAGCGCCAAGAGCGCCATCAAGTTGCTGGTGCCGGGGGAGGCGCAGGGTCAGCTCTACCAGTGGGTAGCACTGCTTACCGGCTCGAAGAATGCCCTGAAAGGGATGGGCTTCTTCCTCGGTGGCGCCCTGCTGACCCTGCTCGGGTTTCAGGGGGCCGTGCTGGTCATGGCACTGGCGTTGGCACTGGTGTGGGGCGTCAGCATGCTGACCCTGAAACGGGATCTGGGCAAAGCCAAAAACAAGCCCAGGTTCAGGGAGATATTCTCCAAGAGCCGGGCCATCAATTACCTCTCCGCCGCCCGCCTGTTCTTGTTCGGTGCCCGCGATGTCTGGTTTGTGGTGGCGCTGCCTGTCTACCTCGCCTCCAGCTTTGGCTGGGATCACTGGTATGTGGGGGGCTTCCTGGCGCTCTGGATCATCGCCTACGGCGTGGTTCAGACCCTGGCCCCCCGCTTTACCGGCAAGCGAGAGGGTCGGGTACCCGATGGCAAAGCTGCCATGTGCTGGGCTCTGGTGCTGGCCCTGATCCCGGCCCTGATCGCCCTGTCGCTCCACTATGAGGTGCATCCGGCCATCAGCCTGGTAGGTGGCTTGATGGTGTTCGGCGCCCTGTTTGCCATCAACTCCTCCTTGCACAGCTACCTCATCGTCAGCTACGCCGGCTCTGACGGAGTCTCGCTCGATGTGGGCTTCTACTACATGGCCAATGCCCTGGGGCGCCTGCTCGGCACCCTGCTCTCCGGGCTGGTATTCCAGCTCTATGGTCTTGAGGCCTGCCTCTGGATCTCCACCCTCTTTGTCCTGTTGGCGGCGTTGATTTCAATCGGCTTGCCCCGCCAGCAGCCACCCGTTTCATCCTCTCAGGGAGCCTCGTGATGAGTACCAATGCCTGCTGCGATCTGCCCGTCAGCAAAAAAATGCGTTTTCTCGATCGCAACCTCACCCTCTGGATCTTCGTCGCCATGGGCATCGGGGTGGGCATTGGCTATCTGTTCCCCCAGGTGGCCCAGTGGAATGAGGCGATGTCGGTTGGCACCACCAACGTGCCGCTCGCCATCGGCCTCATCCTGATGATGTATCCGCCGCTCGCCAAGGTGAATTACGCCACCATGGGCACCATGACTCGCGACCGCCGAGCCATCACCCTCTCCCTGGTGATGAACTGGTTGGTTGGCCCCATATTGATGTTCGTGATTGCCCTGGTGTTTTTGCATGATCAACCGGGTTACATGGTGGGTCTCATCCTGATCGGCCTGGCGCGCTGCATCGCCATGGTGCTGGTGTGGAACGATCTCGGCGGTGGCAGCAAGGAGTACGGTGCTGGCCTGGTGGCCCTCAACAGCGCGTTTCAGATCCTCACCTACAGCTTCCTGGCCTGGCTGTTCATCACAGTGCTGCCGCCGCTGTTCGGTTTGCAGGGCTTCGCAGTGGACATCACCATGCTGGATATCGCGCAGAGCGTGCTGATCTATCTCGGCATTCCCTTCCTGGCAGGCTTCTTGAGCCGTCACTATCTGGTCAAGGCAAAAGGGGAGAAGTGGTACACCGAGCGCTTCATTCCGGCTATTTCTCCCATCACGCTGATCGCCCTGCTGGCCACAATCGTGCTGATGTTCAGTCTCAAGGGGGAGATGATTGTCGAGCTGCCCATGGATGTGTTGCGGGTCGCCGTGCCCCTGGTGGTCTATTTCGTGCTCATGTTCTTCACCAGCTTCCTGGTGGGCAAGAAGTTGGGCATTCCCTATGACAAGAACGCCTCCATCGCCTTTACCGCCACCGGCAACAACTTCGAGCTGGCCATCGCGGTCTCCATCGCCGTGTTTGGCTTGAGTTCGGATCAGGCCTTCGCCGGCGTCATAGGCCCGCTGGTGGAAGTGCCCGTGCTGATCGCCCTGGTCAATGTGGCCCTGCGCATGAAGCGCAACTATGGCAACGCCGAGGTTTGAGCATGTATGGCGGCCCCTTGGGCACCATCTGCCACAACCCGGCGTGCGGCACTTGGCGCAACTCGCTGGCGCCGATCCGCAACTCCGGGTGTGAGGCCGCCGTCATTCACTGTCTGGAAATACAGCCGAGCCGCGAGGCTCTGGGGCTCTCATTGCCTGTATGGGTCAGGGCAACGCGCGGGCCGATAAGAACAGGGGGTCAGGACGGCGCCAGGGTCAGGCCAGAGCGCAAATCAGGCGTAGGGGCGCATGCTGGCAGTCAGGGGGGCGGCAGGAAAGTGCAAGGTTTTTTCCGTGTATCTACACCGGAAAACAAGAAGGCTTATGGCAGCACCATGGGGCCTGCGACCGCGCGGGCGGCTTCGTCACCGCGCAGCACCCGTACTATCTCGAGGGCAAACTCGATGGCGGTGCCGGGGCCCTGGCTGGTGATGAGACGATGGGCATCATCCCGCACCACCCGCGCCTTGCTCAGTTGCGCGGCGGGCAGGCGGGCCTGAAAGCCGGGATGGCAGGTGGCGTTGGCATCCCCCAGCAAGCCGTGATGGTGCAGCACCACGGCAGGGGCGGCGCAGATGGCCGCACGCCAGCGGCCGAGTGCGGCCTGCTCCCTCAGCAGGTCGATGGCGAGGGGGGTATCGCGGATAGCTTCGCTGCCGGGCAGGCCACCCGGCACGACCATGGCTTCGAAGTCGCGGCTGGTCAGCTCGTCGAGATGGCAATCGGCGACCAGCTGCACCCCGCGGGAGGCGCGGATCTGGCGCTGCCCCGCCGGGCAGCAGGAGGCCAGCACCACCTCTATGCCGCCGCGCACCAGGGTGTCGACGATGGCGACCGTCTCTATCTCCTCCGACCCAGGGGCCACCAGTACCAGTACGCTCATCCTGCACTCCTCCATCGCCCGCGATTCCGGGCTCAGCGCTTCTCTTTGACGGCCTGATAGAGGCCCTGATTGACCGGCACCGCGATGCCGTGGGCGGCGGCCTTGCCAAGCAGGAAGCCGGTGATGGCCTCGATCTCGGTCTCACGCCCCTGCTCCATGTCCTGATACATGGAAGAGTAATTGTCGGCGGTGAGTTCCACCACAGTCATCACCCGGCGCAGCAGCTCGTCGCTGCCGGTCGGCTGGCCTTCGGCCTGCATCACGTCGGCGACTTCCACGCAGATCTGTTGCAGCACATCGGCAAAACGGGGGCCGGCCAGCTCGCCATTCTTGAGCTTGTAAAGCGCCGTGAGCGGATTGATGGCGCAGTTGATGGCGAGTTTCTGCCACTGGCGGGTCAGGATCTGCTCATCCCAGCCAGCTTGGCCGAGGGCGCGAGCGAGTTCATCCGCCAGGTGGGCATGGGCTTTGGCCGCGTCGTTGACCGGGCCCAGCCAGGTCTCGCCTTTGCCGGTATGGCGGAACACGAAGTGGCCATTTTGCATGGCGCCGTGGCTGGTGACACCGGCAATGACCGGGTTGTGCGGAAACAGCTGCACCACCTGTTCGGCTATGCCCATGCCATTGTGCAGCAGCACTATGGGAACCCCTGCCGCCAGCTTGCCTGCCAGGGGCGTCAGGGCCGACACCACCTGACCCGCCTTGGTCATCACCAGCAGTCGCTGGATGGGGCCGGGCTTGTCGATGAAACCCCGCTCGATGGCGAGCAGCTGGGTGTGGCCCTCGAGGGAGGTGAAATCGATGCCGGGGTGCAGGGTGGCGCGGTGCCGCTCGCTCAGCAGCACACGGGTCGGCTGGCCACTTTGGGTCAGCAAGGAGGCGAAGACGCCGCCCAGGGCACCACAGCCCAGCAAGGACCAGTGAGGGGAGGAGGGGGGTCGGCTGTTTTTCAGGTTGTTGTCGCGTAATCCGCTTGGCATGGAGAGGCTCAATCAGGGTAGTGGCTGCGTTCCGAACAACCCGCTACCGGGGATAAGTGAAGATGTCGCTAGGCGGACACTAACGGGTCTCGCCATTCCTGTGCGCAGGGGATTCTAGCAGAGCAATCCCATTGAAATCAGCAAATTTGCCGGTTTTCTGGTAGATTTGCCCCTTTGTCAGCACAACCTGAAGTACAGCATGAGGAGCCCGGCTATGCCGTCATTCGATATTGTCTCTGAAGTCAAAATGAACGAGGTGTTGAACGCCGTCGATAACGCCAATCGTGAACTGGCGACCCGTTTCGATTTTCGTGGTGTGGAAGCCAGCTTCGAATTGAACAAGGAAGAGGTGAAGCTGGAAGCCGATGCGGATTTCCAGCTCAAGCAGATGGTCGAGATCCTGCGCGGTGCCCTGCTCAAGCGCCAGATCGAGAACAGCTCCATGGAAGTGGGCGACAGCGTTCACTCCGGCAAGCGTTTCCACCTGACGGTGAAGTTCAAGCAGGGGATCGAGAAAGAGATCGCCAAGAAGCTGGTGAAGCTGATCAAGGATTCCAAGATCAAGGTGCAGGTTGCCATCCAGGGTGACGAGGTGCGTGTCACCGGCAAGAAGCGTGATGATCTGCAGGAGACCATGGCACTGGTGCGTGGCGCCGAGCTGGGTCAGCCGATGCAGTTCCAGAACTTCCGCGATTGATGATGAAGGGGGGGAGGGCCTTGGCCACTCCCCTCATCGACGAAGCGCCATAAAAAAACCGGAGCAGCTGCTCCGGTTTTTTGTGTCCGTGTGACGAGTTCGATTAGAACTTGTAGGTCACGGAGAAGTAGTGGCCGAAACCAGTGGTCTTCAGACCGTAGGAACCGTTCTGGATGCCATAGATGTCGTTGAAGTACTTCAGACCGTAACCGACGGCGTAGCGGTCGGAGTGCCAGTACAGGCCGTTGAACATGGCGGTACCGTCGGTGGAAGTGTCCTTGGCATCAAACAGGTGATCCAGGTAGCCCTGATAGGCTACGAAGCTGCCGTTGGAGAAGGTGTAGAAAGGCTTGAACCAGTTCATGGAGAACTGATAGCCGTTCCAGCCCTGCTCGCCGCCGCCTTCGTTGACGTGACGGGCATACAGGTTCATGCCAACCTTGCCGAACCAGGGCACTTGTACGTCTGCACCCAGACCGGTCATGGCTTCAAACAGACCATCCGGACCACCCACGTTGATCAGGTTGGCGATGTAGACTTCCTGCACCGGGCCGAAGGAGAGATCTTTGCCGGTCATGGCATCGATGGAGATACGCGGTGCGAACTTGATGAACAGGTTGTCTTGGTTGTGCTTGTCGTCGTGACGGTTCTGGAAGATGTCGAACACGTCGACGTAACCGTACAGATCGAAGATACCAGAGCGGCCACCAAACTCCATTTCGAAGTAGGTATCGTTGTAACCACCTTCAGATTCGCTGTAGGGCAGCTGATCGATGGTGTGCATCACGTTGAACTGGAACCACTTGTAGTCGTTCTTGTGGATGTCGCCGCTGTAATCGGCAGCAAAGGCCGGAGTGGCGGATGCAGCCAGCAGACCGGCAGCGATCAGAGTCTTGGTAAATTTGGCCATTTTATTGGTCTCTTGTGCGTTAGTTGAGGTTTTCCGTAGCCTGCCCACAAGGAGCGGAAGGGATTCTAGCCAAATAAATTCATCGGATAAACAAGAGCCAGGGAACTTTGTCCGGTTTTGTGAATCTAATCACCCCCAAAATGGCGCAAACGCTTGCTATTTGTCCGCTTGTGGTAACAAAGCATCGCCTCGTTTGGCAACCATGATGATCAGTATCATCACCGGGATGCCGAGCAGACTGGTGCCGA
This sequence comes from Aeromonas sp. Marseille-Q7275, assembly GCF_965119515.1. NCBI lineage: Bacteria > Pseudomonadati > Pseudomonadota > Gammaproteobacteria > Aeromonadales > Aeromonadaceae > Aeromonas > Aeromonas sp. Marseille-Q7275. The sequence continues at coordinate 119,908 of NZ_CBCPLW010000001.1, forward strand.
CGAAGAAGCTGCTGTAGCCGATCTGTTCGACCACCTGACCGGAAAAACCCGCCAGCAGCTTGGGCATCAGCAACATGATGGAGCTGAACAGGGCGTACTGGGTCGCCGAGAAGGCGACGTTGGTCAGGCTCGACAGATAGGTCACGAAGGCCGCCGTCGCAATGCCGGCGCTGAGGTTGTCCAGGGAGATGATCAGGGTCAGCAGCTCCAGATCGTGACCCACCTCGTTGAGCAGGGCGAACAGCAGATTGGTGCTGGCGGTGAGCAGGGCGCCGAGAAACAGGATGCGCAGGGTGCCGAAGCGCATCACCAGCACGCCCCCCAGGGCCGCCCCCACCAGCGTCATGATGACGCCATACACCTTGGTGATGGTGGCCACCTCCGTCTTGCTGAACTGCAGATCCACATAGAAGCTGTTGGACATCACCCCCATCACCACATCCGAGATGCGATAGCAGGCGATGAGCCCCAGGATCAACAGGGCCGAGCCGCCGTAGCGGCGGAAGAAATCGGCAAAGGGACACCAGATGGCTTCATAGGTCCAGGCGCCCAGCCCGGCCAGGGTCCTGGGCCAGCCCCGCTCGAGCAGCAGCGCCTTGCGCTCCATCTGTTGCTCGTTCTGGCGATGGAGGTCGATATCCGGCTCGTGGCTGAGCAGTGTGGTGAGGATGCCGAGGGACATCAGCCCCGCCATCAGCAGGTAGGTGAGCTGCCAGCCGCGGTAGTCGTAGCTGTCGTTGCTGCCAAGCCAGGCCGCCAGTGCCAGCGCCCCCGCCCCCGCCATGATCATGGCGAGCCGGTAACCCGTCATGTAGGAGGCCGCCATGGCCGCCTGCAGGCGCTCGGGGGCCGACTCGATGCGGTAGGCGTCGATGACGATATCCTGGGTCGCGGAGCAAAACGCCACCAGCAGGGCGAACAGGGCGAGCTGGGCGAGCTGGGTCTTGGGATCGCAATAGGCCATGCCCACCAGGGAGAGGGCGATCAGCACCTGGGAGAGCAGCATCCAGCTGCGCCGCCGTCCCAGCAGCCGGGAGAGCAGTGGCAGCGGCAGTCGATCCACCAGGGGGGACCACAGCCACTTGAAGCCATAGGCCAGCGCCACCCAGCTCATGTAGCCGATGTCGGTCAGGCTGACATCGGCTTCGCGCAGCCAGAAGGAGAGGGTGCCGAAGACCAGCAGCAAGGGCAGGCCGGAGGAGAAGCCCATGGCAAACAGAGTGAGTACCCGCGCTTCCAGATAGACGGCGAGGGCGTCTCGCCAGCTTGTGGCGCGGTCCGGGGTATGGCTGGGCGGGCGGAGATTGTTCAACTGCCTGACTCCTCAGAGAAAAGGGGGTCATTTTGTCAGGTTCGAGGGGGATAGCCAAGGCAAGCTGAACGGGGCGGCCCGGGATTCAGGGTCTTGAGCCGATGCAGTGGCGCGGACAGGGCCCCTCGGCCACGAGGAAGGTGGCGCAGGCCATCAGTTGCTGACGCAGCCAGGTGTCGGTGACGAGCTGATGCTCGTCCCACAGGTGCAGGCTGTGGAGCAGGTGCCAGAACACCCCCTCCTGCTCGGTGGCGGGTTCTTTGTCAATCGGGATGGCGGGCAGTGCCTGCCAGCGGGAGAGGAGTTGCCAGCTCAGATCCTCGAGCTGCCGATAGGGCATTTCCCGTGCCAGGAAGTGACGAACCGCCTGAGCCAGCTCAATGGCGTGTTGGGCAATGTAGTCGTGACAAGTCACCGGAACCTCCTCTCTCTGCCTGGCCATGTCCCGCACACAGGACAAGGCCAGAGTATAGAAAAGGGGCGCCGGTGACCCGGGCCAGGTGGTGACGGAATGTGATCCGCCCCCCGTTATTTGTCCGCCAGCAGCACCACTTTTTTCAGGATGATGGGGCTGGTCGGCACGTCATTGGCACGCAGTATGGAGCTGTAGCCGGTCTGGACCTGAGCCAGCTTGTCCAGCACCTCCATGCCCTGCACTACCTGGCCGAACACCGTATAACCGGCGCCGGCATTGGCGTTGAGGTTGTCGTTGTCCACCAGGTTGAAGTAGAACTGACGGGTGGCGCTGTCGACCGCCTGGGTGCGGGCCATGGCGATGCTGCCACGCTTGTTGGGCAGGCCGCCCCTGGACTCGTTGACCACGGGGTCGAAGGTCGGCAGCGGCTGGAACTGCTGATTGTAGCCCCCGCCCTGCACCACGAAGTTCTGGATCACCCGGTGGAACAGGCTGCCGTCATAGCTGCCATCCGCCACGTAGCGCAGGAAGTTCTTCACCGTCTGCGGCGCCTGCTTGGGGGCCAGCTCCACCACTATGTTGCCGTGGTTGGTCTCCATCTGGACTTTTTGTCCGGCGAACGCCAGGGGGGCGATCAGGGTGGCCAGTAACCAGAGTTTCTTCATTTATATGCTCCTTGCTCAGCTCGGCTGGCCTTTGAGATAACCGCGCAACGCCTCGTCGGCCATGATCTGTTGCAGCACGCTGCCCAGCTGCTGGTTCAGGGTGGACTCCAGATCGGCCATGGTCGGCTCACCCGGCTCTTCCTTGCTGGAAGACATGTTGAACTGCTTGGTCAGCCTGTTGCCCTGGAAGTCAGCTATCACCTGCAGGCTGACCTTGGACTTGGTGACGTAGGTGAAAGTCTTCTCTTCCACGGTGACGGCTGCGGTGGAGATGGCCAGGGTCAGGTTGGTGGTGCCGCTGTTGCCCACTTCGAGGCCCTGGCTGCGCAACCCTTCCGCCAGTTTTTCCGCCAGCAGGTTGTTGAGGGGCTGGCTGCTGTTGACCAGCACGGGAGCCTTCTCTTTCTTCTTGATGGAGAAGACATAGGCGGCCTCGCGCTTGTCGACTCCTTCCATGGTGATGCGGTTGCCAGAGTAGTACTGCTGGTTGGAGGGGATGACTTGCGGATTGAGCAGCGCCGTCTCCGGCCAGTGGGTGGCACAACCACCCAGTATCAGGGCGGCCAGCAGCAAGAGTGACTTTTTCATCATGGTTTTCCTTTGGCGTTTGATGGCTTTCAGCGTTTGATGGCTTTCAAAATAACGAATTTGCTGTTCGACGCAACGACTTGTGCGTTGGCAAACAAGCGCTTGAGTTTGTTGTGATAGTCCAGATGACGGTTGCCTACTATCCAGAGTTCACCCCCCTGAGGCAACACCCGGTGTGCGTCGGTGAACATCTGCCAGGCGATGTGATCGGTGATCGCCTGCAGCTGATGGAAGGGGGGATTGCAGAGGATCCTGTCCGCCGCTCCGACCGCCACGCCGTCGAGACAGTTGTTGACCATGAAGTGGGCCCGCGGCAGGGCAGCTGGCAGGTTGTGCTCGACGTTGAGGCGCGCCGAGGCGACCGCCATGTGGGATTCGTCGATGAAGGTCACCTCCACCTCGCTGTCTTTTGCCAGCAGCGAGAGACCCAGCACCCCGTTGCCGCAGCCAAGGTCTATCACCTTGCGCGCGCTGTGGATCGGCAAATTGTCCAGCATGAAGCGGGCGCCTATATCCAAGCTGGTGCGCGAAAACACGTTGGCATGGTTGTGGATGAGCATGTCGGTGCCCTCCAGCGGCCAGACGGTCGGGAAGGGGTTGGTCAGGGCAGGGCGCTCGGCCTGCGGCTTGCAGTGAATGAGGCGCGCCTTCTTCCAGGCGAGCGAGGTGCGGGTCTCCCCCAGATACTTCTCGAACAGCTTGAGGGTGGAGCTGTGGATGTCCTTGGCCTTGCCGGCGGCCAGGATGCGGGTGGCCGGGGTGACCACCTCGCGCAGGGCCAGCAGTTGCTGCTCCAGCAGCGCCTGATACTTGGAGACCTTGATCACCACCAGCGCAGGGGCATCGGGCAGCGGGGCCAGGGCGTCCTGCAGGGTGATCTGTGCGGGATCCAGCCCGTTCTCCGCCAGATTGGCCAGGGTGGCCCGCTCGCTGATATGGGAGTCGCTCACGCAGACCGGGCCATGGCCGTGCAGATAGGCGGCCAGGGCGCCGAAGCCGTCGTTCATGATGATGACGGGGCCATCCTGCTCGAGCGGCTCCTCGGCCAGGGTGTTGATCAGGTACTCGTCCGCCGCATCCCAGGCCTGCAGGGGATCCTGGCTCTGCCGTGGGTAGCGATACAGGGTCAGACGACAATGGGCAGTGTCGAGCAGGGTTTGCATAAGAATGAGTCCAACGTGTTGCTGATAGATGACGCCCGCCCGCACCGTGTTGCCCGGCAGGCAGGGAAAGTGGCGCTATTCTAGCGGCGACGGAGAATTTCACCAGCCCGCAGCGAGGAGGCGCCCGGCCTCCTTCTATTTACAGCGGGCCTGATGCATCCGGCAGGCAACCCTGGCTACAATGGCCGGATATCCAACGAGGGAGTCTTGCCCGTGAGCATGCAACAACAGATAGAGGCCAAACTGGCCGCCGCCTTGTCCCCCAGTCATCTGGAAGTGATCAACGAGAGCTACATGCACAGGGTGGAGCCGGGATCCGAGAGCCACTTCAAGGTCATAGTGGTGAGCCAGGCCTTCGAGGGGCAACGCCTGCTGGGGCGCCATCGTCAGGTCAACGGCGTGCTGGCAGAGGAGCTGGCAGGGGCTATCCATGCGCTGGCACTGCATACCTATACCGAGGCGGAGTGGCAGGCCCGGGAGCAGGCCCCCAAGACCCCGGGCTGTGTCAGCAAGTCCCCCTTTGCCTGAGCCTTTGACCTTTTCATTACCCGATTGTCGACCAATTAACAAAACCATCACGACAGGGCCGGGGCGTCAGCCGCCGGCCCCGAGTGCGTTGGATCAGGGTAATGATTACTTTTTCTAATCAACCTCTGGGACGAGTGAAATTACCTCAATGTGGGTAGTAAAACAAAAAATCCTTTAAAACCACGGGTTGCAGGGATGGAAGGGAAATATTCATTGGAGGTTAATTTTGTGATAGGACGGGGATTTTCCCCATTTGGCGTGGCGACTGACTTGTCTAAGGTGGTAAACTCAGGCGCTTTTGAATGATCCTGTATGTTGCTGATTTGTTTGTTTCTTCGACAGTTTTCCGTGATGTTGACGGGCTCATTCAACAACTCGTCGTGATGTATTTCTCGGCGCTAACCAACCTGTCTTCCCTTAACGGTAGTGCAAGTGAGTATGATTACAATTAAAAGAGGACTGGACATCCCCGTGCTGGGTGCTCCGGAGCAAGTAATCTACGATGGCCCGGCCATCACCCGTGTTGCTACACTCGGCGAAGAGTTCGTGGGGATGCGTCCTACTATGTTCGTCAAAGTAGGTGATCGCGTCATTAAAGGTCAGGAGCTCTTCGAAGATAAGAAGAATCCCGGCGTTAAATTCACGGCCCCTGCCACCGGTGTGGTTTCTGAGATCAACCGTGGTGCCAAGCGTGTTCTGCAATCCGTTGTCATCGACATCGATGGTTCTGACGAACAGGTGACCTTTGAACACTTTGCGTCTGCCGAGCTGGCACAGCTCGAGCGTAGCAAGGTGCAGGAGATCCTGGTCGCATCAGGCCAATGGACCGCATTGCGTACCCGTCCATTCAGCAAGGTGCCGGCAGTGGGCTCTGCCCCGCGTGCCATCTTCGTCACCGCCATGGACACCAACCCGCTGGCCGCCAACGCCGAGATCATCATCAAGGAACAGGCCCAGGCCTTCCTCGACGGTCTGGCCGTGCTGAGCCGCCTGACTGATGGCACTGTCCACGTCTGCAAGGGCGAAGCCAGCCTGCCGCACGCCTCCCTGGCCCAGGTCAAGGAAGCCGTGTTCGTCGGCCCGCACCCTGCCGGCCTGCCCGGTACCCACATCCACTTCCTGGACCCGGTCGGTGCCAAGAAAGTGCAGTGGCACATCAACTATCAGGATGTGATCGCCTACGGCAAGCTGTTCACCACAGGTCAGATCTTCACCGACAAGGTGATCGCCCTGGCCGGCCCGAACGTGATCAAGCCGCGCCTGCTGCGCACTCGTCTGGGCGCCTGCATCAGCCAGCTGACCAACAACGAGCTGCGTGCGGACGAGAATCGCATCATCTCCGGTTCCCTGCTGAGCGGTGCCAAGGCCGAAGGGGTTCATGACTACCTGGGTCGCTACCACAATCAGGTGAGCGTACTGGGCGAAGGTCGTGAGAAAGAGTTCCTGGGCTGGGTTAATCCCAGTGCCGACAAGTTCTCCATCACCCGTACCACCCTCTCTCATCTGATGAAGGGCAAACTCATCAACTTCACTACCACCACCAACGGTAGTGATCGCTCCATGGTGCCTATCGGCAACTATGAGCGCGTGATGCCGCTCGACATCCTGCCGACCCTGCTGCTGCGGGATCTGATCTCCGGCGACACCGACAGCGCGCAGGCGCTCGGCTGCCTGGAGCTGGATGAGGAAGATCTGGCGCTCTGTACCTTCGTCTGCCCCGGCAAGACAGAGTACGGCCCAGTCTTGCGTGAGTGCCTGACCAAGATAGAACTGGAAGGTTAAGCGATGAGTTTCAAGCAACTTCTTGAAAATATGGAACATCACTTCGAGCCGGGTGGCAAGTACGCCAAGTACTATGCCCTGTTCGAGGCGGCGTACACCCTGTTTTATACCCCGGGTTCCGTGACCCGCAATGCCGCCCACGTCCGTGATGCGATCGATCTGAAGCGCATGATGATCATGGTGTGGCTGGCCGTGTTCCCGGCCATGTTCTGGGGCATGTACAACGTCGGCAACCAGTCCATCGCCGCCATCGCCCATCTGGGCAGTGCGGCCGGTGCCGATACCTGGCAATACACCATAGCGACCCTGCTGGGTGCCTCGCTGGATCCGGCCGTGGCCGGCATCGGCAGCAAGATGCTGATCGGTGCGGCGCACTTCTTCCCGATCTACATCACCGTCTTCATCGTCGGCGGTTTCTGGGAAGTGCTGTTCGCCATGGTGCGCAAGCACGAGATCAACGAAGGCTTCTTCGTGACCTCCATCCTGTTCGCCCTGATAGTGCCGCCCGAGCTGCCCCTGTGGCAAGCCGCGCTCGGCATCACCTTCGGCGTGGTGCTGGCCAAGGAAGTGTTCGGCGGTACCGGCAAGAACTTCCTGAACCCGGCCCTGGCGGGTCGTGCGTTCCTGTTCTTCGCCTATCCGGGCCAGATCTCCGGCGATGCAGTCTGGGTGGCCGTTGACGGCTATTCAGGCGCGACTGCCCTGAGCCAGTGGGCCCAGGGAGGCCAGATGGCGCTGATCAACGGTGCCACCGGCGAAGCCATCAGCTGGATGGATGCCTTCCTCGGCAACCTGCCGGGCTCCATCGGTGAAGTCTCCACCCTGATGATCCTCATCGGTGCGGCCATGATCGTCTACATGCGGATCGCCTCCTGGCGCATCATCGCCGGCGTCATGATCGGCATGGTGGCGACCTCCCTGCTGTTCAACGTCATCGGTTCCGATACCAACCCCATGTTCAGCATGCCGTGGCACTGGCATCTGGTGCTGGGTGGCTTCGCGTTCGGCATGGCCTTCATGGCGACCGATCCTGTCTCCGCCGCCTTTACCAACAAGGGCAAGTGGTGGTACGGCGCCCTCATCGGCGTCATGGTCGTGCTGATCCGTGTCGTGAACCCCGCGTTCCCGGAAGGCATGATGCTGGCCATTCTGTTTGCCAACCTGTTTGCCCCCTTGTTTGACCATTTCGTGGCGCAGGCGAACATCAAGCGGAGGATCGCACGTGGCGTTTAATAAAGACTCTACTACCGGCACTCTCGCCGTAGTCACCGGTCTGTGTCTGGTCTGCTCCATCGTGGTCTCCGTGGCCGCCGTGGGTCTGCGTCCGGCCCAGCTGGAAAACAAGGCGCTGGACAAGCAAAGCAACATCCTGTCCGTTGCCGGTGTCGATGTCAGCTCGGTGGCCAAGCGTGACCTGGCCCAGCTGTACGGCGACAAGATTGAAGCGCGTCTGGTGGATCTGGCCACCGGTGAGTTCGTTGACGGCGATGCCGACAACTTCGACACCAAGCTGGCAGCCAAGGATCCGGCCAAGAGTGTTCGTCTGGCACCTGCCGACGACAAGGCCGGCCTGCGTCAGATCTCCAAGCTGATCCCGGTGTTCTTCGCGAAAGATGCGCAAGGCAAGGTCGACAACATCATACTGCCGATCTACGGCCAGGGTCTGTGGTCCACCATGTATGCCTTCGTGGCGGTCGCGGCCGATGGCCAGACCATCAAGGGCATCACCTACTATGACCACGGTGAGACCCCGGGTCTGGGCGGCGAGATCGAGAACCCGGCCTGGCGCGAACTGTTCGTCGGCAAGAAGCTGTTCGATCAGGACGGTCAGCCTGCGCTGCGGGTGATCAAGGGCCATGCTCCGGCTGGTTCCGAGCATGAAATCGACGGCCTGTCTGGCGCAACCCTGACCGGTAATGGCGTACAGCACACCTTCGACTTCTGGATGGGCCCCAAGGGCTTCGGTCCCTTCCTGGCCAAGGTACGTGCAGGAGAAATCAACAATGGCTGACAAGAGCGAAATGAAAAAATTGCTGTTGACGCCTGTGCTCGGCAACAACCCCATCGCACTGCAGGTGCTGGGTGTCTGTTCCGCGCTGGCCGTTACCAGCCAGATGAAGACGGCGTTCGTGATGACGCTGGCCGTTACCGCGGTCACCGCCTTCTCCAACCTGTTCATCTCCCTGATCCGCAACCAGATCCCGAACAGCGTGCGGATCATCGCCCAGATGGCGGTGATTGCCTCGCTGGTTATCGTGGTTGACCAGGTGCTCAAGGCCTATGCCTATGACATCTCCAAGCAACTGTCGGTGTTCGTCGGCCTCATCATCACTAACTGTATCGTGATGGGTCGTGCCGAAGCCTATGCCATGAAGAGCGCCCCGCTGCCCTCCTTCCTGGACGGCATCGGCAACGGTCTGGGCTATGGCGCCGTGCTGTTGACCGTGGCCACAGTGCGCGAGATCCTGGGGTCAGGCACCTGGTTCGGCATCGAACTGCTGCCGCTGGTGAACAATGGTGGCTGGTATGTGCCGAACGGCCTGCTGCTGCTGCCGCCGAGTGCATTCTTCATCATTGGTCTGATCATCTGGGGCGTACGCACCAAGGATCCCAAGCAGGTGGAGGCAAAGGATTAAGGTATGGAACACTATCTGAGTCTGTTGATTCGTTCGATCTTCATCGAAAACCTGGCGCTCTCCTTCTTCCTGGGGATGTGTACCTTCCTGGCGGTGTCCAAGAAGGTCAAGACCGCCATGGGCCTGGGCATTGCCGTTATCGTGGTTCAGACCGTTGCCGTTCCGGCCAACAACCTGATCTACAACTACGTGCTCAAAGACGGTGCCCTGGTCTCCGGCCTGGATCTCAGCTTCCTGAGCTTCATCACCTTCATCGGGGTGATTGCGGCCCTGGTGCAGATCCTGGAGATGGCGCTGGACAAGTATTTCCCGGCGCTCTACAACGCCCTCGGCATCTTCCTGCCGCTCATCACGGTGAACTGCGCCATCTTCGGTGGCGTCTCCTTCATGGTGCAGCGTGACTACAACTTCGTGGAGTCCGTGGTCTATGGCGTGGGGTCGGGTGCAGGCTGGATGCTGGCCATAGTCGCGATGGCGGGGATCCGCGAGAAGATGAAGTATTCCGATGTTCCGGAAGGCCTGCGTGGCCTCGGCATCACCTTCATCACCGCGGGTCTGATGGCGCTGGGCTTCATGTCCTTCTCTGGTATTTCCCTGTAATCGGAAAGGAAATATAGATGGAAATTATTCTGGGTGTGGTCATGTTCACCGTGATCCTGCTGGCCTTGGTGGCAGTCATTCTGTTCGCCAAGTCCAAGCTGGTGACCGCCGGTGACGTGACAATCAGCATCAACGGCGACCCGGCCAAGGCTGTGACCAGCCCGGCGGGTGGCAAGCTGCTTGGCGTGCTCGCCGGCAGTGGTATCTTCGTCTCCTCCGCCTGTGGCGGCGGCGGCTCCTGTGGTCAGTGCAAGGTGCGGGTGAAAGCCGGCGGCGGCGACATACTGCCGACCGAGCTGGATCACATCAGCAAGGGCGAAGCCCGTCATGGCGAGCGTCTGGCCTGTCAGGTCACCGTGCGTTCCGACATGGACATCGAGCTGCCGGAAGAGATCTTCGGCGTGAAGAAGTGGGACTGTACCGTCATCTCCAATGACAACAAGGCCACCTTCATCAAGGAGCTCAAGCTGCAGATCCCCGATGGCGAGAGCGTCCCGTTCCGCGCCGGTGGTTATATCCAGATCGAAGCCCCTGCCCACCACGTGCAGTACAAGAACTTCGACATTCCCGAGGAGTATCGCGGGGACTGGGATCGCTTCAAGATCTTCGAGCTGGAGTCCAAGGTCAACGAGCCTATTATCCGTGCCTACTCCATGGCCAACTATCCGGAAGAGTTCGGCATCATCATGCTGAACGTGCGGATCGCGACCCCGCCGCCGAGCAACTGGACTGCGCCTCCCGGCCAGATGTCCTCCTACATCTTCAGCCTGAAGGCTGGGGACAAGGTGACCATCTCGGGTCCGTTCGGCGAGTTCTTCGCCAAGGACACCGACGCCGAAATGGTGTTCATCGGTGGTGGTGCCGGCATGGCACCGATGCGTTCCCACATCTTCGACCAGCTGCGTCGCCTGAAGTCCAAGCGCAAGATGAGCTTCTGGTACGGTGCCCGTTCCAAGCGCGAGATGTTCTATGTCGAGGACTTCGACATGCTGGCCGCCGAGAACGACAACTTCCAGTGGCACGTCGCCCTGTCGGATCCGCAACCGGAAGACAACTGGGATGGCTACACCGGCTTCATCCACAACGTCTTGTTCGAGAACTACCTCAAGAACCACGAGGCGCCGGAAGATTGCGAGTTCTACATGTGTGGACCTCCCGTGATGAACGCTGCCGTCATCAACATGCTGAAAAACCTCGGCGTTGAAGACGAAAACATCCTCCTGGATGACTTTGGTGGTTAATCCATGCACAGTGTTGTAAAGACCTGGCTAGCCTTCGGGCTAGCCTTTTTCTTGACTGGGTGCGGTCAGAAAGCGGTCCAATCCAAGCCGGAGATCCACATCACCGGCAGCACCATGGGCACCTACTACTCCATCAAGGTGGCGGATGCCGCCGTCACGGATGCCGCCAAGCTGCAGGCCGAGGTCGATGTCCTGCTGGAGCGGGTCAACGATCAGATGTCCACCTACCGCCCGGATTCCGAGCTGTCGCGCTTCAACCAGCACAAGGACAATACCCCTGTGGTGGTCTCCCGTGACACTGCCCGGGTGGTGACCGAGGCCATTCACATTGGCCGCGAGAGCCGCGGGGCGCTGGACGTCACCGTGGGCCCCCTGGTCAATCTGTGGGGCTTTGGGCCGGATGCCAAACCGACCAAGGTGCCATCCGACGAGCTGATCGCCCAGACCCGGCAGAAGACGGGCCTCGGCAATCTGCATGTGGTAACCTCGGTCGACGCCGACACCCTGCAAAAGGACATCCCGGATCTCTACGTGGATCTCTCCGCCATCGCCAAGGGCTTCGGGGTGGACAAGGTGGCCGAGTACCTGGAATCCCTGGGGGCGCGCAACTACCTGGTGGAGATCGGCGGCGAGCTGCGGATCAATGGCGTCAACGGCAAGGGTCACCCCTGGCGCGTCGCCATCGAGAAGCCGACCGCCAATGCCGGCTCGGTGCAGGAGGTGATAGTGCCAGGGGATAACGGCGTCGCCACCTCGGGGGACTATCGCAACTACTACGAGCTGGATGGCAAGCGCTTCTCCCACACCATGGATCCGCTGACGGGCAAGCCCATCACCCATCGCATGGTGTCGGTCACCGTGATCCACCCCTCCTGCATGACGGCAGACGGGCTGGCCACGGCGCTGACGGTCATGGGAACGCAGAAGAGCCTGGCCTATGCCAAGGAGCGGGGTCTGGCCATCTTCGTCATCACCAAGACGGACGAGGGCTTCGAGGAGGCTTACTCGGATGCCTTCAAGCCCTACCTGGCCAAGCAGCCCGGTTAACCGTGAAGGCGCCGCCATCACTTGGCGGCGCCTGGGAATCTTGTCGCCGGATGCCGTCGAGCCGTATCTGGTTAAACAGTAAAGGGGTAATACCATGCAGATCTTTCTGATCACCTTCGGGGTGTTTCTGGTGGTGGTGGTGGCCATGGCCATCGGCTACATCTTCCAGAAGAAGACCATCTCCGGCTCCTGTGGCGGCCTTGGCACCATAGGGATCGAGAAGGAGTGTGACTGCCCGGAGCCCTGCGACAACCGCAAGAAGAAGATGGCCAAGGAAGAGGCCCGTCGCAAGATGCTGGTGGACAACCGCATCCTCTGAGGGCGAGCACCCGCGTGCGGGTGCATCGAATGCACGCGAGCCGACCCTGGGTCGGCTCGCGTCTTCATGGCGCTCAGTAGTCGTACTGGCTGCAGGCCTTGTTGTGAAACTCCGCCTTTCGTTTTGCCAGCTCCTCCCTTGTGCCCAGCTCGTCCCCCTGCTTGATGGCCTTCTCCAGTATCTCTATGCGCTCAAACAGCCAGCTGCACTCGGCGGTCGGATGGTCCTTGGTCATGCCTGTCAGCGGCAACAGCAGCAGGCAGAGTCCCGGCCAGATTGCTCTCATCTATCTCCTCCTTGAGTCTGATGTGGATGGTGCCTTGAGAGTCTATCCGTCCCTCTCCTCCCGTGCGCTGGCAGAAATGACAGGGCTGGGGTAGCATGGGGTCTTGACTGGTTATCCATACAGTGGTGTCGCCGCCTCGTCACGACAGCGGCGGTGCACCCAACCATGCGGCAGGCGCCGACGGCTCAACAGACTCTGGCATGCGCAAGATCATTCACATCGACATGGACTGCTTCTTCGCCGCGGTGGAGATGCGGGACAACCCGGCCCTGCGGGAGGTGCCGCTGGCCATCGGCGGCTCGGCCGAGAGGCGCGGCGTCATCTCCACCTGCAACTATGTGGCGCGCCGCTTCGGGGTGCGCTCCGCCATGCCGAGCGCCCTGGCCAGGAAGCTCTGCCCGCCGCTGGTGCTGATCCCCGGGCGGATGGCCGTCTACAAGGAGACCTCCCGCCAGTTGCAGGCCATCTTCCTGCGCTACACGGAGCAGGTGGAGCCGCTCTCCCTCGATGAAGCCTACCTGGATGTCACCGACAGCCCCCACTGCGGCGGCAGCGCCACCCTGATGGCGGCCGAGATCCGCGCCGCCATCGTCCTCGAACTGGGGTTGACCGCCTCGGCCGGGGTGGCGCCGAACAAGTTTCTGGCCAAGCTCGCCTCCGAGCAGCGCAAGCCGGACGGCCTGTTCGTCATCCGCCCCCAGGAGGTGGACGAGTTCGTGCGCCAGCTGCCCCTCGGCAAGCTGCCCGGCATAGGCCGCAAGACGGCGGAGCGGCTGGAGTCCCTCGGGCTCTACTCCTGCGAGGATGCCCGCCAGCTCGGCAACGAGGAGCTGGTGAGCCGTTTCGGCAAGCTCGGAGAGATGCTGGCCGGTCGCATCTGGGGACATGACGATCAGCCGGTACAGGCCCGGCGGATACGCAAGAGCATAGGGGTGGAGACGACCCTCGCCAGCGACGTGCTGGATGAAGCCGCCTGCCGGGAGGTGCTCGGCCGGCTCATTCCCGAGCTGGAGCTGCGCTTTGCCAGGGCTTGCCCTGCGGAGGCGCTGATGGGGCAGGGGATCAAGCTGAAGTTTGCCGATTTCCACCAGACCACCGTCTATCGCAAGGGGAGCTACCAGGCGAGCCGTTTCCACGATCTGCTGCACGAGGGGCTGCAACGGTCTCAAGGAAAACCCATTCGTCTGCTCGGTCTGGTGGTCGGTCTGCCTGGGGCGGGGGAGATCAACCAATTGAGCCTGGATCTCAGCTGATTTAGTTAAGTTTTTGTGTCCAAAACCGATACAGTGTTCACATCTGTAGACGTTAGGAAATGTGGCATGAGTTCTCTTTCTGTTCAGGGACGGATCACCCTGATCGCCGGTTGCTGTCTGTTGGCCAGTGCCGCCGCACTGGTCGCCTCTTCCCTCTTCAACGCGGCCCGCATGCAGGAGCAGGTGCTCACCTCCACCACCCTGGAGGGGCAGCACGCGGCAGAAAACTGGATGAAGGCCATGGGGTCCACCCAGGCGGCCAGAGTGACCAGCTACCTCGACGAGGCCTATTTCAGGGCCACCCTGCTGGCGGAGGGCATACTGTTCCAGCGCAAGAACGCAGCGGACAACTTCGTTCACTCCGAGGCGCTGCGCAATGCCGTGAACCAGCAGTTGCAGGACGCGGCGGAGTCGTCGGCCAATCTGCTCGGGGTCTATGCGGTATTCGAACCCAACCAGCTCGACGGTGAAGACGACAACTATCAGGGCTCGACCGCGCTCGGGGCCAACGACAAGGGGCGCTTCTCCAGCTACTGGGCCAGAGTCGATGGCAAGGTGACCCTGGAGGTGATGGACGAGGCGCTGCTGGCCGACGACAAGCCCTCCGGGCACGGCGGCCTAGAGAATGACTGGTACAGCTGCAGCATTCGCAGCAAGGCCCTCTGTCTGCTCGATCCCTATGTGGACGAGGTAGGTACCCGGCAGGTGCTGATGACCTCGGTGACGGCACCCCTGCTGGAAGAGGGCAATCTGCTCGGCATGGTGGGGGTCGACATCTCGCTGGCCACCTTGCAGAGCCTGGTGGAGGAGATGGACAAGACGCTCTATGACGGGCAGGGCAAGGTGCTGCTGCTCAGTCACGAGGGGCGGGTGGCCGGGGTCGAAGGGTTCAAGGTCGCCCTTGGGGATACCCTGGATCAGCAGGGGCTGTCGGCGGATCTCAACGGCTGGCTCGCCAAGGGGGAGGTAGTCACGCGCTGGAGCCCGGACGGCGCCTTGCTGCAGACCTTCGTGCCGGTCAGCATGCGCGGGACGGATCGCAAGTGGGGCATCTACATCGAACTGCCCCGCGCCGTGGTGCTCGCCTCCGCCCTGCAACTGCAGGATGAGCTGGAGGGCCAGTCCCAGCGCAGCGTCGCCACCCAGCTGCTGATCGGCGGGGCCATCTCAGCCCTTGCCCTGCTCTGCATCTGGCTGATGGCCCAGCGCATCGTCGCCCCCATCCGCACCGTGGTGGCCCGCCTCAAGGACATCGCCAGCGGCGAGGGGGATCTGACCCAGCGCATCGACCTGCGTCGCGATGACGAGATAGGCGAGCTGGCGAAGTGGTTCAACAACTTCCTGGACAAGCTGCAGTCCACCATCAGCCAGGTGATCGATACCGTGGCCGGCACCCGGGCCAGCGCGGCGCTGGCGGCGCACGGGGCCGAGCGCACCAGTGCCGGCATGCAGTCCCAGTATCAGGAGGTGGATCTGGTGGCCACGGCGTTCGAGGAGCTGAGCGCCACCGCCCTGCAGGTCGCGGGCAATGCCAGCTCGGCGGTGAGCGCGGCCAACCAGGCGGACATGGCGGCCCAGGAGGGCAAGTCCGTGGTCGCCGATACCCAGCAGGCCATGTCCAGGCTGATGGCGGTGATCAGCGATGCCAAGCCCGTGGTGGAGCGGCTGGCCGCCAACAGCGACAACATCAACGACATCCTCATCGTCATCCAGGGAATAGCCGAACAGACCAACCTGCTGGCGCTCAATGCCGCCATCGAGGCGGCGCGGGCCGGTGAACAGGGCCGCGGCTTCGCCGTGGTGGCCGACGAGGTCCGCAACTTGGCGGGTCGTACCCAGAATGCCATCGTCGAGATCCAGACGCTGATCACCGAGCTGCAGTCGGGCACGGAGGCTGTGGTGAAGGCGATCATGACGGGCCACAGCCAGGCGGATGTGACCCTCGGCAAGGTGGAGCTGTCGGTCAGCGTGCTGGAGCAGATCATCCATGCGGTGGCCACCATCCATCAGATGAACGAGCAGATTGCCAGGGCGGCCCAGGAGCAGAGCGGGGTGGCGGACGAGATCAACCGCAACGTCAGCAACATCCGCGACGTGAGCCACACCATCAGGGCCGAGGCGGCCACCTCGGCCGACAACGGGCGCGAGTTGTCGCAACTGGCGGACAAGCAGCAGCAACTGGTGGGGCAGTTCAGGGTATAGAGATAAGAAAAAAGGCGCCATCCAACCGGAGGCGCCAAACACATTCAGATGACAGACTGGGTTAAATCGCATCGATTTAGCCCTTCTTCCCGCAGAGGAAGAAACACAACACCACAATCGCTGTCGGCCCACTCACAAAAACCACATGTAAACCAACATGGAAGAGAAGGTGTGAGCCATATGGCAACGAATTGCGTGGCGAATTATGTTTATTCACTGGTCGACCCGCAACCGACAATTTATAATGCGCCCCATTAGAAAAACTCATCGTCGGCTGGTGTCATGTCTCGTCGTTTACCCCCGCTCAATGCCCTCAAAGCATTCGAAGCAGCGGCTCGCCACTTAAGCTTTACCCGCGCAGCAGAAGAGTTGTTTGTGACTCAGGCCGCCATCAGTCACCAGATCAAGGCGCTGGAGGAGTACCTCGGCATCAAGCTGTTCCGTCGCAAGAACCGCTCCCTGCTGCTGACCGAGGAGGGACAGAGCTACTTCCTCGACATCAAGGACATCTTCGCCTCCATCTCAGAGGCCACCGACAAGCTGCTGGCCCGCAGCGCCAAGGGGGCGCTCACCGTCTCCCTGCAGCCGAGTTTCGCCATCCAGTGGCTGGTGCCCAGGCTGGTGAAGTTCAGCGAGCGCCACCCCGACATCGATGTGCGCATCAAGGCGGTGGACATGGACGAGGGCTCCCTGACCGACGACGTGGACGTGGCCATCTACTACGGCCGTGGCAACTGGCCCGGGCTGCGCTCTGACAAGCTGCACACCGAGTACCTGATCCCGGTCTGCTCCCCCCTGCTGCTGACCGGCCCCAAGCCCCTGCGCACCCCGGAGGACCTGACCAGGCACACCCTGCTGCACGACACCTCCCGACGCGACTGGAAGGCCTGGTTCCGCCAGCTCGACATCGATGCCCCGAACGTCAACCAGGGACCCATCTTCAGCCACTCCACCATGGTGATCCAGGCGGCGATCCACGGTCAGGGGGTGGCGCTCGGTCACAGCGTGCTGGCCCAGCCCGAGATCGAGGCGGGCCGCCTCATCTGCCCGTTCGAGCAGGTGCTGGTGAGCAAGAATGCCTTCTACCTGGTGTGCCAGGAGCAGCAGTCCGATCAGGGCAAGATAGTGGCCTTCCGCGACTGGATGCTGGAGCTGGTGGAGCAGGAGGAGGCCCGTCGCCGGGCCCGTCTCGCCGATGCCTGAGGGGATGGATGTGACAAGAGAGGGGGCGAGCGACGCCCCCGTTCGCATTCTGCTGGCCCACGGCGCGGGCGCCGGCATGGATCATGCCTTTCTCGCCGAGCTGTCGCGACTGCTGGCGGGGCCGGATATCGAGGTGGTGCGCTTCAACTTTCCCTACATGAGCAAGCGGGCCCTGGACGGCAAGCGCAGGCCGCCGGACCGGCAGCCCGTGCTGCTCGCCCACTGGCGCGAAATGGTGCGTGCGTTTGCCCACCCCAGGTTGTTTCTGGCGGGCAAGTCCATGGGGGGGCGGATGGCGGCCGAGCTCTATCACGAAGGGGGCGACGAGATGAATGCTGCAGGATTGCTCATTCTCGGGTATCCTTTCCACCCCCCGGCCAGCCCCGACCGCTGGCGGGGTGAGGTGCTCAAGCAGATCACGACGCCGACCCTGCTGCTGCAGGGGGAGCGCGACACCTTTGGCTCTCGCGCCGAGCTGGCCGATTTCCCCTTCTCCCCCGCCGTATCGGTCCACTGGCTGACCGATGGGGATCATGGCTTCAAGCCGAGGAAGGCCAGCGGCGTGAGCGAGCAGGAGAACCTGCGCGAGGCTGCGGAGCGGATCAAGGAGTTTATCGCGGCGACCCCGTCCCGGTGCGTCTGAAGGGATGGCCGCGCGCAGAGAACGAGGAGAGAGGATGCAAGTCCATCGACATTGGCTGGTGCTGGCGGGTTGCTTCGGCCTGACGGCCACCATACTGGGAGCCTATGGGGCTCACGGGCTGGCGGCGACCGGCATAGCCCCTTCACTGCTGGCGGCGTTCAACACCGCGGTGCAGTATCAGTTTTTTCACGCCCTGGCCCTGCTGGTGCTGGGGTGGTGCGGCGTGCGCAGCAAGGTGATTACCTTTGCGGGCACGGCCTTTGTGCTGGGGATCCTGGGATTCTCCGGCAGTATTTACGCCATGGTGCTGCTTGGCAGCAAGGGGCTGGGGCTCATCACCCCGGCCGGTGGCCTCTGTTTTATGTTGGGATGGGCGGCTCTGATATGGGCCGGCTGTCGTCTTGGAGGAAAAAATGAATAATCTGCTGCTTTATTGCCGCCCGGGTTTTGAGAAAGAGGCGGCGGCAGAGATCACCGAACGAGCCAGCAACATGCAGTGCTACGGCTTCGCCCGGGTCAAGGACGACAGCGGTTACGTGATTTTCGAGTTGTATGACGAGGAGCAGGCGGATCTGCTGGCGCGCAAGCTGCCGTTCCGTGAGCTCATCTTCATCCGCCAGATGCTGGTGGTGACCCACGAGCTGAAGGATCTGGACCTCTCCGATCGGGTTTCCCCCATCATAGAGGCGACCCGTGACTATGCCATCTGTGGCGATCTGCGGGTGGAAACGGCCGACACCAACGAGGCGAAGGAGCTCTCTGCCTTCTGCCGCAAGTTTACTGTGCCACTGCGCCAGGCGCTGCGTGGCAACGAGATCCTGACCAAGAAGGAGACGCCGCACCGTCCGGTGTTCCACGCCTTCTTCATGGCCAATGATCACCTGTTGCTGGGGTACTCCTACTCCTTCAACAACTCCGAATTCCACATGGGCATTCCGCGCCTGCGCTGCCCGCCGGACGCCCCGAGCCGCTCCAGCCTCAAGCTGGAAGAGGCCTTCTATGTGTTCGTGCCGCGGGAAGAGTGGGAGCTGCGCCTCACCTCCGGCATGAAGGCCGTCGATCTGGGTGCCTGCCCGGGCGGCTGGACCTATCAGCTGGTGCGCCGTGGCATGATGGTGACCGCGGTGGACAACGGTTCCATGGCCCAGTCCCTGATGGATACCGGCCAGGTCAAGCACATTCGCGACGACGGCTTCGTCTGGCGGCCAGGCAAGAAGAACACCTACTGGCTGGTGTGTGACATGGTGGACAAGCCGGCGCGGGTGGTTCACATGATCGCCGACTGGTTCCGCGAGAACGACTGCCAGGAGGCCATGTTCAACCTCAAGCTGCCGATGAAGAAGCGCTATGCCGAGGCGGTGCACAACATAGAGGTGCTGCGGGAGATGCTCAAGGAGATCGACAATGCGTTCGTGATCCAGGCCAAGCAGCTCTACCACGATCGGGAAGAGATCACCGTGCACGTCTACAACAAGTTCTGGGTCTCCAAGCTCGAACCCAAGTCCTGAGCAGGGCACCCGCGTCACCTGGAATGACGCCAAATAAAAACCGGACGGCTGACCCCGTCCGGTTTTTTGTTTTCTGGTGCCATCAGAAGCGGTAGTCGAAACGCATCATGGACTCGTCATCGGTGATCTTGAGCTCGATCTGAAGCGGAATGGTCTTGTCGGTGGGGTTGAACTGCATCTTGACGCCGTCCCCCCGGAGCTTGACCGAGGTATTGAGGCCACCGGCGTTGAACTTGATCCTGGGTTTGTGCTTTTCGAAGGAGAGGCTCACGCTCTTCTCGGCCGTCAGATTGAGTTTCTGGTAGGGCGTGACCCGCTGGGTGCCGTTGCTGTCGGTCATGATGTCCACCCCGAGGGAGAGCGGCTTGGGGCTCTTGAGCAGGTCGTTGGTGTCTATGGTGGACTGCCAGGTCTGCTTGGCCGGCGGCTCGTGCTGAGGGGGCGGTGTCAACCAGGCGTTGTCGATGGGCCTGTCTAATGCCATGGTACTGCTGCTGAAGATCAGCAAGATGAAAGTAGCACGCATGATGGATCTCCTTATCCTTCATATGAACATAGTATTCATCTGACAAGGGAGATAGGGGGATCCGGTATAAAACGAAGGGAGCCGAAGCTCCCTTTTTAAATCAATCAGTTAGATATGATTTATAGACGGTCTATGATGGCCTGTGTGAATTCGCTGGTGGAGGCCGTGCCCCCCAGATCCCGGGTCACCCGATCACCAGACTCGATGGTCGCCCGCACTGCCTCGCGAATGCGCTCGGCCTTGTCCTGCATGCCCAGGTACTCCAGCATCTGGATGGAGGCGAGGATCACCGAGGTCGGGTTGGCGATGTTCTTGCCGGCGATGTCCGGCGCCGAACCGTGCACCGCTTCGAAGATGGCGGCGCCCTCACCTATGTTGGCACCTGGGGCCATCCCTAGGCCACCCACCAGACCGGCGCAGAGATCCGAGAGGATGTCGCCGAACAGGTTGGTGGTGACCATGACATCGAACCGCTCCGGGTACATCACCAGATTCATGCAGGCGGCGTCGACGATCATCTCTTCGTTCTGGATATCCGGATAGCGGGCAGCCACCTCGCGCGCCACTTCCAGGAACAGGCCCGAAGTGGACTTGAGGATGTTGGCCTTGTGGATGATGGTGACCTTCTTGCGCCCTTCCTGGCGCGCCAGCTCGAAGGCGAAGGTGACGATGCGTTCGGCCCCGTCGCGGGTGATGATGCTCATCGCCTCGGCGCTCTGGTTGTCATCGCTGCGCTTCTGGCCGGCACCCGAGTACATGCCCTCGGTGTTTTCACGCACCGTGATGATGTCGATGTTGTCGTAACGGCTCCTGGTGCCCTTGAAGGAGATCACCGGGCGCACGTTGGCGTAGAGGTTAAACTTCTTGCGCAGGGAGACGTTGATGGAGGTGAAGCCGCCGCCGACCGGCGTGGTGAGGGGGCCCTTGAGGCTGACCTTGTTCTTCTCAATCAAATCGAGGGTGGACTGGGGCAGCAGCTCGCCGTGCTTCTCCAGCGCGACCAGGCCGGCATCGGCGTAGTCATAGTCAAAATCACAGCCGGCGTGGGTCAGGATCTGGATGGCGGATTCGATGATGCTGGGGCCTATGCCGTCGCCCGGAATGACGGTAATTTTTCTTTTTGACATGAGACGTATCCACTTCTAGGGAACAGAGGGGGAGGATTCGGCGGTTTTATACCATTTTTGCACCACTTCCTCCATGTTTCTTTACATTTTTCCCATTTATGTCAACAGGTACGGCCTGTTTCGGGGAATAGTGTGCCGGGGATCACGCCCCCGGGTCGGGCTCGGGCGGGTAGCGGATCTCCCTCAGGTTGAAACCGAGGGGGATGTCCCGCTGCAGCCGCACCAGCCGCTGGGCCAGCAGGGCTTCATCCTTGTGCTGGCGCAGCTTGAGCAGAGGCTTGCCCGCGTCTTCTTGCAAGCAGGCATCCAGCATGGCGGCCAGATCGCCATATTGTTGCAGCAGCTGGGTCGCCGTCTTTGGCCCTATGCCCGGCACTCCCTTGATGTTGGAGCCGCCGATGCCGGTCAGGGCCCAGAAGTCCACCAGCTGCGCCGGGGCGACGCCATATTGCTGCCGGACGAAGGCCTCATCCAGCCAGCGCTTGTTGAAGTAATCCCGCACCCGGATCTGCGGGCAGATGAGCTGACAGAAGCCCTTGTCGGTGGAGATGATGGTGGCCCTGGCCCCGTGCTGGGCAATTCCACTGGCTAACGTGGCGATAAGATCGTCCGCCTCGTCGGTCTGGGAGAGCAGGGCATCCACACCGCACTCCCAGAAGGCGTCCTGCAAGTCGGCCAGCCCCTCCCTCAGCTCCTGTGGCATGGGGGTGCGCCCCTCCTTGTAGGCCGGATAGATCTCCTTGCGCCAGCTGTGCACCTCGCCGTCAAACACGGCGATGACGTGGGTCGGCTCGCTGCCGGCCAGCAGTTTCTTGCAGGTATTGATGAGGTTGGCGCGGGTGGCGAGCAGGGCCTGGGCCGGGGTCAGCGCCTGCTGGGCCTGCACCGCGTGCAGGCGGCGGATGAGGTTGAGGGCATCGATGATGAGCAGGTGTGGCCTGAGGTGTTGCATGGCAGGGAGCACTCTTGGCGGTCGGGACGGCCCATTGTAACAAGGGATGGGCGTCATGCTAACCCCGGACGCCAGGGCCGGGAAGTGAAAGAGGGGCCTGGGGCCCCTCCTGTCATCACGGGCGCAGCGCCCTTATTTCACGATTTCGTAGCAGGGAATGTACTGGCTGCCAGGCAGCTTCATCCGCTGCTGCCTGACGAAGCTCTCCAGCAGCCTGTCCATCAGGTGCATCAGCTCCTTGTCGCCGTGCAGCTTGAAGGGGCCCTTCTTCTCGATGGCGCGAATGCCCCCTTCCTTGACGTTGCCGGCGACGATGCCGGAGAAGGCGCGCCTCAGGTTCGCCGCCAGCAGCTGGGGCGGCTGGTTGCGGTGCAGATCCAGGCTCGCCATGCTGGCGTGATCCGGCTCGAACGGCAGCTGGAACTCCGGCTCTATGCGCAGGGACCAGTTGAAGGAGTAGGCATCCCCCACGGATTTGCGGTACTCGCGGATCTTCGGCATCGCCTCCTTCATCACCCGCGCCACTTCCGGGGCATCCCCGACGATGATGCGGTAGAGGCTGGTGGCCGGCTCACCCAGGGTGGCCTTGACGAAGTCGTCGATGGCGCGGAAGTAGTCGGCGCTCTCCTTGGGACCGGTCAGTATGATGGGCATGGGCTGCCGCTCGTTGGCCGGGTGCATCATGATGCCGAGCAGATAGAGCAGCTCCTCGGCGGTACCGACCCCGCCCGGGAAGATGATGATGCCGTGGCCCAGACGCACGAAGGCCTCCAGTCGCTTCTCGATGTCCGGCAGTATCACCAGCTCGTTGACGATGGGGTTCGGCGGCTCGGCGGCGATGATGGAGGGCTCGGTGAGGCCGATATAGCGGCCGTTGCGCACCCGCTGCTTGGCGTGGCCGACGGCGGCCCCCTTCATGGGGCCTTCCATGGCACCCGGGCCGCAGCCGGTGCAGATGTTGAGCTCCCGCAGGCCCAGCTCGCTGCCCACGGCGCGGGTGTACTGGTACTCCACCTCGTTGATGGAGTGACCCCCCCAGCAGACCACCAGGTTGGGATCCGCCCCCGGCAGGATCGCCTTGGCGTTGCGCAGTATGGCGAACACCACGTTGGAGATGTGGGTGGAGTTGGTCAGGTTGACCAGGCGATTGGACTCCAGCTGGGTCGAGACATAGAGGATGTCGCGCAGCACGGAGAACAGGTGCTCCTGGATGCCGCGGATGATCTCGCCATCGACGAAGGCGTGCTCGGGAGCATTGAACAGTTCGAGTTTGACCCCGCGCTCGCGCCGGATCACATGAATGTCGAAGGACTTGAAGCGCTCCAGTATCTCTTTGGAGCTGTCGGTGTGGCTGCCGGAGTTGAGCACCGCCAGCGAGCAGTTGCGAAACAGTTGATAGATATCGCTGGAGGCGGTCTGCTTGAGGCGGTCCACCTCAAGTTGGGACAGCAGGTCCATGCTGCCCACGGGATTGATGTGTGTAATCATAATTTCCCCTTTCACTCGCTTGTTATCGTTGTGCTTTCCCTGGGGAGAAAACGGGATGCCATGGCATCCCTCGAGTTCGATAGTAGAGGCAAGGGGTGGGGCAGGGGAATAGGGGGTCGGTGCGTTTGCCTGTTTTTTAGCCGCAGTTCAACCCGGGATCAGGCCAGATTGACCTGATCCCGGCCCAGATTCTTGGAGCTGTAGAGTGCCTTGTCGGCGCGCTCGAATGCGTCCGTAGTGTGGTCCCCTTCGCGAAACAGGGTGGCGCCGATGGAGATGGTGATCTCGACCCTGGCGTCTCTGAACCTGAACGGAATGCTCTTGACCGTCTGGCGCAGGTTCTCCAGGGGTTTCTGGTACTTGTCCGGATTGATGTTCGGCAGCAATACCACGAACTCCTCCCCACCGAAGCGGGCGATGAAGTCGGTGTCGCGCAAGGCGTTCTGCAGGGCCTTGGCGACCACCTTCAGCGCCTTGTCCCCGGCCATGTGGCCGTAGTTGTCGTTGATGTTCTTGAAGTGGTCTATGTCGATGATGGCCAGACACAGCGGGGTGCCGTACCGCAGCCAACGCTTGTACTCGAGCTCGAGCCGCTCGTCGAGGGCCGCCCGGTTGTGCACCTGGGTCAGGCTGTCGAGGAACAGCTTGTGCTTCTGGATGGTGAGCCGCTTCTTGTACTCGGCCGTCTCCTCCTTCATCAGTCGCAGCTTGGCTTCCATGTTGGAGAGGTGGGTGAGCAGGTGACGCTCGCGGCTGGCCATGGCCTCCCGCTCCTGCTGCAGGCGGCGTATGGTGTCCAGATGGCTGGAGATGGCTCCCTTGAGGGACAGCGGGGAGTTGTGGGTCGCCATGGTGCGATCGATGGCGGCGAGCTCCCGCTCCAGCGCCTGGCCGCTGAGGTGGGCGGCATTTTGCAGAGCCCGCCCCTCGTCCAGGGACTCGGTGAAGTTGAAGTGCACCGCCGAGAGGCTCTCGTTGAGGGAGCTGAGGAAGGCCTGGGAAGATTTACGCTCCTCCCGGGTCCCCTCTATGATGAGCTCGATGATCTGCAGGCAGATCTCCGCCAGCAGGGGCGGGGTGATCCCCCCCAGCAGCTGGCGACGGATGTCCGCCAGGCTTTCCCCCACGGCGCCGGCAAAGTCGAGCTCTGTGATGAGCCGCTGCAGCTCATCGGAGATCTGGGCGTGGGCCTTGATATCGAAGGAGTCGGTGGGCACCGGGTTGGAGAGCTCGGTGGCCATCTCGGGGGCAAGCAGGGGCTGGCGTGGCAGCAGCTGGATCTTGATGGCCTGCTGGTAGAACTCCAGCAAGCGGATCACCTTCCTCTGGTGATCGCCTATGCCATAGCCCTCGGGGCTCGCGAGAAACTCCTTGAGGGAGCGACGGGTATCTTCCGGAAAGCCCTTCAAGGACTTGAGCTGCTTGCTGCCGAGATCGATGGCGGCCCGGGTCAGACTGATGGACTCCTCCATGGCGTGGCCATGTTGCTGCAACAGCCTCTCGATGACGGCGAGATCGGCGTCGAGCGAGGAGAGGGGAGGGTTGCCATCGAGCTTCTGCTTGAGCTTGGCGAGCCGGCTGTCCAGTTCACGATCGTGACCACGGCAGGCCTGCATCAGCTTGCCGATGAACTGGATGCTGCGGGTGCGTTCGGCATCGGAGAACGTGGCCATGCCATCGAGCTCCTGCTGTTTTTGCTGAAGGGATTCCCTGAGTCTTGCCAGTTGTCCTGTTACGGCAGCGATATCATTCATTGTTCAGGTCGCCCTGTTGTCATTATCGTTTTTGTGTCGTCCAGCAACAGTAAGCCAATGAAAGACCCCGTTGAGTACCTTTTTGTTATGGGTTATCCGGCACTTTCGTCCGTGAAAGCAAAAGCCAATTAACCCATTGCTTTTCATGAGAAGAATTTACTTTTACCAGTCCCTTGTCAATTGCCATCAAGCAGCATTGCCACACATCGCCATTAAAAAATGCGGCCTGTTGGCAATCGATGGCTGCCAGCTCCAGCCAGACGCTCTGCTGGTATTTTTCACTGAGTTGCATGGCCCCCGAGAGCGCCAGATAACAGAGGTCGAACAGGCCGTGATGATCGAGGGCCATGGCCGCCTTGGGCAGGAAGGGATGGCTGACGATGCCGAGGCTGATGTGCCTGTCCAGCGGGTATTCGCAGGGGAAGGCGGCCAGGGTGTCCAGCAGCTCCTGTGCCAGCTGGTGCAGATGGGCCACGTGGCGTTGGGGCACCACATAGAGCAGGTGTCCCTCGCGCAGATCGTAGATGCGGCCATCCTGGGGGGTCAGCTGATTGATGTAGTGGCCGAAGGCCTGCTCAATCTCGCGGCTGACCTGATATCCATGCTGCTCCAGGCTGTTGACCAGGAAGGGCACCCGGAACAGCAGGTAGTGGAGCTTGTCGTCAAACTCGCTGGTGGGGCGCTCGCTCAGGTACCAGCGATCGGATTTTTGCTGGCGCTTGGCCATCTCGCGCGGCCAGCGGCTCATCAGTCGCTGCCAGTTGGCCAGGCCGCTGCGCGGCTCGATGAGCAGGGCCTCCCCCAGTTGTCTGGCATTGAGGCGGGCGACCCGCAGCTTGAGCCAGAGGGTGAAGAAGAGGTAGATGAACAGGACCAGCAGCAGGCCCGTGCTGACGCTGGTCCAGAGATAGCGCTCCTGCTGATGCTGGCTCTGGTCGAGGCGCTGCTCCAGCTCCTTGACCTGCTGGGCGCGCTCCACCTGGGCGTAGTTGTCGCGGACCGCCTCCTGCTCCAGATCGAGCTGCTGCTGGCGGACCAGCTCGCTGCGCTGGTGATAGTTCTTGTAGCTCTCGAGGGCCTGCTGGAGGTAGCCCTTCTGCTCGTAGGCGATGGCGAGCAGCCGGAAGATTTCAAACTGGCGGCGGATGTCGCCAATCCGGTTGGCCAGGGTCAGGGCATTCTCCAGCTGCAGGATGGCAATGCCCGCCTCCTGCTGCTTGAGGTGCAGCTCCCCCAGCAGCAACAGGGTATCGATCAGCGACTCCTTGTCGTCCCCCAGCTCGTGGGACTGGCGCGCCGCATTGAGGTAGTTGCGGGCCAGGGTCAGGTTGCCGGTCTGCAGGTAGGTCTTGCCTATCTCGAACTTGAGGTGGGCGATGCGGGTGCGGTTCTTGCTCTCGTCCAGCAGATCCAGGGCGTTGAAGAAGTAGACCAGCGCCATGTTCATCTCTCCCTGATCCCGGTTGAGCCGGGCGAGCACTATCAGGGCGTCGCTGAGCAGGGAGGGGTTGCCGAGGGCATGGAAGTAGTTGGCCGCCTCGTTGGCATACTGCAGCGCTTTTTGCGGCTCCTGCTCCGCCTGATAGAGGCTGATCATCTGGTTCGACAGCAGGCCGAGGAAGAGGGGATCCTGCAGATTCCTGGCCTGCTGCTGGGCGTCGATATACTCCCCGAGGGCGAGCTGGGGCTGCCCGAGCGCCTGATAGAGATCCCCTCCCACGGCGCTGACCCAGGCCCTGGCCAGGGGGTTCTTGGCCTGCTCTGCCCATTGACGCGCCTCGGTCAGCTGGCGTTTGGCCAGATCGAACTGCCGCCCCGCCATGCTGGCATTGACGTGCAGCAGGCGGCTGTAGACCTGCAGCTGACTCTCTTTGAGGCCGGGGTTGGTCAGCAGCTTGTCCAGCTGTTCGAGCGCCATCGTGCTGGCGCCAGGGGCATGCTCCTGCATCTCCCGGCTGCGGATCTTGAGATAGAGGCCATGGGCCTGCAGCTCGAACTGCTGCTCCTTCTCGGCCATGGCGATGCCCTTGTCGAAGGCGTCCTGGGCCGGCTGGCTCTGTCCCAGCTGTTGCAGGCACTCGCCCTGGAGCAGGTAGGCTCCCGTGGTCTGGGTCGCAGTGCCATAGCTCAGGATCGGCTCACGATAGCCGTATTCCTGGCGATTGCTGATGATTTGCTTGGGGTTCTTGGCCGTGCGTTCGAGGAAGGAGGTGGCAATCTGGACACATCTGGCGGGATCGGTCAGCACCAGGGTCTGTGCCTGCTGCAGATCGATAGACAACTGCTCCTTGGCCAGATCCAGATCCGGAGCCGACAGGGAGGACATCATCATTGCCAGAAAAAACAGTTGATTCATTGGATTAAGAACGGCACGGAGGTGCAGGCATGTTATCCAAGCCCACCCCCGCCCGTCCAGAGTTCATTGCTGACATGGGTGATGGGCCTGATCCCCCGGCTTGTGGCGCCGGGTTTACTGGCGGATGAGGCGCAGGTTGGCGGGCACCGGCTCCCAGTCACTGCGGAAGGGGTTGATGTCCAGGCCCCCGCGGCGGGTATAGCGGGCATAGACGGTCAGCTGCTGCGGGGCGCAGAAGTGCTTGAGATCGATGAAGATGCGCTCTATGCACTGCTCGTGGAACTCGTTGTGCTGGCGGAAGGAGATAAGATAGCGCAGCAGCTTCTCCCGATTGAGGCGTGGGCCGCGATAGTGGATCACCAGGGATCCCCAGTCCGGCTGGCTGGTGACCAGGCAGTTGGACTTGAGCAGATGGCTGTGCAGTGTCTCTTCCACTATGTCCGCCTCTGCGGCCCCTTGCAGCAGGGTCTGGTCAAACTCGTAGCTATCGATCTCGATGTCCTGCTCGTCGATGCACTCACCCGGCAACTGCACTATCTGGTGAGGGGCCTGATCGAGGGGGAACAGGGTGACGCTCACCTCTGCCCCGGCACAGGCGCTCAGGTCTTTGGCCAGCAGTGCCTGCACCGCCGCCAGAGAGTCGCAGCGGGTCTGGTTGAAGGAGTTGAGGTAGAGCTTGAACGACTTGGATTCGATGAGGTTAGGGCTGGTGGCGGGCACGGCCACTTCGCCGAGCGCAACCACGGGCTTGCCCTTGGCATTGAGCCAGGAGAGTTCGTACAGGGTCCAGACGTCGCAACCCTGGAAGGGCAGCGTCTCGCCAAGGCCGAGATCGTCGCGATTCAGACTGCGTGGCACGGGTTGCAGCAGGGACGGGGTGTACTGGCTGATGTAGGCAGACTGCTGCCCCAGGCTCAGGCCCTGCAACGCGCTGGCGCCTGCGTATCTCTCTTGTTTGCTCATGCTTGTTTGCTCACGCTTGTCTGATAAAGGGTTTGATGGTGCAATGCCCGGATTTTTCGGTCAGGTTCTTGCGGCGATCAGAGGCCGCTATTGTGGGGAATATCGATGTCGGATCAAGTCCTGTCTGCCCTGGAGCAGTTCTTTTTACGCTGGCAGCGCGATGGCGAGGCGAGGCGGGGGCTGCCTCTGTGCGAGTGGGAGGCCGACTGGCGCTCCCCTTGCGAGCTGGATGAGCCCAGAGAGGGGCGGGTGGCCTGGCGTCCGCACCGGCGCCCTGTGCCCGCCGACTTTGCGGCCATGGCAGATGCCCTCGAGCTGACCCTGCACCCGAGCGCCCTTGCCCTGTTTGGCCACTGGTTCAGCCGCCCGCTTCCCTGCTCCTACAAGGGGCTGCGCATCGAACTCATACTGCCATGGAACGAGGCCGATCTGGATCTGCTCAAGGAGAACCTCATCGGCCACCTGCTGATGCTGCGCAAACTCAAACGCACGCCGTCGCTCTTCATCGCCACCACCCGCAACGAGATGACGCTGGTGTCGCTCGACAACGAGAGTGGCCAGGTGTGGCTGGAGTGGCTGGATTCCGGTCGCCGTCTGGTGCTGGCTCCCTCCCTGCCGGCCTTCCTCGCACGGTTGGAAACCTTGCCGCAGTAAGCGACCCGTTTTCACTCGCCCAGTATTACAGAGAAGGGCCTTGCCATCTGGCAAGGCCCTTCTTTCATGGGGGAAACGGCGCAGGCGGAGCTAGTCCTTGAAGTCCCAGGAGAGGTTGGAGACCAGCCGGCAGGGATCGCACTTGAAGTCGAAGATCTCGTGCAATGGCGCTGCCAGTGCCCAGTCGTTGCCACAGCCCGGGCAGGGGCGTGCCAACTCCGCCGCCTTGCTCAGGCCACCGACCCTGTAGAGGTAGTAGTAGGTCGGGATCCCGCAGAGCCCCTCCAGCCGTCTGGCCAGATCGCTGCCCCGGCGCTGCAGGCGGCTGCCCACCTCGCCGATTTCGTGCAGCACGGCGTGCTCGGCGATGGAGCCATTCATCTGCAACTGATCGCAGGCCTCCCAATCCTCCTGCCACTTGATGATCTGCTTGTGGTCGCCGTTGGCGATGGCAGGCAGGCGGTAGAGCGGAATGGGGGCGAAATGATCGCCGCAGCGCAGGGGGGAGCAAGTGTGCACAAAGCTGGTGTAGAGCAGCATCCAGCTCGGCCGCTCACCCTGCTCGCCGCAAGGATCCGTGCTGTCGGAGAGCAGATCCATGCCGAGCAGCTGGGGCTTGGGGGCCAGCAGCCCCGCCTGGTGCAGGCCCTGTTCGGCCAGCGCGACCTGCTCGCTCTGGTTGTCCGGGTGCAGGCTGTCCCGCTCCGGGCAGACCACCCGGCTGACGAAGCAACCATCCTGCATGCTGGTGGGAAACTCCCGCCCCAGGATCTGCCCCTGGTAGCGCAGCATGTCGAGGTAGTTGACGATGGCCGGCTCGGCCTCGCCGAGGGAGGTGTCACGGTAGCATTCAAAATTGAGTTCGAGGATGTACATGGGGAGCCATCAATCCTGCTGCTGTTTGAGCAGCAGGGCGGTCAGGCGATCGACCTTCTGCTCGAGGCGATTGAGCTGCTCGCCCAGCTGTTGCAAATCGACGGCCTGGAGCGGGGGCGGCAACGGCGGGGAGCTGGCCGGGGCAAGGGTCTGCCGACTGGGGCTGTTGCTTCCACCTGGCTCAACACCTTGAGCAGCTCGGCCATGGGCACGGGGTGACTGAGGCGGGCCTTGACCATGGCGGTGGAGGGGGTGATCCCCCTGGCACTCAGTTCGTTGGCTATCTGGATGATCTCTTGGGCTGACATCTTGGCTCCTGCGCGGCGCTCTTGCTGCTTGCGGATGGTGGCACAGAGCTTAATCAAAGCCTGCCCATCAGGAAAGCGGCGCCAAGGGGGGAGGCCCAGATTGTTGAGGTGGAGAAGCCAGGGGAATTGAGATGTGATGGGTGGCACAGCGCTCAAACCCCGGCCCTCGGGAAAGCGGGGGACGCGGGCCGGCTCAGTTTGCCTGGCGCAGCATCACGTCCAGTTGATCGATGGCTTCGGACCAGTCGGAGTCGTTCCAGAGCGCGTCACGCAGGAACACGGCCTGGGAGGGGCTCCAGAAGCTGGCCTCCGGCAGCAGGGTCTGGTTGTCCAGATGGTGCTCGCGGATGAAGCGGTGCAGGCTTATCTCGTCATTGGCCAGGCCCAGCTGGGCGAAGAGGGCAGGCATGTCATGGGTCAGCAATTCCATCTCGAGTCTCCTTGAAGGGCGATTGTCGAGAATTATAGCCAGCCGCCACGGCCTTGCCCCATGGGCTAGGAGGGGAGGCGATGGGGCGGCAGCTCGACCCCGGCGACATGCAGGCCCTGCATGCAGAGCTGGCCCTGGTAATGGCTCTCCCCGTCGCTGGAGAACTCGAACTGGTAATAGGTCAGCAGGCGCAGGGGCTTGTGCCCAAGGGCGCGATGGGTGCGGGCCAGCGACAGCAGTTGCAGATCGTGGTGCTGGCAGTAGCGCCGCATATATTGCCAGGCCAGCTCCGCCTGGCGGCGTTGTTGCCAGAAGGCCCAGCCGACGGCGCCAAGCAGCAAGATTCCAAGCATTTCTCCCATCAGCGGGTTCCTTCTGTGATGTATGGCCTGGGCCGTGCTTCACGGGGAAAGCACGGCCACACCGAGAGTGGTTATACCGAGGCGAACAGTCGGCCTATGGCCTGGCCGAGGGCCTCGCTGCGCTCGGGGTCACGCAGTCTTGCCAGCATATCATTGCGCAGGGCGGGCAGTGTCACCAGCTCGGCAAAGACCTGATTGAAGAACTGGGTGGGCTGCAGGGCGAGTTGCTCCAGAAACAGTCCGAGCAGCTCGGGGTTTTTCAGATCGGACCAGAGACGGCCTGCGATGGCGAGCAGCAGGGCCGGGCTTGGCCGGGTGTGCAGCAGGGTCAGCAGCTTGTTGCTGCGCAAGGCATTGCCGGAGCAGGAGGCCAGCGCCCGGCACAGGTAGGCCAGGGTCTCGGCATTGGGATCGGCGCACTCCTGCTCCTTGCCGATGCGCTCGAGCAGGGCACCCTGCAGTGCCGGCGGCAGGGGGGCGTTTTCCAGGCTCTGGCACAGGGCGTAGAGCGGTTCCAGAGGCAGCCTGGGCAGCGCCTTGCACACCAGGGCCAGATTGCGTTCATCCTGCAACCGCTCCGCCAGATCGGCGAAGCCTTGCAGCCCCAGGGCTTGCCACCCCTCTTCCCCTGGCGCCGCCAGGTAGTGGCAGAGGGCCTCGTAGTAGGCGGAAGGCGCCTGCTCCAGCTGACGGGCCAGCTTGGCATGCAGGCTGGCCATCTTGGCCTCGGCCGGCCGGAAGGTGTAGGGGTTGTCGGCCAGCCGCTGCGCCTTCTCCTCGTCCAGATCGCCGGTGAGCTTGTAGCCCAGGGTCTCGACCACCTGATCCATGAAGTGCTTGGGGCCGCTGGCGATGAGCAGGCCATGCTCGTCGAGGGCAAACTTGAGGAACCAGAGATAGTGCCTGGATTCGGCTGGCTGGAAGAAGTGCACACCGAGCCAGGCATGCTGTTGCAGTGGCCAGGGGTAGGGCTCCTGCTGCTGTTCGATGCGAACGAAGAGATCGCTCGCCAGCGGGCGCACCTGGCGGCCCATGTCGAACAGCTGGAACTGGGTCTCGGCCTGGGTCAGAAATTCGGTCAGGGTATTGATGGCAGACATGAGGGCATCCGGCTAAATGTGATGCGGGCGATTATAAGGAGGCTGCATCAGATAGCCAGTGGCGCAGGTGCGCGCCATGAAAGTGATGGCAGCATGGCAGCCACCCCGGGGGCGGTGTATAGTAACGCCCCTTTTTGGCACGCGTGTTTGAAGAAGACGGGATCCCTGCCCTCTGGCAACGGGATGGACGTCGAGACGAGGAAGAGGACGAGATGAATCAATATTTGCTGGTCGCCGGTCTGCTGGGTGAACTCACCGCCGAGTTGCAACGCCTCGAACGCTGGCAAGCCGAGCATCCGGGGGCCGAGGCGCTGGCGAGCGAGCTGCCGTTTTGCGTCGATACCCTGAGCTTCGATCAATGGTTGCAGTTCGTGCTGATACCGCGCATGGAGCAGCTGGTGCTGCTGCAGGCGCCGCTGCCCACCAGCGTATCCCTCTATCCCATGGCGAGCGAAGCCTACAAGGACGAGCTGGCCGAGGTGGCCGGCCTGCTGCGCCTCATCGGCCGTTTCGATCTGCTGCTGGCCGGAAAAGTGGTGGATCAATGATCAATACCCTGCCTGCCCAGCCACGGGCCCTGGCCGCGGCGCGCTGCATTGGCGATACCCGGGTGGCGGCATGAAACTGACCCTGCTCTATCAGGATGACTGGCTGGTGGCGGTCAACAAGCCGTCGGGCCTGTTGGTGCATCGCAGCTGGCTCGACAAGGCCGAGACCCGTTTCGCCATGCAGATGACCCGGGATCTCATCGGGGGGCGTCACGTCTACCCCGTGCACCGGCTGGACAGGCCCACCTCCGGGGTGTTGCTGTTTGCGCTGGATCCGGCGGTGGCCCGGACTCTGACCGAGGCGTTTGCCGCCCGTCGGGTGCACAAGGAGTACCTGGCGCTGGTGCGGGGCTGGGCCCCGGAGCAGGGGCTGATCGACTACCCCCTCAAGGAGCAGCTGGACAAGATAGCCGATGCCATGAGCGACCCCGATCGCCCCGCCCAGGAGGCGGTGACGGCGTTTCGTCGTCTGCATCGGGTCGAGCTGCCCCACGCCGTCTCCAAGAAGCATCCCACCAGTCGCTACAGCCTGGTTCGGCTCTTCCCCAAGACGGGTCGCAAGCATCAGCTGCGTCGTCATCTGGATCACCTGTTCCACCCCATAGTCGGTGACACCACCCATGGTGATGGCCGCCATAATCGCTTCTTTCGCGAGCACTATGGTTGCGAGCGGCTGCTGCTGGTCGCCCACCGCTTGAGCTTCGAGCATCCTGTGCTCAAGGTGCCGATGCGGATCCAGGCGCCACTCGGCCCTGAAGTGCTGGGCCTGTTCGCCAGGCTGGGGTGGCCCGCCAGCGAGAGCGACTACGGCGCCTGATGCCCGTCATCATTTGTGGCCTCTGACCGGGCTGTGGCATGCTGTAGGCCACGTCTGTCAGAGGAACCACTTATGGCTCAACGAGATACCCCGCTAGCAACCCCGCGCACCCAGACCCTGTCCGGGGCCAAGACTCCGGGCGCAGTGCCAGAGTCGGGCCCTCTCCTTCGCTCGAGGAGCCGCTGATGGCCGAGATCGATATCCTGGTCGGCACCGTCTACGGCTCGGCCATGCTGGTGGCCGAGACACTGCGGGATCACCTGCAGGCCCAGGGGCATGTCTGCCAGCTCTTCGACGAAGCCGAGCTGACTGACATAGACGCGTCCCGCTTCTTGCTGATCGTCAGCGCCACCACGGGGCAGGGGGATATTCCTCCCAATCTGCAACCCTTCGCCACGGCCCTGGCCGATCGCGCTCCTTATATGAAGGGATGGCGTTATGCCCTCATCGCCATGGGGGACAGCAGCTATGAGCATTTCTGCGGTGCCGGACGCAGGCTCGATGAGCTGCTGCAGGAGCTGGCTGCCGACGCCCTGGTGCC
This sequence comes from Aeromonas sp. Marseille-Q7275, assembly GCF_965119515.1. NCBI lineage: Bacteria > Pseudomonadati > Pseudomonadota > Gammaproteobacteria > Aeromonadales > Aeromonadaceae > Aeromonas > Aeromonas sp. Marseille-Q7275. Next base: position 154,101 of record NZ_CBCPLW010000001.1, read on the forward strand.
GCGTCTGGAGATAGACGCGACACTGGAAGATGAGCCTGAGGTTGCGGCGCTGGCCTGGTTGAAAAGCTGGGAAAATAGGCTGTAGCCGGATTGCCTTCGTATTTTAAATTTCGCCCCCGTGAGCATGCTCACGGGGGCGTGTTATTTTGGGATTCACCTAATCTTCCTTGGAATATATCCCGCACTTTATCGGGTTATTTTCCCCCGCCAGATCGGATTCCTCAGACCCATATTCATCAGAACGGCGACACATCAGAAAATTAAAAGTTCCGCACTGAAAGCGATTTCAATCATGTTTTCGTCACGGCGCGACGGGTTAATCACTTAATCTTCATCGCAAATTAATACTTGAAAGCGCTTTCTTTGGTGTGTTTTTGCTTTTCTGGGTTTTTTGTTGGTCTATTATTGCTGGTTTTTGCCTTTTTTACCTTGATATACGTCCTCCGGGGTGGGGGCGCGCGATTTGTCACCGTTTTGTGAATCAGCTCATGTTTGTCGCGAAATTGGCTACATATAATCGACCCCGGTTATCGCTGAAACGTTTTTCAGTGATAAGAACTTGAATATCAGGATCACACTCCCAGCGGGAATAAGGAAAATGAAAATGAAAGCAAAGTGGCTCCCGATTGCAGCAGCAGTAACCGCTGCCCTGGCTTCCCAAGCCGCCTTCGCCGTTGATTTCCACGGCTACTTCCGTTCAGGTGTCGGTGTTTCCGGTGACGGGGACATGGTTAAATACAACGTCAACAAGGTTGGCCGTCTGGGTAACGAAAATGATACCTACGGCGAAGTGCAACTGGGTCAGGAAGTCTTCAACAAAGATGGCAAGACTTTCTATGTAGATTCCATGTTTGCCATGGCATCCAACGGTTCCAATGACTGGGAAGGCACCGGTACCGTCTGTAACTTCGACGCCAAACAGTGCAACGGCGACTCCGATTTCGCACTGCGTCAGTTCAACGTACAAGCCAAGGGCCTGCTGGGCTTTGCACCTGAAGCCACCCTCTGGGCCGGTAAGCGTTACTACCAACGTCACGACATCCACATCTCCGACTTCTACTACTGGAACATCTCCGGTGCCGGCGCCGGTATCGAAGGCATCCAGGCTGGTCCTGGCAAGGTCTCCTTCGCCTGGGTTCGCAACGACCGCAGCGCGGCCGATGTGTTCGGTCAGTACACCCAGACCGGTGTAGATGCCAACGGTGATCCGACTTATCAGAAGAACGAAGATCTGAACGTCAACACTCTGGACCTGCGTTATGCCGGTATCCCGCTGTGGCAAGACGGCTCTCTGGAACTGGGCGTTGACTATGCCATCGTCAACGAGACCGAAGCCCAGAAAGATCTGAAAAACGACAACATGAAAGACGGCGTCATGCTGACCGCCGAACTGACCCAGGGCATCTTTGGCGGCTTCAACAAGACAGTGCTGCAGTACGGCACCGAAGGTTACTCCAAGACCATGGCCTACTACGGTGACGGCTCCTGGTACGGTGCCGAAGCCAAGGGCGGTGCCGACGGCTACCGTATCATCAACTGGGGCGTCATCCCGATGGGCAACTCCTGGGAGATGGGTCACCAGCTGGTCTACGGTGTAGGCAACGAGATGTGGAGTGGTCACGACGAGACTCAAACCTTCTCCGCCGTTGTCCGTCCGATGTACAAGTGGGATGACTTCAACAAGACCATCTTCGAAGGCGGTATCTTCAAGGACAAGACCAGCTACACCAGTGGTGGCAGCGACAAGGATGGCGGTTACAAGCTGACCCTGGCGCAGGCCTGGTCTGCCGGCTCCAGCTTCTGGGCCCGTCCGGAAATCCGTGTGTTCGCTTCCTATCTGGCTGATACCGAAGCCGATGGCTCCGGTAGCAAGAACAGCTTCGAAAGTGGCACCTCTGATGACACCTGGCAAGTTGGCGTCCAGGCAGAAGCCTGGTGGTAAGCAATATCTTCGGTTAAGTTAGTCACTGCCCCCTGATGGGGGCAGTTTTGTTTAGCAGGATTTGGCAACCGGGTTATGGAGATAAGAAGAATGAAACTGGTAAAGATGTCTATCGCGGCCGTGGTTACCGCGCTGTTGGCCGGTTGTTCCGGTAGCATGGTGGTGCCCGTACAGGAGCACGCCTCCATCCTGAGTAATGCCGATCAGGCCAAGCAGGCACTCGCTCAGACGACGAGCTGCTGCAAGGCATTCAACGAATTCAATTATGTGGCTCTGCCGGAGGGGGACACGCTGTTGACCCTGGATGGCAAGCAACCCAGTTATCAGTTTGACGAGGGGATGAGCTACTTTGCCGCCTATCGTCTGCCGGCCAATACCGGCAACCTGGCCATCACCCTGGCCTCCCAGGTGAGCAAGACGGTACTCGTGCCCAAGGTGATCATGCTGGATGCCCAGTTCAAGGTGACCCGCGTGCTGGGTGAGTCTGTCTTCACGTATCAGCCAGCCCACCTGCTCGACAATGACAGGATCGAAGGCAAGGTGTTCGTGGACCGCAGCATGCCGGGCAACCCCGCGACCGAAACCTACATGGTGATCTACGCCCCGGCCGACGAGCTGGCCGGCAGCACCACCATATTGCATCCTGCCAAGGCGTTCGCCCGTGCCAATGGCACAGTCGAGCCGGATATCAAGGATCCCGTCATCCCCCATTCCCCCTGGGGTCTGCTGCAACTCGAGGTCGTCGACATGGCCAAAGGGCAGGGCCTGGAAGCCGTGTTCAAGCCCGAGTATTCAGACAAGGTTGCGATGAGTCAGGCCAAGCCCGCCACGACGGCCGTGGCTGCGACGGCGGCGACCACTGCCGTTGTTGCCGCAACTCCCAGCACACCGGCTCCCGCCATGCTGAGCGAGACCGAGACCTTCTACAACAGCCAGATCGAGAAGGCGGTCAAGGCCGGGGATATCGACAAGGCGATGCAGCTGGTGAGTGAAGCCGAGCGGGCCGGTTCAACCAAGGCGAAATCCGTCTTTATTGATGCGGTGAAACGTTCACAAAAAAACTGAATGACTGAATTTATGTAGACTTATATTTATTTCAGGCCTCCCTTGTTGGAGGCCTTTTTAATCGGTAGACTGGATAATATAAAACATCAATGCGTTACGTTAAGTTACAATGAGTTTCCTTGGGTATTATATCGTTTCTCGGTGATTTATTTTGAAGTGATTCATTTCTTTTTGCCGCGCGACTATAACAATACGAAATAATATTCAAGATTCCCTCCCTTCCCCTTATTTGATTATCTTGTGATCTCTCCTCCAAATTTATTATTCCCTTGGGTGCGGCGCAGGCATTTTAAAAGCTGCTGGGTTATATTCTGTTGGTCAAAATAAGCAACCCGGGAAACGCATCCAGTACAACGTCAGATGAAGAAGGTCGTCATCTATAGCTGCACTGAGTCGTTGACGGAAAAAAATCCATTCAGGAGCGCACACATGTTAAAAAATGCTTTCTCTAATCTGCAAAAGGTCGGTAAGGCGCTGATGCTGCCCGTATCGGTCTTGCCCGTTGCAGGTATTCTGCTGGGGGTGGGCGCTGCTCACTTCAGCTGGTTGCCGGAAATTGTCTCCCAGCTGATGGAGCAGGCCGGTGGTTCAGTGTTTGGTCAGATGGCCCTGCTGTTCGCCGTCGGCGTGGCACTTGGCTTTACCAATAACGACGGTGTATCCGGTCTGTCCGCCATCGTCGGCTACGGCATCATGGTCGCGACCCTGAAGGTCATGGCACCTGTGATGGGCGTCGAGAGCATAGATACCGGTGTGCTGGGGGGTATCCTCGCCGGTGGTGTCGCTGCCTGGGCGTTCAACCGTTTCTACAAGATCCAGTTGCCCGAGTACCTTGGCTTCTTCGCCGGTAAGCGTGCCGTGCCCATCATCACCGGCTTCGTCTCCATCGGCCTGGGTGTTGTGCTCTCCTTCATCTGGCCGCCGATCGGTGGTGCCATCGGTGCCTTCTCCGACTGGGCTGCCAACCAGAACCCGGTACTGGCCTTCGGTATCTACGGCGTGGTTGAGCGCTCCCTGATCCCGTTCGGTCTGCACCACATCTGGAACGTTCCCTTCTTCTATCAGGCGGGTACCTGTGTCAACGCCGCTGGCGAAACCGTACACGGCATCATGACCTGCTTCCTGACTGCTGATGACGCTTCCCGTGCTGCCGGTAACGGCTTCGGTCAACTGGCCGGTGGTTACCTGTTCAAGATGTTCGGTCTGCCTGCTGCTGCGTTTGCCATCGCTCACGCTGCCAAGCCGGAAAACCGTGCCAAGATTGTTGGTATCATGGCCTCCGCTGCCCTGACCTCCTTCCTGACCGGTATCACCGAGCCTATCGAGTTCTCCTTCCTGTTCGTCGCGCCTGTGCTGTATGCGATTCACGCCCTGCTGGCTGGTCTGGCCTATGTGCTGACCAACTCCCTGGGTGTCGTACACGGTCACACCTTCTCCAACGGCTTCATCGACTTCGTGGTGCAATCGCCCCGAGCCGACAACATGCTGCTGCTGGTCGGTCTGGGTCTGGTCTACGCCGTCATCTACTACGTGGTCTTCACCGTGGTGATCCGTGCCATGAACCTGAAAACCCCGGGTCGCGAAGACGAAGCTGCCGAAGAGACCGTTGGTCAAAGCAAAGACGAGATGTCTGCTGCCCTGGTGTCTGCCTTCGGTGGTAAAGAGAACATCGCCTCCCTGGATGCCTGCATCACCCGTCTGCGTGTCGGCGTGAAGGATGTGGCCAAGGTTGACCAGGCTGGTCTGAAGAAGCTGGGCGCCGCCGGTGTGGTGGTTGCTGGCTCCGGCGTACAGGCTATCTTCGGTACCAAGTCCGACAACCTGAAAACCGAGATGGACATCTGGATGAAGAGCAACTAATGGTTGCCTGACATCGAGAGTTCCGAAAAGGGAGGCGAAAGCCTCCCTTTTTGCTGGGCGCTTGTCAGCCCGCTGGACGGGGCTGAGCAGATCCGAGGGAGGGGGTTGGCAGCTTCCCTGTGGATCGGCATTAAAAAAGGCGCCTGATGGCGCCTTGTGCAGGATGGGACTGCCTAGAGCTTTTCCAGATCCCGCTCTATCTCGCTTATCTTGTTCTGCACCACTTTTTCCAGGTGGCGCAGGTCGCGCAGGATTTTCTGCTTGATGTCCTGATCGATCTCGACCTGTACGCCCTGGGTCAGGTTATCCAGCTCATCCACCACGTACTTGAGGTTGGCGTTGATCTCGGTGACATCCTTGTACTCATGGGTGCCCGAGTCTATCAGCATGGTCTTGCGCTGACGGGGATACTTGAACTTGACGCTCTTGGCGAAAAACTCCCCCTTCTGCTTCTTGAAATAGATCTTGAGGATGTCGTGGTTGGCCTCCTGGCGCAGGGTATAGCTGTCCACTGAGGTGGGCTCCTGGATCCCCAGGCTCTTCAGATTCTCGTACATCGGGCTTCCTCGGTTTGAAACGATCCTGACCCATCTATCTTAACCGAGTCACGGTGGCTTGCCTGTGACAGGAGCGCCAAAATCACCAGGGCCCCAAAAGATCCCTTTTTTCGCTGCTCGGTCGTGCATGAGGGCCACCCAAAATAGTGTGGCTGGCTCACCACCATCAAAAAGGGCGCCATCAGGCGCCCTTTTATGCACGGCAACGCGGATTACTCGTCGATGGAACGCAGCAGGGCGTTGATACCGACCTTGGCACGGGTCTTGGCATCCACCTTCTTGACGATGACGGCGGCATACAGGCTGTACTTGCCGCACTTGGAGGGCAGGGAGCCGGAGACCACCACCGAACCGGCCGGCACGCGACCATAGTGGATCTCGCCGGTTTCGCGGTCATAGATGCGGGTGGACTGGCCGATGAAGACGCCCATGGAGATGACGGAGCCCTCCTCGACGATCACCCCTTCAACCACTTCGGAGCGGGCACCGATGAAGCAGTTGTCCTCGATGATGGTCGGGTTGGCCTGCAGCGGCTCCAGTACGCCGCCGATGCCGACGCCGCCAGAGAGATGCACGTTCTTGCCGATCTGGGCGCAGGAGCCCACGGTGGCCCAGGTATCGACCATGGTGCCTTCATCGACGAAGGCGCCGATGTTGACATAGGAGGGCATCAGCACGGTATTGGGGGCGATGAAGGAGCCCTTGCGAGCGGTGGCCGGCGGCACCACGCGCACGCCCGCCGCCTTGAACTGCTCGGCGGTGTAGTCGGAGAACTTGAGGGGAACCTTGTCGTAGTACTGGGCGTCGTCGCCCTTGATGATGCCGTTGTCATTGATGCGGAAGTAGAGCAGCACGGCCTTTTTCAGCCACTGGTGGACGACCCACTCACCGGCAATCTTCTCGGCGACCCGGGCCTTGCCGGAGTCCAGCAGATCGATGGCCTCCAGGATGGCGGCCTTGGTGGCGGCATCGACGGAGCCGGGGGTGATGGAATCACGGCGCTCGAAGGCCGCTTCGATGGTCTGTTGCAACTGGGTCATGACAGGTTTCCTTTAAAAAATTCTGTTTGTTGTATCACACTTTTCCAATCGTTTTTAAGGGCTCTGGCCGATTTCTTCAAAAGAAAGGCGATTTATTGTACTTGAGTGGCCCAACCACTTGTTCTGATTGATAAATCAGAACGATAAACGGTGTCTTGTGAAGCCTTGCCCGGGCCTTATCGCCCCTCTTCGTCTCCCTGCTCCTGCGGGTTGAGCTGATTGACCAGCCGCTCCTCCAGCGCCTGCTGTTCGGCCTGGTTCAGCGGCTCGCCGGCCAGGGTGGTGAGGCTGAAGAAGTCTTCCACCCGCTCGCCAATGGTGGTGATCTTGGCGGCATGCAATTCGATGCCGCACTGCTGGAAGACGGCACCGATGCGGGCCAGCAGGCCCGGGGTATCCAGGGCGGTCAGCTCCAGCAGGGTGTGGCGGCTCTCCCCCTTCGTGGGTGAAGAGCGGGGCAAGAAGACCACCCGGGTCGGCACGCTGAACTGGCGGTGGCGCCTGGACAGGGGCTTGTTGCGCAGCACCAGCTTGCCCGGCTCCTGCAACGCCTTCTCCAGCGCCTTCTTGATGGTGGCGGTGCGGTTGGGGCTGATGGGTTCGCCATTGGGTTCGAGCACGATGAAGGTGTCCAGCACGTAGTCGTTGCGCGAATTCATGATCTGGGCGTCGTGGATGTTGAGGTTCTTCTGATCCAGCGCCGAGGCCACGGTGGCGAACAGATTCGGGGTGTCGCGGCAATAGATGAACACCTCGCTGCCGCCCCGGATGGGGTGCTTGCCGATGAGCACCAGGGGGGCCGGATTGTCGCCGTGCGCGATGATCTTGCGGCAATGCCAGGCGATCTGCTCCGGGCTGTGGCGCAGGAAGTAGTCGGCCTTGAAGTCGTTCCAGAGGGCGCTGACGGCCTCCTCCGGCACCTCGCGCTGGGCCAGGATCTGCCTGGCCTGACGCTGGTTCTCGCGGATCTTGAGCCGCATGTCCGGCGGGTTTTCCAGCCCCTGGCGCAATGCCTTCTGGGTGGCGAAGTAGAGTTCGCGCAGCAGGGTGCCCTTCCAGTCGTTCCACAGGGTGTCGTTGGTGGCGCAGATATCGGCCACGGTCAGGCAATAGAGCAGATCCAGGTGCAGTTCGTCGCGCACCTTGTGGGCGAAGTCGGTGACCACTTCGGGATCGTAGATGTCGCGGCGCTGGGCGGTGACCGACATCAGCAGATGGTGGCGCACCAGCCAGGCCACCAGGCGGCTCTCGTAGAGATCCAGCCCGTGCAACTGGCAGAACTCCAGCGCATCGACGGCGCCGAGTTCGGAGTGATCTCCCCGCCGTCCCTTGGCGATGTCGTGGAACAGGGCGGCGATGCTGAGCAACTCCGGCTTGCGCAGCTGGGCGAACACCTCGTGGCAGAGCGGGTGGGTCTGGCGGCTGGCCGGGTTCGGGAAGCGATGGATGTTCTGGAGCAGGCGATGGGTATGCTCATCCACCGTGTAGGCGTGGAACATGTCGAACTGCATCTGGCCGACGATGAGGTTCCACTGGGGCAGATAGGCCGCGAGGATCCCGTACTTATGCATAAGAGTGAGGGGCTGGCCGATGCCGTTGGGGTGGCGCAGCAACGCCATGAAGAGGCGACGGCATTCGGGCAGGTCCTGCAGCCAGCAGCTGAGGGTGCGTCTGGCCTCCCGCAGCTGGCGCAGGGTGGCGGAGTGGATGCCGGCGATGTCCGGGTGCTGGGCTATCTGGTAGAAGAGCCGCAGTATGGCGGCGGGGTCGCGACCAAACAGCTCGGAATCCACCGCATCGATGAGGCGGCCACGGAGCTGGAACTCGTCGCTGATGCGGCGCACATCCATGGCGGTGTTGCCGAGGATGGCCTCGTCAAACAGCTGCAACAGCATCTCGTTGAGCTCGGCCACCCGTCTGACCGTCTGATAGAAGCGTTTCATCATCTGCTCGACCGGGCCGTTGCCTTCCCCCTCGAACCCCAGCATCTGGGCCACGGTGCGCTGGCGGTCGAACAAGAGGCGGTTGTCCCCCTTGTTGATGGCCATGTGCAGGGCGAAGCGCACCTTCCACAGGAAGTTCTGGCAGTCGAGCAGCTCGCGGTACTCGGCCCGGTTGAGGAAACCGTGGCTGGTCATCTCGAACAGGGTAGTGGCGCCGAAGTGGCGGCGGGCGACCCAGGCCAGGGTCTGGATGTCGCGAAGGCCCCCGGGATTGTTCTTGAGATCCGGCTCCAGCTTGTAGGCGGTGCCGAGAAACTGTTGGTGGCGCAGGCTCTGCTCCTCGCGCTTGGCGCGAAAGAAGGCCTCGCTCGGCCAGAAGTGCTGGGGCTGGGTGGCGGCCTGCAACTGTTCGAACCCCGCCTGGCGTCCGGTGATGTAGCGCGCCTCGATGAGGTTGGTGGCGACAGTGATGTCGCTGCGGCCCTGCTCGATGCACTCGCTCACGTTGCGCACCGATTGCCCGACCTCCAGCTTGAGATCCCACAGCAGGGTGATGAACTCGCCGATGCGCAGCCCCAGCACCTCGTCCAGCTCGTCCCCTTCATAGAGGATGAGCAGGTCGATGTCGGAGTGGGGGTGCAGTTCGCCCCGGCCATAGCCCCCCACCGCGATCAGGGTCAGGCTGGTCTTGTCGAAGCCGAACTTGTGCCAGAGCCTGGTCAGCAGCGCGTCCATGTACTCGGAGCGGGTGGCCACCAGTTCGATGATGTTGTCACCGGCATCGAAGCGCTCGTGCAGCCAGACAAGGAAGCGGCTCAGATACTCCTTGCAGTTGTCACGGGTGAGCTGGTCGTCGGGTAACAGGTGGGGGGAAAGCAGACTGGCATCCATGGCATCTCACACACAAGTGGCAGGCAAACGGCTGGAACGGGCAGTAAAAACCCCGGCGCTTTTGAGGTCAGGGCCGGGGTTCGATGTTAGCTGTGTTTGATGACGCGGTCGATAGTGTCGTCGGGGCGCAGGGTGAGCACCTCGCAGCCATCCTCGGTGACCAGCAGGGTGTGTTCCCACTGGGCGGAGTCGCCGCCATCCTTGGTGGTGACAGTCCAGCCATCCTTGGGGTTGATGCGGCAGTGGTACTTCTTGCTGTTGACCATGGGCTCTATGGTGAAGCACATGCCCGGTTTGAGCTCCAGCTTGCCGCCATTGCGGTAGTGGAGGATCTGCGGCTCCTCGTGGAACTCGCTGCCGATGCCGTGGCCGCAGTAGTCACGTACCACGGAGAAGCCGGCCTGCTCGACGATGGGCTGGATCACGGCGCCGATCTCGGTGATGCACATGCCGGGACGCACCCGCTTGATGGCGGCGTACAGGCTCTCTTGCGCCACCTTGCACAGCTGGCGACGCAGGGGGGTGGTCTGGCCTACGATGAACATGGCGGAGGTGTCGCCGTGGTAGCCATCCTTGATGACGGTGATGTCCAGGTTGATGATGTCCCCTTCCCGCAGCTTCTTGTGATTGGGGATGCCGTGGCAGATCACATCATTGACCGAGGTGCAGATGGATTTGGGGAAGCCGTGATAGTTGAGCGGCGCGGGGATGGCCTGCTGTACCTCGATGATATGGTTGTGGCACAGGGTGTTCAGCTCGTCAGTGGTGACGCCAGCCTTGACATGGGGGGCGATCATGACCAGCACATCGGCGGCCAGCTGGCCGGCAATGCGCATCTTTTCAATCTCTTCCGGTGTCTTGATTTTAATGGACATGGGATCTCTCTTGGGGCCTGACTGCGCATCCTGCCGATGCCCAACAATCAGGTAATGAAAAATAGATGCGTTTGCAATCAGGGCAAAATTTTATCCCCAACCCCCGTTTACTTCCAGTGTGATCGTCATCGCAACGTCATCCAGCGGTCGCAGCCCTCGCCGGGATCCATTTTTAGCGGCCCAGCTGGTGGTGTCCTGACCAAAGTTATGGTATAAAGCGCGCCGGAATGGGGAACTTGTGCCCCCTTCCATCACCCTTACTCAATAACACACACACATCGACACCTGTACCGGGGTGCCCCTTTGGGGTCGGTTACATGGGATGTGTGGAGGCCTAACCCCAATACAGAGGTATAAAATGGCTAAAGTTTCTATGCGCGACATGCTGCAAGCCGGCGTTCACTTCGGTCACCAGACTCGTTACTGGAACCCGAAAATGAAGTCCTACATCTTCGGCGCCCGCAGCAAGGTTCACATCATCAACCTGGAAAAAACCGTTCCGATGTTTGACGATGCCATGAACTTCATCAGCTCCGTAGCTGCCAAGAAGGGCAAGGTCCTGTTTGTAGGTACCAAGCGTGCCGCGTCTGAAGCCGTAAAAGAAGCCGCTGAGCGTTGCGACCAGTTCTATGTTAACCACCGCTGGCTGGGCGGCATGCTGACCAACTGGAAAACCGTTCGTCAGTCCATCAAGCGCCTGAAAGATCTGGAAACCCAGAGCCAAGACGGTACCTTCGACAAGCTGACCAAGAAAGAGGCGCTGATGCGTACTCGCGAAATGGACAAGCTGGAGAAGAGCCTGGGTGGTATCAAGAACATGGGCGGCCTGCCTGACGTTCTGTTCGTTGTCGATGCCGACCACGAGCACATCGCTATCAAAGAAGCCAATAACCTGGGTATCCCGGTAGTTTCCATCGTTGATACCAACTCCAACCCGGACGGCGTTGACTATGTCATCCCGGGTAACGACGACGCTATCCGTGCCGTACAGCTGTACCTGAATGCTGCTGCTGACACCGTACTGGAAGCTCGCGCTCAGGACATCGTTGTTCAAGCCGAACAAGATGGCTTCGTTGAAGCTGAGTAATTGATAAGGACTGTAAAGCCCTTATTAACCAAGCTGATGTAATTGGTTAGCAGGGGCCCTTGTGGCCCCTGTTTCTTGTCAATTCAAGACCGAGGATACTGGACATGGCTAACGTTACTGCCGCCCTGGTAAAAGAACTGCGCGAGCGCACCGCCGCTGGCATGATGGATTGCAAAAAAGCACTGGAAGAAGCCGCTGGCGACATCGAGCTGGCAATTGAGAACATGCGCAAATCCGGTCAGGCCAAGGCCGCCAAGAAAGCGGGCCGTATCGCCGCTGAAGGCGTGATCTTCGCTCGCACCGAAGGCAACGTTGCCGTCATGATCGAGCTGAACAGCGAAACCGACTTCGTCGCCAAAGACGCCAGCTTCATGGCCATGGGCCAGAAGATCGCCGACATCGCCGCGACCCAGAAAATTGCCGACATCGACGCCCTGAAGGCCGCCGATTTCGGTAACGGTGAGTCCGTTGAGCTGACCATCACCAACCTGATCGCCAAGATCGGTGAGAACATGAACCTGCGTCGCGTGATGCTGGTTGAAGGTGACAACCTGGGTACCTACGTACACGGTTCCCGTATCGGTGTTATCACCAAGCTGACCGGTGGTACTGCCGACCTGGCCAAAGATCTGGCCATGCACGTCGCTGCCAACAGCCCGCAGTTCGTCAAGCCTGAAGATGTGTCTGCTGAAGTCGTTGCCAAAGAGCGCGAAATCCAGATCGACATCGCCATCAACTCCGGCAAGCCGAAAGAGATCGCCGAGAAGATGGTTGAAGGCCGCATGAAGAAGTTCACCGGTGAGGTTTCCCTGACTGGTCAACCCTTCGTGAAGGACCCGTCCATCACCGTGGCCGAGCTGCTGAAGAAAGAAGGTGCTGACGTTGTCTCCTTCACCCGTTTCGAAGTGGGCGAAGGCATCGAGAAGCAAGAGACCGATTTCGCGGCTGAAGTTGCAGCCCAGATCGCGGCCGCTCAGAAGGCCTAATCGAACCGGTTTTTCCGTTTCCCCAGACCGCGACTTATGTCGCGGTCTTTATATGACCAGGAATCAGTGACATGAGTACCAATCCCAAGCCTGCATACAGACGTGTTCTTCTGAAGTTGAGTGGTGAAGCCCTGCAAGGATCCGAGGGTTTTGGCATTGATCCAGCGGTGCTGGAGCGGATGGCCCAAGAGATCAAAGAGCTGGTTGAGCTGGGTGTTCAGGTCGGTCTGGTCATTGGCGGCGGCAACCTGTTCCGTGGTGCCGGTCTTGCCAAGGCGGGCATGAACCGCGTGGTGGGTGACCACATGGGCATGCTGGCGACCGTCATGAACGGCCTGGCCATGCGTGATGCCCTGCATCGTGCTTATGTGAACGCCCGTCTGATGTCTGCCATCTCCCTGCAGGGTGTCTGCGATTCCTACAGCTGGGCCGAGGCCATCAGCCAGCTGCGCGCCGGCAAGGTGGTGATCTTCTCCGCCGGTACCGGCAACCCCTTCTTCACCACCGACTCCGCAGCCTGCCTGCGCGGCATCGAGATCGAAGCCGACGTGGTGCTCAAGGCTACCAAGGTCGATGGTGTGTTCACCGATGATCCGGTCAAGAACCCGGATGCAGTGCTCTATCAAGAACTGAGTTATGATGAAGTCCTTGAAAAAGAACTCAAAGTGATGGATCTTGCTGCTTTTACCCTGGCCCGCGACCACGATCTGCCGATCCGGGTGTTCAACATGAACAAACCGGGCGCCTTGCGTCGGGTTATCATGGGTGAGCCGGAAGGTACCCTGATCCACCACGTCAGCAAGTAAGACAAGCCTGAGCCGCCTGGCGCGCTTGTCCATTACGCCAGTAAACAAGATAGATACGGGCCGCATGCCGGCTCGTTCGCCAAAAGGAAAACCACTGTGATCAACGAGATTAAAAACGACGCCAAGGACCGCATGGCCAAGAGCGTAGAATCGCTCAAGACCCAGATGTCCAAGATCCGTACCGGCCGCGCTCACCCGAGCCTGCTCGACGGTATCCAGGTGGAGTATTACGGTGCCGCCACTCCTCTGAAACAGTTGGCTAACGTAGTGGCAGAAGATGCCCGCACCCTGTCCATCTCCATCTTCGATCGCTCCATGATCCAGGCGGTGGAAAAAGCCATCCTGACCTCCGATCTGGGCCTGAACCCGTCCAGCAACGGCCAGACCCTGCGTGTGCCGCTGCCCCCGCTGACCGAAGAGCGTCGCCGCGATCTGACCAAGATCGTCCGTGCCGAGGCCGAAGGCGCCCGGGTTGCCGTGCGCAACATCCGTCGCGATGCCAACGCAGACCTGAAGGCGCTGCTGAAGGACAAGGAGATCTCCGAGGATGACGACCGTCGTGCCCAGGAAGAGATCCAGAAACTGACCGACGCCTTCGTCAAGCTGGTGGATGAAGCCCTGGCCGCGAAGGAAAAGGAGCTAATGGAAATCTAAGCCTCCGACAGGTATATTACGAGCGCCGTGTAGTGCCCCTGCACGGCGCTTTTGTCTTTGTGGGAGAAATGAATGTCGCTTTTGGCAGCGCTAGGCGATAGCGCCAGCTCGTCCTTGCCTCGTCACGTCGCCATCATCATGGATGGCAATGGTCGCTGGGCTCAGAACCGTGGCAAGATGCGGGTCTCTGGCCACAAGGCGGGCGTGAAATCCGTGCGTGAGGCCGTGGCCTTTGCCGCCCGTGCCAAGATGGAGGCGCTGACCCTGTTCGCGTTCTCCAGTGAGAACTGGCGCCGCCCGGAAGGGGAGGTCAATGCCCTGATGGAGCTGTTCATGACGGTGCTTGGCCGCGAGGTGAACAAGTTGCACAGCAATGGCATTCGGCTCAAGGTGATCGGCGATACCGCCCGTTTCAGTGAACGGCTGCAGGCCAAGATCGCCAAGGCCGAGGCCCTGACCGCCGGCAACCAGGGACTGACCCTCAACATCGCCGCCAACTATGGCGGTCAGTGGGACATAGCCCAGGCGGCCCGCAAGCTGGCTCGCGCCGTGGCAGCGGGCGAGCTGGATGCGGAGGCGGTCGATGAAGAGGCACTGGCACGTCAGGTCTGCATGGCCGACCTGCCTCCGGTGGATCTGCTGATCCGCACCGGCGGGGATCATCGCATCAGCAATTTTGTGTTATGGCAGCTTGCTTATGCCGAGCTCTATTTTACCCCGGTCTTGTGGCCCGACTTTGACGAGGCCGAGTTCAGCGGGGCAGTTGCCTCCTTCGTTGCTCGCGAGCGTCGCTTCGGGTGTACGGGTGAACAGATACGGGAATTGATCGCCGCGCAACAGACCGGCTAAACCCCGCTCCCAAGAGAGAGGTTTCTTTTGCTAAAACAACGAATTATTACCGCATTACTGTTAGTACCCCTGGTGTTGGGGGCACTGTTTTTCCTGCCATTGAAATTCTTTGCCCTGCTCGCTGCCCTGGTCTTTCTGCTGGCCAGCCGTGAGTGGAGCGCCTTCGTCTCTGCCCAGCCGCAACAATGGTTGCCGCTGGTGTTCTGTCTGTTGCTCGGTGCCAGCCTGTTCTGGGTGCCCGTAGAGCAACTCTGGATCCCCCAGCTGCATCCGCTGGTGATGGGGGTGCTCTGGACCGCCATCAGCTGGTGGTTGCTCGGGCTGCTGCTGGTGCTGCGTTACCCCAGGAGCGCCAGGCTGTGGAAAGAGTCCGTCTGGCTCAAGTCCCTGTTCGGTCTGGTGACCCTGGTGCCCTTCTTCTGGTCCCTGGTGGCCATCCGTGGGTACAACTTCTATCACGACCCCATGATGGGGGCCTGGATCCTGCTGTTCGTGATGGGCCTGGTCTGGGCGGCAGATTCTGGCGCGTATTTTTTCGGCAAGGCGTTCGGCAAGCACAAGCTGGCCCCGGCCGTCAGCCCGGGTAAAACCATAGAGGGCATGCTGGGCGGCCTCTTTACCGCCAGCGTGCTGGCCATAGGCGTGACCTGGTTCATGGGCTTCGTGCCGGCCAAGATGGGGGTCGTGCTGCTCTGCTCCCTGCTGGCGGTGCTGGCGTCCGTGCTCGGCGACTTGACCGAAAGCATGTTCAAGCGGGAGGCCGGCATCAAGGATTCCGGTACCCTGCTGCCGGGCCACGGCGGCATCCTCGATCGCATCGACAGCCTGACGGCGGCCCTGCCCGTCTTCCTGCTCAGCTATCTGCTGCTCGGTCAGGAGTTCTGATGCGCAATCTGGTCATTCTGGGAGCCTCGGGCTCCATCGGTCAGAGCACCCTGAAAGTGCTGCGGCAGAATCCGGGGCGCTGGCAGGTGCTGGCGCTGACCGCGGCTCGCAGCGTGGACGCCATGGTGCGGGACTGTCTCGAATTCTCCCCCCGTTTCGCCGTCATGGTGGATGAGAAGGCCGCCAGCGATCTGGCTGGCCGGCTCAAGACCCACGGCTGCCCCACCCGGGTGCTCTGTGGCCAGGCTGCCCTGTGCGAAGTAGCCGCTCACCCTGACGCTCACAGCGTCATGGCGGCCATCGTCGGTGCGGCGGGTCTGGCACCCACCATGGCCGCGGTGCGTGCAGGCAAGCGGATCCTGCTGGCCAACAAGGAGGCTCTGGTGATGTCCGGCGCCTTCTTCATGGAGGCGGTGCGCCACCACGGCGCCGAGCTGCTGCCCATCGACAGCGAACACAATGCCATCTTCCAGTGCCTGCCCGAGGCGATTCAGCGCGAGCCTGGCTTCTGCGATCTGGCAGGGGCTGGCATCAGCAAGATACTGCTGACCGGCTCAGGCGGCCCCTTCCGCTATACCGACATCGACGAGCTGGCCAGGGTCACGCCGGCCCAGGCGGTGGCGCACCCCAACTGGTCCATGGGGGCCAAGATCTCGGTGGACTCCGCCACCATGATCAACAAGGGGCTGGAATACATAGAGGCGCGCTGGTTGTTCAACGCCCTCCCGGAGCAGATCCAGGTGGTGATCCACCCCCAGTCGGTGATCCACTCCATGGTGCAGTACAAGGACGGTTCAGTGCTGGCCCAGCTCGGCAACCCGGACATGTGTACCCCCATCGCCCACGCCCTGGCCTACCCGGCCAGGATTGAGTCCGGCGTGGAACCTTTGGATTTCTTCAGTGTCGGAGAGTTCAGCTTTATCCGCCCCGACTACGCCCGTTATCCCTGCCTGGCACTGGCCATGGCGGCCTGCCAGCAAGGGCAGGCGGCGACCACCTCTCTCAATGCCGCCAACGAGGAGGCCGTCGCGGCTTTTCTTGCAGAGCGCATTGGATTTATGGATATTGCCAGAGTCAACGAATCCATCATGACGACACTGGGCACCAGTGCCGCAGGTTCGCTGGAGGATCTGATTGCGCTGGATGGCAGGGCCCGTGCCCATGCCCAGCAACTGATAGAGGAGCTTGCTCGATGAACGGACTGTGGTGGCCAGCGGCCTCTCTCTACGCCTTCGGGAATGATGTCGAGGTGAAGCTCTGATGGGCGGTGTGTTGTGGAACATAGGCGCCTTCATCGTGGCCCTCGGGCTGCTGGTGGCGGTGCATGAATTTGGCCACTTCTGGGTAGCCCGCCGCTGCGGCGTCAAGGTCGAGCGTTTCTCCATCGGCTTTGGCAAGGCGATCTGGCGCCGCATTGGCAAGGATGGCACCGAGTATGTGCTGGCCCTGATCCCGCTCGGCGGTTACGTCAAGATGCTGGACGGCCGGGTCGATGAACTCAAGCCGGGGGAGGAGGCGCAGGCCTTCAACCACAAGAGTGTCTGGGCGCGGATGGCCATAGTCGCGGCCGGCCCCATGGCGAATTTCGTATTCGCCCTGTTCGCCTTCTGGCTGATGTTCATGATAGGGGTGCCGAGCGTCAAGCCGGTGGTCGGCGAGGTGCGCCCTGCGTCCATAGTGGCGACGGCGGGAGTCGAACCTGGCATGGAGATCGTCGGCGTCGGCGACGAGGCCACCGGAGACTGGGAGAGCGTGACCTATGCCCTCATCAGCCACCTGGGTGACAAGTCGGTACAGCTCAAGCTGAAGGCGCCTGGCGCCAGCTACGCCGTCGACAAGACGCTGATGCTGGACAGCTGGAGCTTCGACCCGGACAAGGAGTCCCCCATCGGCAGCCTGGGGATAGTCCCACTCGGCGGCAAGGTGTTGCCCGTGGTGCAGGCCATAGTGCCCTCAAGCGCCAGCGAGAAGGCGGGTCTGCAGGTGGGCGATCGCATCAAGGGCGTGGGTGATCAGGCGATCACCGAATGGACCGAGTTTGTTGAGAGGGTGCAGCAATCACCGGAGCAGCCACTGCAGGTGACGGTGGAGCGCGAGGGCAGCGATCTGACCCTGACCCTGACCCCGGATGTGAAAAAAGTACGGGGCCAGCTGGTCGGTTTCGTCGGCCTGTCGCCGCAACTGGTTCCATTACCGGATGAGTATCGAGTTCTGTTACAGTATGGGCCTTTGCAAGCCCTGTGGCATGGGGTCCAGAAGACCTGGAGCCTGATCACGCTGACCTTCGACATGATCGGCAAGCTGATCGGTGGCATCGTCTCCCTGGACAACCTGAGCGGCCCCATCTCCATCGCCAAGGGGGCTGGCAGCAGCGCAGATTACGGGTTGGTCTATTTCCTCGGTTTCCTGGCGCTTATCAGCGTCAACCTGGGGATCATCAATCTGTTCCCCCTGCCGGTGCTGGATGGGGGCCATTTGGTCTACTTCCTCATCGAGGCAGTCACCGGCAAGCCGGTACCAGAAAAAATTCAGGAAATTGGGTTCAGGATAGGCGCCGCCATTCTGATGTTACTGATGGGCATTGCGCTGTTTAATGATTTCGCTCGCCTCTGAGGCTAGAGCATCAACAAGGACACATAAGAACAAAATGGCTGTTAAAAAAGCATTGGTGTTGAGTTGCCTGCTGGGAGCCAGCTTCCTGGCTCAGGCGGCCCCTGCCTCTTTTGTGGTGCAAGACATTCAGGTCGAGGGTCTGCAGCGGGTGACCCTGGGCGCCGCCCTGTTGAATCTGCCGGTCCGGGTCGGTGACTCCGTGGACTCGGTGGCCCTGGCCAACGCCATCAAGAAGCTCTATGCCTCCGGCAACTTCGAGGACGTCAAGGTCTATCGTGACGGCCAGGTGCTGCAAGTCGTGGTGAAGGAACGCCCGACCATCTCCAGCATCGAGTTTTCCGGCAACAAGGACATCAAGGAGGAGCAGCTGACCCAGAGCCTGGAGTCCTCCGGCATTCGCGTCGGTGATCCCCTGGATCGCACCGTGCTGAGCTCCCTCGAGAAGGGACTGGAAGATTTCTACTACGGCGTGGGCAAGTATTCCGCCAAGGTCAAGGCCATCGTCACCCCGCTGCCCCGCAACCGGGTCGACCTCAAGTTCACCTTCGTGGAAGGGGAAGCGGCCAAGATCCAGCAGATCAACATAGTCGGTAACCAGGTGTTCCCGGAAGAGAAACTGCTGGCCCAGCTCTCCTTGAAGGACGATGTGCCCTGGTGGAACTTCACCGGCGATCAGCGCTATCAGAAGCAGAAGCTGGCCGGTGACATCGAAGTGCTACGCTCCTACTACATGGACCGCGGCTACATCCGTTTCGCTCAGGAGTCCACCCAGGTCTCCATGACCCCGGACAAGAAGGGCGTCTACGTCACCCTGAACATCAAGGAAGGGGATCAGTACAAGGTCTCCGGCGTGCAGCTCAAGGGCGATCTCATCGACCGTGGCGGCGACATGAAGGGGCTCATCCCCATAGAGGCAGGCAGCGTCTACTCCGCCAGCCAGGTGACCCACACCGAAGAGGTGCTCTCCAAGTTCCTCGGCCGTTATGGCTACGCCTATCCCAAAGTGGTCACCTTCCCCCAGGTCAATGACCAGACCAAGGAAGTGGAGCTGATCGTCAACATAGAGCCGGGTCCCCGGGTCTATGTGCGCAACATCAACTTCAGCGGCAACGTCACCACCAAGGACGAAGTGCTGCGTCGCGAGATGCGTCAGATGGAAGGCACCTGGCTCTCCTCCGACAACGTCGAGCAGTCCAAGACCCGTCTCAACCGCCTCGGCTTCTTCGAGACCGCGGAAGTGGACACCAAGCGGGTGGCGGGCAGCGACGATCAGGTCGATCTGGACTTCAAGGTCAAGGAGCAGCCGGCAGGTTCCATCAATGCCGGCATCGGCTACGGTACCGAGTCTGGTCTGAGCCTGCAGGCGGGCCTGCAGCAAGACAACTTCATGGGGACCGGCAAGAAGATCGGCATCAACGCCAGCACCAACGACTACTCGAAGAACATCGATCTCAGCTACAACGATCCCTACTTCACCGTCGATGGGGTCAGCCTGGGCGGCCGCCTCTACTACAACAAGTTCAGTGCGGCCGATGCCAACATCGTCGACTACGAAAACACCACCATAGGCTTCCGTCTCTCCAGCGGTTTCCCGGTCAACGAGAACAACCGTCTCGACTTCAGCCTCGGCTACGAGAACAACAAGCTGTCCCAGCCCAACCCCTATGTGCAGGTGGATGAGTTCTGGAAGGTGTATCAGTCCAACCTGGACGGCGACAACCGCATGGTGTTCAACACCGTGGACGTCACCGCCGGCTGGACTCGCTCCACCCTCAACAAGGGTCAGTTCCCGACCGCCGGTGACCGTCAGCGGGTGAACGCCAAGGTGACTGTGCCTGGCATGGATCTGCAGTACTTCAAGCTCAACGCCGAAGACTCCCATTACTTCCCGTTTGATGCCGACCACCAGTGGGTCATGCTGGCCAAGGCCCGCGCCTCTTACGGCAATGGCTACGGCAGCAACGGTGACTACGACCACGTCCTGCCCTTCTTCGAGAACTACTACGCCGGTGGCTTCGACACCCTGCGCGGCTTCAAGAGCAACACCGTCGGTCCGAAGGCGCTCTACTACTACAACCTGGGCGGTAACGACGTGATCCAGGGCACCGACAGCTCTGTGGGGGGCAATGCCCTGGCGGTGGCCTCCCTCGAGATGATAGTGCCGACGCCGTTCGCGTCTGAAAGCTACCAGCCCCAGCTGCGGACCAGCTTCTTCATCGATGCCGGTACCGTGTGGGATACCACCTTCGAATATGGTCAGTACCAGAACCGTTGCTTCAGTGGCTGTAACTATCTGATGGACTATTCTGACCCCACCAATATCCGGATGTCGGCGGGTCTGTCACTGCAGTGGCTCTCCCCCATGGGACCCTTGGTGTTCGTGCTGGCGCAGCCGCTCAAGAAATACGAAGGGGACGATACCGAAGTCTTCTCCTTCAACATCGGCCGTACCTTCTAAAGGCGGGCCCGCCCCCACCAGGGGGTATTCAATGATGGGACGCGCAGCTTGCGTGCCTCACCAGGTAACAAGCCGGTCCCAGAGATCGCTTGCACAATCAGGTAAATCAGGTAGCCCTCGACCGAGGGACCAAGGAGTAAGTGTGAATAAAGCGTTGAAAGTAGCTGGTTTGAGTTTTGCACTGATGGCTGCCGGTATGGGCTCCGCCTGGGCTGAGACCAAGATCGCCGTGGTCGACATGGGCGAAGTCTTCCAAAAGCTGCCCCAGCGTGAAGCCGTGGCCAAGAAACTGAAGGGCGAGTTCGAGCCGCGCATGCGCGAGCTGCAGAAGCTGGAATCCGACGGTCAGGCTCTGGTCGAGAAGTTCAAGAAGGACGAAGCCTTCATGAGCAACGAGCAGAAGAAGCAGAACCAGGAGAAGCTGGCCAAGCTGCAGATGGAGTTCAACCAGAAGCGTCAGGCGTTCGAGCAGGACAACGGCCGTCGTCAGGCTGAAGAGCGCAACAAGATCCTGACCAAGGTTCAGGCTGCCATCGACGCCATCGCCAAGAGCAATGGTTACGATCTGGTGCTGGAGCGCAATGCTGCTCCCTATGCCGCCAGCAAGCTGGACATCTCCAGCCAGGTTATCTCTCAGGTAAGCAAGAGCAACTAATTGATGGCATTCACTCTCGCACAGCTGGCCCAGCAACTGGGGGCCGAGGTCCATGGGGATGGGACCCGGGAAATCCGCAAGGTAGCGACACTGGAAAAAGCCGGGGAGGGGGAGATTGCCTTCCTGTCCAACAAGAAGTACCGGCATTTCCTGGAGCAGAGCAAGGCGACTGCCGTGCTCATCACTGAGGCGGACCTGCCGTTTTGCCCCACCAATGCCCTGGTGCTCAAAGACCCCTATGTGGGCTTTGCCCGGGTAGCCCAACTGCTGGACACCACCCCGCAGCCGGCCACGGATATCCATCCGAGTGCCGTCATCGCGGCGGATGTGCAACTGGGCGAGAGAGTGGCCATCGGCGCCAATGCGGTCATCGAATCCGGCGTCGTGCTGGGGGATGATGTCCGCATCGGCCCGGGCTGTTTCGTTGGCAAGGATACCCGACTGGGAGCGCGCTCCCGGTTGTGGGCCAACGTCACCCTGTATCATAACGTGACCCTGGGCACGGATTGTCTGGTGCAAGCCGGCACCGTGATCGGGGCCGACGGTTTCGGTTATGCCAACGAGCGTGGCGAGTGGATCAAGATCCCCCAGCTCGGCGGCGTGGCCATAGGCAACCGGGTGGAAATCGGTGCCTGCACCACCATAGACCGCGGTGCCCTGGAAGACACCCGCATCGCGGACAACGTCATCATCGACAACCAGTGCCAGATCGCCCACAACGTCGAGATTGGCTACGGCACCGCCGTGGCGGGCTCGACCGTGATGGCCGGTAGTCTCAAGGTCGGCAAATACTGTATCATTGGCGGCGCTTCCGTCTTTAACGGGCACATGGAGATCTGCGACCAGGCCACCGTCACCGGTATGGCCATGGTGATGCGACCCATTACCGAGCCCGGAATCTACTCTTCAGGCATCCCCCTGCAAACCAATAAAGAGTGGCGCAAGACCGCCGCCCGGGTGATGCGTATCGAAGAGATGCACAAGCGGTTGAGCCGACTTGAGAAAAAGCTGGATCAAGAATAATCACGATTGGTATAGGGTACTGTTTTGACTACTGAAAAGAAAAGCCTGGGGATCCAGGAAATCATGGATCTGCTGCCCCACCGTTATCCGTTCCTGATGGTGGACAAGGTGGAAAATTACGAGATCAGCGATGAGCGCAAGACCCTGCGCGCCATCAAGAACGTCTCGTTCAACGAGCCGATCTTCCAGGGGCACTTCCCGGCCAAGCCGGTGTTCCCCGGCGTGCTGATCCTGGAAGCCATGGCCCAGGCGACCGGTATCCTGGCCTTTACCATGGTGGGCAAGCCGTCCCCCAACGAGCTCTATTACTTTGCCTCCATCGACAACGCCCGCTTCAAGCGTCCGGTCGGCCCTGGCGATCAGCTGGTGCTCGACGTAGAGTTTCTGAAGGAGCGTCGCGGCATCGCCAAGTTCACCGGCGTTGCCACAGTCGATGGTGAAATTGTCTGTACCGCCGAACTGATGTGCGCCAAACGCGAGGTGTAACCGTGATTGACCAGACTGCCATCATCCACGATACCGCCATCGTCCATGAGTCTGCCGTGATCGGCAAAGGGGTGGAAATCGGCCCCTTTACCGTCATCGGTGCCGAGGTGGAAATCGGTGACGACACCTGGGTGGGGTCCCACGTGGTGATCAAGGGCCCGACCAGGATCGGCCGTGGCAACAAGATCTTCCAGCACACCTCCATCGGTGAGGATTGCCAGGACAAGAAGTACGCTGGCGAGCGCACCTTCCTCGAGATCGGCGACAACAACGTGTTTCGCGAGAACTGCACCGTGCACCGCGGCACCACCCAGGATCAGAGCCTGACCAAGGTCGGCAGCGGCAACCTCTTCATGGTCAACGTGCACGTGGCCCATGACTGCATGATCGGTGACAACTGCATCTTCGCCAACAACGCGACCCTGGCTGGCCACGTTCACATCGGTGACTTCGTGATCTTCGGCGGTCTGTCTGCCATTCACCAGTTCGGCCGCGTCGGCTCCCACGCCTTCGTCGGTGGCTGCGCCGCCCTGAACAAGGACGTGCCGCCCTACGTGATGGCCGCCGGCAACTACGCCAAGCCGTTCGGGGTCAACTCCGAAGGGCTGCGTCGTCGCGGCTTCACGCCCGAAGCCATCTCGGCCGTCAAGCGTGCCTACAAGGAGATCTTCCGCTCCGGCAAGACCATCGAAGAGGTGCTGCCGGTACTGAGCGAGATGGCGGCCACCGAGCCGGCCGTCCAGCTCTATGTGGATTTCCTCAAGGGCAACGAGCGCGGGATCATCCGTGCCTAAGCCCATCCGCATCGGCATCGTCGCCGGAGAGACCTCCGGCGACATCCTGGCTGCCGGTCTGGTGCGCGAGCTGCTGGTTCGTTATCCCGATGCCCAGTTCGAAGGGATCGCCGGGCCGCGCATGCAGGCTCTGGGCGTCAAGGCCCTGTTCGAGATGGAAGAGCTTTCCGTCATGGGCATCAGCGAGGTACTGGGACGTCTGCCCCGGATCCTCCAGGTGCGCCGCGAGTTGCTGCGCCACTTCATTGCCAATCCCCCGGACATCTTCGTCGGGGTGGATGCACCGGATTTCAATATCGGGGTGGAGCTGAAACTGCGCCGCGCCGGTATCAAGACGGTCCACTACGTCAGCCCCTCGGTCTGGGCCTGGCGTCAGGGCCGCATTCACAAGATCAAGGCCGCCACCGACATGGTGCTCGCCTTCCTGCCGTTCGAGAAAGCCTTCTACGACCGCTTCGATGCCCCCTGCCGCTTCGTCGGGCACACCATGGCGGACGACATTCCCCTGGTGCCGGATCGGCAGGAGATGCGCGAGACCCTCGGCCTCGAGCCGGGCCGCCGCTGGCTGGCGGTGTTGCCGGGCAGCCGCAGCGCCGAGGTCGGCTTCATGTCCCCCGTCTTCCTCGAGGCCTGCAAGCACCTGACGGTGCACTGCCCGGATCTCGGCTTCATAGTGCCGCTGGTGAACGAGAAGCGGCGCGAGCAGTTCCTCGCCATCAAGGCCGAGGTGGCGCCGGATCTCGACATGGTGCTGCTGGACGGTCAGGGCCGTGAGGCCATGATTGCCGCCGACGTGGTGATGCTGGCGTCCGGCACGGCCGCGCTGGAGGCCATGCTGGTGAAGCGCCCCATGGTGGTGGGTTACAAGCTCAAGCCGCTGAGCTACTGGCTCGCCCAGTGGCTGGTGAAGACGGAGTACGTCTCCCTGCCGAATCTGCTGGCAGACAGGATGCTGGTGCCCGAGCTCATCCAGCATGAGTGCACTGCGGCCAATCTGGTGGAAGAGGTCAGCAAGCTGCTGGAGCACGACAACAGCGAGCTCATCGCCACCTTCACCAAGTTGCACCAGAAGATCCGCTGCAACGCCGATGTGCAGGCCGCCGAGGCGGTGGCCGAGCTGCTCGACAGTTAGGGTGGCTGGCGGCGCGCTGTTGGCGTTATGTTGTGCTGATACTGGCCCTGCGGGGCCGGTTTTGATTCAAGGCCTGTGATATGACGATCGATATTCCACAAGACAAGCGGGTTGCCGGGGTTGACGAGGTGGGCCGTGGCCCCCTGGTGGGTGACGTGGTCACCGCCGCGGTGATCCTGGATCCCGCCAATCCCATCCTTGGCCTCGCCGATTCCAAGAAGCTCTCCGAGAAGAAGCGCCTCGCCCTGTTTGATGAAATCAAGGCAAAGGCCCTGGCCTGGTCCATCGGCCGTGCCACCCCGGCGGAGATCGACGAGCTCAACATACTGCACGCCACCATGCTGGCCATGCAGCGCGCCGTGGCGGGCTTGTCCATCACCCCCGAGCTGGTCTTTATCGACGGCAACCGCTGTCCAAGTTTGCCGATGGAGGCCCGTGCCGTGGTCAAAGGGGACAGCCTGGTGGCCGCCATCAGCGCCGCCTCCATCCTCGCCAAGGTGACCCGCGACGCCGAGATGACCGAGCTTGACGGCCGTCATCCCGAGTACGGTTTCGCCCGCCACAAGGGCTATCCCACTGCCGAACACCTCGCCATATTGGCCGAGCGCGGCCCCCTGCCCGAATATCGGCAGAGCTTCAAACCGGTGCGCCGGGCGCTGGGGATCGAATAGATGGCCGATCCTCGCTTCGTCCACCTGCGAGTCCACTCCGACTTCTCCATGGTCGATGGCCTGCAGAAAATCGGCCCCATCGTCTCGGCGGCCGCGGCCAACAACATGCCGGCCCTGGCCCTGACCGACCAGATGAACATGTGCGGCCTGGTACGCTTCTATGGCTCGGCCCACGGCAAGGGGATCAAACCCCTTGTCGGGGCGGACTTCTGGGTGCAGAGCGAGGAGCTCGGCGACGAGCAGTTCCGCCTCACCCTGCTCGCCATGGACAACGACGGCTACCAGAACATCACCTTGCTCATCTCCCGCGGCTACCAGCGCGGGCACGTGCAGGGGCGGCCTGTCATCGACAAGGGCTGGCTGGTCGAGCACGCCAAGGGGGTGATAGTGCTCTCCGGTGGTCGCGAGGGGGATCTCGGCAAGTTCCTGCTCAAGGGCAACCGCCAGATGGTGGAGCAGAGCCTCGCCTTCTACCGGACTCACTTCCCGGATGCCTACTATCTGGAGCTGCTGCGTACCGGCCGCCCGGACGAGGAGGTCTACCTGCACATGGCGGTGGCCATCGCCGCCGAGTTCGAGTTGCCGGTAGTGGCCACCAACGAGGTGGTGTTCCTCGGGGCCGACGACTTCGATGCCCACGAGATCCGGGTCGCCATCCACGACGGCTACACCCTGATGGACAAGCGCCGTCCGCGCCGTTACAGCCCGCAGCAGTACCTGCGCAGTCAGGAAGAAATGTGCGAGCTGTTTGCCGACATCCCGGAGGCGCTGGAGAACACGGTGGAGATCGCCAAGCGCTGCAACGTGACGGTGCGACTGGGGGAGTACTTCCTGCCGAACTTCCCGACCGGCGACATGACCACCGAAGATTTCCTGGTGATGAAGTCCAAGGAGGGGTTGGAAGACCGCCTGGCCTTCCTGTTCCCGGATCCGCAAGTCCGCGCCGCCAAGCGTGGCGAGTATGACGAGCGCCTCGACATCGAGCTCAAGGTGATCAACCAGATGGGCTTCCCGGGTTACTTCCTCATCGTGATGGAGTTTATCCAGTGGTCCAAGGACAACGGCATCCCGGTCGGCCCGGGCCGGGGCTCGGGCGCGGGGTCGCTGGTGGCCTACGCCCTCAAGATCACCGATCTGGATCCCCTCGAATTTGATCTGCTGTTCGAACGTTTCCTGAACCCCGAGCGGGTCTCCATGCCCGACTTCGACGTCGATTTCTGCATGGACAGACGGGACGAGGTGATCGACCACGTCTCCGAGATGTATGGCCGGGAGGCGGTGTCCCAGATCATCACCTTCGGCAGCATGGCGGCCAAGGCGGTGGTGCGGGACGTGGGCCGGGTGCTGGGCCACGCCTATGGCTTCGTGGATCGCATCTCCAAGCTCATTCCGCCGGATCCGGGCATGACGCTCGCCAAGGCGTTCGAGGCCGAGCCCAAGCTGCCGGAGCTCTACGAGCAGGACGAGGAGGTCAAGGACCTCATCGACATGGCGCGCCGACTGGAAGGTGTGGTGCGCAACGCCGGCAAACACGCCGGTGGTGTGGTGATAGCCCCCACCAAAATCACCGACTTCGCGCCGCTCTACTGCGACGATTCCGGCCACCACCCGGTGACCCAGTTCGACAAGAACGATGTGGAGTACGCCGGCCTGGTGAAGTTCGACTTCCTGGGGCTTCGAACCCTCACCATCATCGACTGGGCCCTCGGCATGATCAACCCGCGCCTGGCCAAGGAGGGCAAGCCGCCGGTCGACATCGCCGCCATCCCCATCGACGACAAGAAGTCGTTCGCGCTGTTGCAGCGCTTCGAGACCACGGCGGTATTCCAGCTCGAATCCCGCGGCATGAAGGATCTCATCAAGCGGCTGCAGCCCGACTGCTTCGAAGACATGATCGCCCTGGTGGCCCTGTTCCGTCCGGGCCCGCTGCAGTCCGGCATGGTGGACAACTTCATCGAGCGCAAGCACGGCAAGGAGGCCATCTCCTACCCGGACGAGAAGTGGCAGCACGAGAGCCTCAAGCCCATACTCGAGCCCACCTACGGCATCATCCTCTACCAGGAGCAGGTGATGCAGATAGCCCAGACCCTGGCGGGTTACACGCTGGGGGGCGCGGACATGCTGCGCCGGGCCATGGGCAAGAAGAAACCCGAGGAGATGGCCAAGCAGCGGGCCGGTTTCGAGGAGGGCGCCATCAAGAACGGCGTCGACGGCGAACTGGCGATGAAGATCTTCGATCTGGTGGAGAAGTTTGCGGGCTACGGCTTCAACAAGTCCCACTCCGCCGCCTATGCGCTGGTCTCCTACCAGACCCTCTGGCTCAAGACCCACTTCCCGGCCGAGTTCATGGCGGCGGTGATGACCGCCGACATGGACAACACCGACAAGATAGTGACGCTGGTGGACGAGTGTCAGCGGATGGGGCTGACCGTCATACCCCCTGACGTGAACACCGGCCGCTATCGCTTCTCGGTCAACGAAGATGGCCACATCGTCTACGGAATCGGCGCGGTGAAAGGGGTCGGCGAGGGCCCCATAGATGCGATTCTCAGCGCGCGGGATCAGGACGGCCCCTTCCGGGATCTGTTCGACTTCTGCAACCGGGTCGACATCAAGAAGCTCAACAAGCGGGTGATGGAAAAACTCATCCTCTCCGGCGCCATGGACCGACTGGGCCCGCACCGCGCCGCCCTGATGGCGACGCTGGAAGAAGCGATGCGCGCCGCCGAGCAGCACGCCAAGGCCCAGGCGGTGGGGCAGGTCGACATGTTTGGGGTGCTCACCGAGGAGATAGACGACGTCAAGAAGGCGTTCGCCAACGTGCCGCACTGGCCCGACAAGGTGTGGCTGGAAGGGGAGCGGGAGACCCTCGGGCTCTACCTGACCGGCCACCCCATCAACCAGTACAGCGGCGAGCTGCGTCGCTACACCTCGGGCCGGCTGTGCGATCTGCATCCCACCTCCCGGGACACAGTGACCACGGCGGCGGGGCTGGTGATCGCGGCCCGTAGCATGGTGACCAAGCGCGGCAACAAGATGGGGATCTTCACCCTGGACGACAGATCCGGCCGTCTGGATGTGACCCTCTTCAGTGAAGCGCTGGAAAAATACGAAGAATTGATGCAAAAAGACCGTATTTTAGTGGTTTCTGGACAGGTCAGCTTTGATGACTTCTCCGGTGGCCTTAAAATGTCGGCCCGCGAATTGCTGGATATCAACGATGCGAGGGAGCGTTTCGCCAGGGCGATCCGCATTTCCCTCGATGAACAACGCATTGACGAACGCTTTTTCCCGCGTTTGTGCGAGATTTTGGAGCCCGCCCGTGCCGGAGTCTGTCCGGTTCAGGTAAACTATCGTCGGCCCGGCTCCCGGGCGCGATTGACGCTCGGTACCGAGTGGCGGGTGACGCCCACCGATCAACTGATAGATGACT
Source organism: Aeromonas sp. Marseille-Q7275 (assembly GCF_965119515.1). Taxonomy (NCBI): domain Bacteria; kingdom Pseudomonadati; phylum Pseudomonadota; class Gammaproteobacteria; order Aeromonadales; family Aeromonadaceae; genus Aeromonas; species Aeromonas sp. Marseille-Q7275. The sequence goes on from NZ_CBCPLW010000001.1 coordinate 182,806, forward strand.
TGCGAGTCCTGCTTGGACGAGAGCGGGTTGAATTGGTTTTTGATTAGAGGATCTATTGTCCCTATGAGTCTTTTTCTGGATTTTGAACAGCCGATCGCCGAATTGCAGGCTCAGATCGATGAACTTCGCCATGTGAGCGAGCACAACAGTGCCGTGGATCTCAGCGAAGATATCCGTCGGCTGGAGAAGAAAAACGAAGAGCTGACCAAGAAGATCTTCGGCGATCTGGGTGCCTGGCAGGTGTCCCAGATGGCGCGTCATCCCCAGCGCCCCTACACCCTCGACTACATCGAGCAGATCTTCACCGACTTCGACGAGCTGGCCGGTGATCGCGCCTACGCCGATGACAAGGCCATCGTCGGCGGCATCGCCCGCCTGGACGGCGAGCCCGTCATGGTGATTGGTCAGCAGAAGGGTCGCGAGACCAAGGAGAAGATCCGTCGCAACTTCGGCATGCCGCGCCCGGAAGGGTACCGCAAGGCCCTGCGCCTGATGCAGATGGCCGAGCGCTTCAAGATGCCGATCATCACCTTCATCGACACCCCGGGCGCCTACCCCGGCGTGGGTGCCGAGGAGCGTGGCCAGTCCGAGGCCATTGCCCGCAACCTGAAAGTCATGGCCGGTCTGACCGTGCCCGTGGTCTGCACCGTGATAGGTGAAGGCGGCTCCGGCGGCGCCCTCGCCATCGGCGTCGGCGATCGCGTCAACATGCTGCAGTACTCCACCTACTCCGTCATCTCGCCGGAAGGTTGCGCCTCCATCCTGTGGAAGAGCGCCGACAAGGCGCCGGTGGCCGCCGATGCCATGGGCATCACCGCCCAGCGCCTGAAGGAGCTGAAGCTCATCGACAGCATCGTCGAAGAGCCCCTCGGCGGCGCCCACCGCAACGTGGAGCTGATGGCCCAGCGCCTGAAGGATCGCATCAAGCAAGACCTGGCGGCCTTGCGCCCGCTGGACAGCGACCAGTTGCTGGAGCAGCGCTACCAGCGCCTGCTGGGTTACGGCTACTGCTGATACCCGGCGATCATCTCTTGTGAAAAGTCCCCGCATTGCGGGGACTTTTTTTATGGGCGGCAGAAAACCTGAGATCTCATCTCGTCATCACCTCCTCCCCCACTTGCATCGGGGGGCGGAGCGGGTGGCAGGGGGCCTTGCCCTGCGCGAGGCTGACGCCACTCGCACAACCCAGCCAGCAGAGCGGCGGGGTCAGCAGCAGCACGGTCGCGGGTTGGGCCAGCAGCACGCCGTCGCGGCCCCACCAGAGCGGCAGCAGGAAGATGAGGGCAGCAGCAGCGCCGTCTTGGCGGCCGAGATGACCAGGGCCTGGCGGAGTGCGCGCCATGGACTGCAGCAGCACTATGCCGAACATGATGATCCTCAGCGGTATGGCAGCGGGTGAGGGTCAGGCTGCTGACGGCGGCCGTAGCAGTTCGGCATCCTGATCCCGGTGTAGAGCATGGCGACCTGGCAGGAGCAGCAGCTGGATCGGCGACCGACCGCCCAGACCGTAGATAGGCGCCAGATGCCGAGCCCATGGCCATCAGGGAATCTGAGATCCACTGGCGCCCGCTCTGTGGCCTGGCTGATCAGCGGCTGGATGCCGAAGGCCAGCCCCTGCAGGACCACGATGAACACCTCCGTGTAACCCGCCACCGTGAAGCCCGCCAGATCCTTGACCGAGCCGTGCACCATCAGCTGGCTGTTGTGCAGCAGCAACAACAACCCAGGTTGAACTGGGCGATCAGGCTCGGCAGCCCGGTGAACAGCAGCCTGGGCATGGCCGGGAAGCTGGGCACCAGCTGGCGCCAGTCCAGCCGCAATCTGGCGCGGGAGGTAAAGAAGCCATGGCCAAGGCCAAGCAGGCTGACCACCCCTTCCGAGATGAGGGTAGCCTGGGCCGTGCCCACCAGCCCCAGCCCCAGGCCGACCATGATAGCCAGTTGAGCAGTATGTTGAGCAGGGCACCGCCGCTCACCAGCACCATGTGCAGGCCGGGGTCGACCGTCGTTGCGCAGCGAATGGGGCACCGCCAGGTTGCTGCAGCCAGCAGCAGGGTGCCGCCCCGATCAGCGAGGTAGTCGCTGGCCTGTTGCCAGGTCTCGGTATCCCAGTGCAGGTAGGGCCAGCAGGATGTCGATGTGCCAGTGGTGCGGCAACGGCAACCTTGAGGCCCCAGCAGCGGCAATGACAGAGGCGCATTGACCAGGCCTGGCAGGCCAGAGCGACGTTTCTGGCCCCCTGCTGGAGAGATGGCGGTGTCTGCCCCATGGCGATCATGGCGGCAGGAGCCGATCAACATGATGACGGGTAGACCAGGTGTTGATCGGCGAGACCGGCGGCCCCCACATAGTGGCTGACGAATGCCATCACCATTAATAAGAGCGCCGGAGACCAGCATGGCCATGATGGAGGAAGGGCATAGCCCCAGAAACGGCGGTCATGGCCCGCTGACGGCAAATAAAATAGGCTGACATATCTGTGCTTCACCGCCGGGTCGGGGATCGAAGCCACAGTGTAGATTCTTATCTTTCCATTGATAATCCGGTGTTTATTTGATACATTGATGAGTAATGCTCATCAGTCTCGCGAACTGGTGGAGCCTTCAACATGTCTATCAGGGCCCGCAGGCCGTGGCCCAGCTGGTGGCGGCTGGGGTAGAAGAAGATGGAAGCCGGCAAGGTGGGGCTCAGGCGCTCAGCACGCTCACCAGCCGACCCGCCGCCAGGGCATCAGCGCTCCTCACGTAGTGAGCCGGTCGGCCCGCCTCGGCCGCCCCCCGGAATGGGGGCGGGGGTGCTGGTGGTCGGCGGCCCGCTCACCTCTATCTCCAGCAGAGCGCCGTCGGCGGCAAGGCCCAGCGATAGTGGTGGTGGGGGGTCAGGCGGTAGCCGATGCAGTCATGCTGGCTGAGTTCGGAGGGGTGCGAGGGGATGCCGCGCCTTGCCAGGTAGTCGGGGGAGCCCACCACCGAATAGCGCTGCAACGGACCCAGAGGCACGGCTATCATCTCCTGGTGGCAGATCGCCGTAGAGAAGAGGGCGGCGTCATGTATCCTCGATGGGGCAGGGCATCAGCTCCTGCTCCACCACCTCCACCTGCATGCGCGCATAGCGCACCAGGTAGTCGATAAGCACAGGGGCCAGCACCTCTACCAGATGGCGGCCTGAGCGCACAGATCTTCAGCCTGCCGACCGGCTCATCCCCGTGGCGCGTCGACTCCTCCAGCGCCTCCTCAGCTGACCCGGGGTCGGCAACAACTGCGTCAGCAATCGCTCCCCCACCTCGGTCGGCACCACGGCCCGGGTGCGCGGGATGAGCGGCTGACTCCCAGACGACTCTTCAGCCCTTGAGGGAGTGGCTCAAGGGCGGGCAAGGCCCCGAGCTCGGGGGCGGCCCTGCTGAAGCTGCGGTGGCCGGGCGACGCTGAAATGCCGCCAGTTCGGCAAGATCGTTTTTGGGCGGTGGTCATATTCAGCAAAGGGAGGCAGTGGGGGAAAACCAAGGGTACGCCAAAGGCCGGGCGGGAGACAATCGGCACACTATTTGCGGGAGTTCTTAACGGCTTTGTTGCTCTTTCAGGGGGGCCAAAAATCACACCCATTTTTGATTTGTTAAAAAATTTTCGCAACATGGCGTACGTAATGTGATCTTGCTCGTTTGAAAGGCGACTGGAATCAAACTTTGGTTGATTAATTCAAAAAAACGCTGTGATTAATAGGGGCTTTTAACTAGAGTCAGCTCATCGGATGAGGTGGCCGTTGCCAGTTTGTTAAATGGCGCGAGCGACACCCTCAGCATCACGATCTCATGCCTTCGTTTGTTGCAATTTGGTTGTCACATGGAGTGATGGCCGGATAGCCGGGGCCTGAGAATAAAAAAGGACGAACAGCAGGTGTTCCAGGGAGAGGGAACCGGGCCCATGCCCACCGACTAGTAAGAATCCACTTTCCTTGATGACAGGAACATCCCTATGTCTGACATGAATATTGCAGTTGAAGGCAGCTTGAGCAAAGCCTCCTCCCGTGGCATCAACAAGGCCGATCTGGTCTGGATGCTGGGCCTGTACGGTACCGCCATCGGTGCCGGTGTCCTCTTCCTGCCGATCAATGCCGGCGTCGGTGGCCTCTGGCCGCTGGTGGCCATGCTGGTGCTGGCCCTGCCGCTGACCTTCTTCGCCCACCGCGGCCTGACCCGCTTCGTGCTGTCCGGCTCCACCCGTGATGGCGACATCACCGAAGTGGTGGAAGAGCACTTTGGCAAGACCGCAGGCAAGTTCATCACCCTGCTCTACTTCTTTGCCATCTACCCCATTCTGCTGATGTACTCTGTGGCCATCACCAACACAGTCGAGAGCCTGATGGTTCACCAGCTGGGCATGACGGCGCCTCCCCGTGCCATCCTCTCCCTGGTGCTGATCCTGGGTCTGATGGCGATCGTTCGCCTCGGCGGCCAGGTGATCGTCAAGGCGATGAGCGTGCTGGTCTTCCCCTTCGTGATCACCCTGATGGGCCTGGCGCTCTACCTGATCCCGCACTGGAACGGTGCCATCATCACTGAAGCTCCGGCTCTGGGTGACGCCTTCAACGGTGACTTCATCAAGACCCTGTGGCTGGCCATCCCTGTCATGGTGTTCTCCTTCAACCACTCCCCGATCATCTCCTCCTTCGCGGTGGACAACAAGGGTCGTTACGGTGAAGGTGCCGAGAAGAAGTGCAGCAACATACTGCTGGGCGCCCACGTCATGATGGTGATGACTGTGATGTTCTTCGTATTCAGCTGCGTACTGAGCCTCTCCCCGGCTGATCTGGCGGCGGCGAAGGAGCAGAACATCTCCATCCTCTCCTACCTGGCCAACCACTTCGACAACCCGGTGATCGCCACAGTAGCACCGCTGATCGCCCTGGTTGCCATCAGCAAATCCTTCCTGGGTCACTACCTGGGTGCGCAGGAAGGCATGAACGGCCTGATGGCCAAGGCGCTGCGCGAGAAGGGCAAGAAGGTCGAGATCAAGCAGCTGAACAAGGTGACCGCGCTCTTCATGATCCTGACCACCTGGGCCATCGCCACCATTAACCCGAGCATCCTCGGCATGATCGAAGACCTGGGCGGCCCCATCATCGCCATGCTGCTGTTCCTGATGCCGATGTACGCCATCGCCAAGATCCCGGCCATGCGCAAATACGCCGGCAACATCAGCAACGGCTTCGTGACCCTGATTGGCCTGATCGCCATGTCCGGCATCATCTACAAGCTGATTGCCTGATAACTCCGGTTACGCCGTTGAATGAAGAAGCCGCCTCCCAAGAGGCGGCTTTTTTATTTGCGGCGCAGAGTGCTTAACAAAGCCGTGGCAGCGGCCTAACATGGCGGGATGTTTTTCTAGACAGGACAAAAGGATATGTCTGGGTTGAAAAAGGATCTCGGGCTCTGGCAGGGGATGGGGCTGCTCGCCACCTCATTGCTCGGCACCGGGATCTTCGTGGTGCCGGCCACCGCGGCCTCGCTGGCGGGAGGGGCCTCGCTCTGGGCCTGGGTGCTGCTCATCGTACTGGTGCTGCCCATCGCCTTCACCTTCGCCCGGCTCGGGCGCCGCTATCCCCATGCGGGCGGGGCGCCGCACCTGATTGGCCTCGCCTTTGGCAACGGCGCCGAGCGCTTCTCCGCCTTCCTGTTTCTGGCGGTGCTGCCGGTGGGGCTGCCTGCCGCCCTCACCATAGCCGCCGGTTTCTGGCACGCCCTGTTCGACATGGGGGAGTGGACCCTGTGGGCCATCCAGCTACTGACCCTGCTCGGGGTCTTCCTGCTGGGGCTGAGGGGCGCGCGCTCCTCCGGCAACCTGCAACTGCTGATTGCCCTGGCCATATTGGGGCTGACCCTGCTCATCTGGTTCAAGGGGGATCTGAGCTGGCGCGACGCGGCCCAGCCGCTGCCGACGGCCGCCGAGTGGCCCGCCATGGGCACGGCGCTGGCGGTGATGTTCTGGTGTTTCGTCGGGCTGGAAGCCTTCGCCCACATGGGGGAGGAGTTCAAGCGACCGGAGCGGGACTATCCTCTGGCCCTGCTCGGCGGCGTCTTGCTGGCGGGGCTCATCTACTGGGTGCACTCCCTGGTGGTGCTCAAATACGGTCTCTATGGGGACGAGGCGACCAATGCCACCGCCATTCCGGCCCTGCTCTCCCTGCTGTTCGGCCCCACCGCCAAGTGGCTGGTGGCGGTGCTCGGCTACCTCTCCTGCTTCGCCAGCATCAACATCTACCTGCAGGGCTTTGCGCGCCTTATCTGGAGCATGGCGCGGGAAGGCAAACTGCCCGCCTCCCTCTCCCGGCTCTCGGCCCGGGGCGCCCCCCTCAATGCCCTGTGCTGGGTGCTCGCCATCTGCCTGGTCTCCATCACCCTGATCCTCTGGCTCAAGCTGCCGCTCGATGAGCTCATCCGCTACGCCAACGGCAACTTCGTGCTGGTCTATCTGCTCTGCATGGCGGCGGGCTGGCGCCTGCTCGGCGGCACGGGCAAGGGACTGGCGGGGGTGAGCGTCTTGCTCTGCGCGGCCGTGCTGGTGGCGCTCGCCTCCCAGGTGCTCTATGCGGTGGTGCTGAGCCTGGGCTACGGCTGCTTCTCCCTGTGGCGGCGCAGGCGCCGTCGCTCGGCATCAGGCGACGTCTGCGCCATCAAGTAGCTCCCGAAAAAAAGCCCCGCAGTGCGGGGCTTTTTACTGGCTATCAGAAATGGTGGTGCTTAAAGGTCTGGCAGGTCGCTGCGCAACAGGGCGTAGTGGCGAAGGGAGATGAAGCCATCCCCCTTGCGCTCGCACTCCCGCGCCGTGCCTTCGTAGCGAAAGCTGGCCCGCTCCAGCAGGCGGGCTCCTCCACCACCGCCAGCAGCCGGTGCAGCGCTGTGGTGCGGTAAGTGAGCGGGAGCCACAGCCGCAACGCCGCGCTCATCACCCCCTTGCCCCAGTGTTCGGGATAGAGCCAGTAGCCCAGCTCGGCCCGCCGGTGCTGAAGGTCGGCATCGTTGTAGCCGATGGCCCCCAGCGGCTCGCCCGTGAGCCGGTCGCGCACGAGGTGCCAGGCACCTCGGCCGGTGCGGGTCAACTCGGCGTACCAATCCATCTGGGCCTGGCATGCCGTCAGGCTGTCGTAGCTGACGCCGTAGCAGGCGACGACTCGCGGATCCGACAGGCCGCGATAGACGTGGGGCAGGTCGGCCTCGGTGACGGGATCCAGCCTGACCTCCGGTGGTGAAGTTGAAGTCATGGTGGCTCCTTGCGACCAGCCATGGCTGGCCGCTTGTGTTGAGTCAAACAGGGGGGATGGCCAAGGTGGTTTATGGGGCTGCTCATGATTCGACCAGCCCGAGCAGGCCGGCCAGCCTTGCCAGCTCATGGCGCCACTCTTGCTGCAGCCGCGGCGTCTGGTGCCTGGGCTTGCGGGCGAGATCGGCGGCCAGCAGGGCATCGAGTTCATACCAGCGGGCCAGCAGGGCCTCTTCGTTATCCGCCGGGCCGGCCGGGGCTTGCGCCATTGCGGAGGCGGCCAGGCTTGCCTTGTCTGCAGCCAACGAGGGCGCATCGCCGAGCAGCTCGGCATAGGCCCGCTCGGCACTGTGGGCCTCCTGGATGCGCCCGTCTCTGATCAGCCAGAAGCGGTTGCAGCTGCGCTCGATCAGATCCCGGTCGTGGGAGACCAGCAAGACGCCCCCTGGGAAGGCGTTCAAGGCCTCGGCCAGCTCCTCCTTGCCCGCCAGATCCAGGTGGTTGGTGGGTTCATCGAGCCAGAGCAGATGGTGGCTCGCCAGGGAGAGGGCGAGGAACAGCAGCCTGGCCCGCTCCCCCCCGCTCAAGGCGTGCACCCGCTGGCCATGGCGGGAGTAGGGGAAGCCCGCGCGGATCAGCGCCTGGCGCCGTGTCACCTCCGGCAAGGGCGCCAGGGGATAGAGGGCGTCGCTCAGGGTGGCGTCGCCATCCAGCTGCTGCAGGGACTGATCGTAGTAGGCGATGCTGGCGCCTGGGTGGCGATACCAGCCCTCACCCGGCCCTTGATCGCATACCTCGCGCCAGCACTGGCGCAGCAGGGAGGACTTGCCGGTGCCGTTGGCGCCGAGCAGGGCGACCCTGTCGCCGGCCCGCAACCAGAGATCCTCGGCCCGCAGCAGGGGCGGCAAGCCGGGGGCGGGGCGCACCTCGAGGGCTTCCAGTCGCAGCAGGGCATCGGCGGGCAGTGCCTGCCCGTGCAGCTCGAGGCGCCAGGGGGCCGGCGCCGCGACCTGGCTCTGCTCCTCCTGCAGGCGGCTGATGCGTTTTTCCATGGACTTGGCCTGGCGCACCAGCTTCTCGTTGTCATGCTCCCGTCCCCAGATGGCGAGGCGCTTGCTGCTGGCACTCAGGCGATCTATCTCCTTCTGCTCGTCGGCCCGGCGCAGGCGGGCCTGCTCGTCCTCTTCGGCCAGCGCCACCCTGGCCTGACTGCAGGGCAGGGCGAAGCGATGGAGTCGCCCCTCCCGCAGGATCAGGGTCTCGCGGGTCACCCGATCGAGCAGGCGGGCATCGTGGGAGACCAGCACCAGGGCGCCCCGCCAGCCCAGGAGGAACTGCTCCAGCCAGAGCAGGGCGGGCAGGTCCAGGTGGTTGCTGGGTTCATCGAGCAGCAGCAGGTTCGGCTGGCGCAGCAGGGCGCGGCCTATCTGCAACCGGGTGTGCTGGCCGCCGCTCAGGGCGCTGGCGGGGAGCTCGGCCTGCTCTTCGAGCTGCAGCTCGGTCAGCATCTTGTCCACCTGCCAGTCGGCGGCAGGGTCACCCCCCAGGGCATCCTGCAGCACGGCCCGGGTGCCGAGCCCTTGCAGCCTTGAAGGCAGGTGCTGGGCCACGAACTCGCAGCGGCAGGGGGCGGCCTGCTGCACCCGTCCGTCATGGGGTTGCAGCTCACCGGCCAGCAGGGCGAGCAGTGTGCTCTTGCCGCAGCCATTGGCGCCAATCAGGCCCAGGCGATCGCCGCTCTGGATGCCGAGATCCAGGTGGTCAAACAAGGGGAGGTGTCCCGCAGTCATCTGCAGGGAGTGGGTACTCATCAGTGTCGTCATGCTCTTGCTCTCTAAAATGGCGGGATCGGAAATCCCTGTCATCAGGAGCGCTGGCGACAACGGTCGAGAAAGGTCTCGGTGTGGAAGGAGTCGGCTTTGCTCGAACCCGCTATCGCAGCGCGATGGTATGCAGGCAAGAGCGGGCGAATGTGCCGAACAGGCGAGCCGAGAACATCGGACACGCTTGGATAACCATTTTTTACCTCCTTGTGTTTAGTAATGGCTGGGTGAGGCGATTATAAGCGCATAAAAAACAGCCGTCTATCGGAGGGCCAGCCTCAGGATAGCTGGGGGGATCCGGTGAAAAGAGGGGCGGCAACAGCAAAACGCCCCGCGGGGCGGGGCGTTGTGATGGCGGTGGCGGCTCAGTCGCGGGGTGTCTTGAGCGCCTGGATCACATCTTCATTGGGGGCCAGTCCCTCCACGTGGTTGAAGCTCTCCAGCCCCTCCTGCCCATTGATGGTGAAGGCGTCGGCGCTCTGGTAGCTGCCGCTGCCTGCGCTCTCCACCAGGACGATGAGCTCGGGCTGCTTGTCACCGTTGAGATCCAGCAACTTGAGCGCCTTGATGCTGCCATCGCGGGGCATCACCTTGCCGTCGATGAACTGATCCAGCGGAAACTCGGGGTTGGCGCCTGAGTAGAGGCGCACGTCGTAGCTGCCGGTGGAGGCGGGCTCGCCGCGCCCCTCGCCGACGGTGAGCACCTGGCCCGTGGGCAGCGTCAGCTGCTGGAAGAATCCCTCCGCCGCCTGGGTGGTCAGGGGCAGGGTGAGCAGGCCGAGAGTAATGAGTAAGGCTTTCATGGATGTGACCCTTGTTGCTGCTTGTCTTGCGGTATCAGTGGGCAGGGGCCTGGCCCCCGCCTTGTCTGTGGCCGACCCGGGGCCGGCGCTCGGCCAGCCCCTGTCAACCTCGTGTTTACCATATCTTGACCCGTTTGGCCGGGTCCAGATAGAGCTTGTCACCCGGCTGGATGTTGAACGCCTCGTAGAAGGCGGGGATGTTCGGCACCACGCCGTTGACCCTGTATTCCGGCGGCGAGTGGGGATCCGAGGCGAGCAGCATCTGCATCAGCTCGGGGCGATACATGCCCTTCCACACCTGGGCCCAGCCGAGGAAGAAGCGCTGCTCCCCGGTGAAGCCGTCCAGCACCGGGGCCTCCTTGCCATCCAGCGACAGCAGGTAGGCCTTGTGGGCTATGGTGAGGCCGCCGAGATCGCCGATGTTCTCCCCCAGGGTGAACTGGCCGTTGACATACTGCCCCTTGATGGGCTCGAAGCGGTTGTACTGGGCCACCAGCCGGCTGGTGCGAAAGCGAAACTCCTTGAGATCCGCCGGCGTCCACCAGTCGCGCATCACGCCGTCACCGTCGGACCTGGCCCCCTGATCGTCGAAACCGTGGCCCATCTCGTGACCGATGACCCCGCCGATGGCGCCGTAGTTCACGGCGTCGTCCGCGCTCATGTCGAAGAAGGGGGGTTGTAGTATGGCGGCCGGGAAGACGATCTCGTTGTTGCTCGCGTTGTAGTAGGCGTTCACCGTCTGGGGCGACATGTGCCACTCGTCCCTGTCCACCGGCTTGCCGAGGCGAGCCAGGCTGTCGGCATATTCGAAGGCGCGGGCCCGCTGCAGGTTGCCCACCAGATCATCGGCGCGGATCTCGATGGCGCTGTAGTCCTTCCACTTGTCCGGGTAGCCTATCTTGGGCCTGAACTTGGCGAGTTTCTCCAGGGCCTGGGTCTTGGTGGCCGGCGACATCCAGTCCAGCTCCTGGATGCTCTGGCCGTAGGCGGTGCGCAGGTTCTCCACCAGCTGCTCCATGCGGGCCTTGGCTTCTGGCGGGAAGTAGCGCTCCACATAGAGCTTGCCCACCGCCTCCCCCAGGTTGTTGTCCAGTACCCCCAGGGCCCGCTCCCAGGGGGCGCGCTGCTTGGGGGTGCCGCTCAAGGTAGTGCCGAAGAAGGCGAAGTTCTGGGCATCGGTCTGGCTGTCGAGGTAGGGGGCGAAGTCGGTGATGAGCTGCCACTTGAGGTAGGCCTGCCAGTCGCCCATGGGGGTCTGCTTCATCACCTCGTCCAGGGCCGTGAGGTAGCTCGGCTGGCCTATGATGAGGCTCTGCTGGCCGCTCAAGCCGGCCTGATCCAGATAGCTGTTCCAGTCGATGCTGGGGGCGAGGCGCCTGAGCTCGCCGACGGGGGCCTTGTTGTAGTTCTTCTGCCGATCCCGCAGGGCGACGTTGTCCCACTGGATCTGGGCGAGCCGGGTCTCCAGGGCCAGGATGCGCTTGGCCTTGGCCCCCGCATCCGTCTCGCCGAAGCGGCCGAGCATGCCGGCGATGTGCTGCTCGTATTTCTGGCGCAGCGCCTGGCTGGCGGCATCCTGCTTGAGGTAGTAGTCCCGGTCCGGCAGGCCGAGCCCGGATTGATAGAGGTAGACCGCATAGCTGTCCGGCGCCTTGGCGTCCGCGTCTATCCAGAAGCCGAAGGGGGCGCTGCCCCCCAGCTTGCCGGCGCGGGCGAAGGCCTGGGCCAGCCCCTGCTGGTCATGGATCTGATCGATGTCGCCGAGCAGGGGCAGCAGGGGCGTGGTGCCCCTGGCGTTGCGGGTGGCCTGATCCAGATAGCTTTGGTAGAGGTCGTGGATCTGCTGGGCCGGGGTGCCGGTGGCGGCCTTGCCGTCCAGCCCTTCCACCAGCACCCGCACGTCTGCCAGGGACTTGTCCCGCAGCAGGTAGAAGGCGCCGTCGGCGGGCCTGTCGTCCGGGATCTTGGCGGTGGCCAGCCAGTGGCCGTTCACGTAGCGGAAGAAGTCGTCACCGGGCTTGACCCTGGTGTCCATGTTGGCCAGCGCGAGGCCGGAGTGCTTGTCTGCCTGGTCCGGTCCCTGACTGCAACCGGCCAGCAAGGCCAGCCCGATGAGGCCGGCAAGTATGCTTTTCTTATTGTTCATTGTCTGATTCCAATTCGGGTTACTCAGCGTCCCGGCCCAGGTCGGGAGGAGACTCACTCTAGCAGTCGGGTTAGCGCTTGATAAGCCCGAGTCTGCTAAGATCGGCCTGGTCGTATTGGGGAAGCCTATGATTTCTCGTGTTTATTCTCGTTTTTGTCAGACTCTGCCCGCGCCGGAAGGTTCCCGGGGCCTGCTGGTGGCCTTCAGTGGCGGGCTCGACTCCACGGTGCTGCTGGTGCTGGCGGCGCGTTTTGCCCGGGAGCAGGGCCTTGCCCTGCGTGCCCTGCACGTCCACCACGGCCTGAGCCCTCACGCCGATCACTGGGTGGCCCATTGTGAAGGGGTGTGCCGGCAACTGGGAGTGCCTCTCATGGTCGAGCGGGTGCAACTGCAGCGGGGCAGCGGCGACAGCCTGGAGGCCCAGGCGCGGGAGGCCCGCTACCAGCGCCTCGCCGCATGCCTGGGGGAGGGGGAGTGGCTGCTCACCGCCCATCATCAGGACGATCAGCTGGAGACCCTGCTGCTGGCGCTCAAGCGCGGCGCCGGACTGCGGGGGCTGGCGGGCATGGTGCCGGACCAGCCCTTCGCCGGCGGCCGCTTGCTGCGCCCGCTGCTCGAGGTCAGCCGGGCCGAGCTGGCGGCGCTGGCCGAGACCCTGCCCTATGGCTGGGTGGAGGATGAGAGCAACCAGGATGTGAGCTACGATCGCAACTTCCTGCGCCAGCAGCTCATTCCCCAGCTCAAGGCGCGCTGGCCCGCCATGGCCCAGACGGCGGCGCGCAGCATGGCCCTGTGCGCCGAGCAGGAGGCCCTGATCAACGAGCTGGCGGAGGCGGACTGGCAACAGGCCGGGGAGCGCGATGCGCTGCGCATCGAGGCGCTGCGGCCGCTCTCTCCGGTGCGGCGCAACAACCTGCTGCGCCACTGGATCCGCCGCCAGGGGGGGGAGATGCCGTCCCGGGAACTGCTGGGGCTGCTGTGGCAGGAGGTGGCGCTGGCGCGCGAAGACGCCAACCCCAGGCTGAGCCTGCAGGGACTGGAGTGCCGCCGCTTTCAGGGGCGACTCCATCTGGTGCCGCCCGGCCTTGTCCCCCGTGAGGAGGTGCTGCCCATCCGGGTGGGAGAGACGCTCTGCCTGCCGGACGGGCTGGGGACCTTCAGGCTGCTGTCATCGGATGGGGCAGAAGGGCTGCGCCCGCCACGGGCGGACGAGCCCCTGTCGGTGCGCTTCCAGGTGGCGCCAGGCGTCATGCTCAAGCCGGTGGGGCGGGTGGGCAGCCGGCGCCTGAAGAAGCTGCTGCAAGAGTACGGGGTGCCCTCTTGGCAACGGGGGCGCATTCCCATCCTCTATTACGGGGAGCAGGTGGCGCTGGTGGCCGGACTCTTCGTCTGCGACGGATTTCTGGCGTCCGGGAGGGGCATCAAGGGAGACTGGCTACGGGCCGTCACCCCGGAACTTGACTGAACGCCGCCGAGGGAGTGCCAGGCCGCCCTATTCGGACGGCCCTGTCACGCCGGCCTTCTTGCGGGCGTAGAGGTGGGCATCCGCCGTGGCATAGAGGCGCTGCACGTCCATGCCAGAGTGCCAGCTGGCGGCCCCCAGGCTGCAGCCCACCGAGAAGGCGCTGAGCTCCTTGTGGCTGTGCAGCACATGTTGCAGCCGCAGCCAGACCGGGCGCCAGGCCTCGGGATCGGCGGGTTGCAGCAGCAGGGCGAACTCGTCGCCACCGAGGCGAAACGCCTGATCCGTGCCACGGATGCAGCCCTGCAGCAGCTGGGCGAAGCGGCTCAGCACCAGATCCCCCACCGGATGACCCCAGGTGTCGTTGACCTGTTTGAAGCGATCGAGATCCAGCAGCACCAGCACCAGACCGTGGGGCTCTCGGCAGTGTTGCTCCACCGCCCGGCCTATGGCCTCGTCGAAATAGGAGCGGTTGCCAAGCCCGGTCAGGTGATCGAGCCGCACCTGCTGCTCCAGCCGGCTCAGCCGCAGATAGAGCGGCAGGGGCAGGCAGAACAGCTGGTGATATTGCCCCAGCTGCCGCCGCTGGCTGTCGCTCAGGGGCTGCTCCAGCTCGTATTGCAGCTGTCCGAGCAACTGCTCGTGCTGGCCGCGCAGCTCGAAGCGATAGCTATGCAGCACCTGCCGGGCCTGGGGGGCGTGGGCGATGAGGCTGTGGGGCTGACCGCAGTCGAGGTGGAGCGTGTGGATCCGGACAATCTTTGCCACCCGCTCGGCAAAGATTGCCAGCAGGGCGTCAAGATCCCGTTGCCTCAGCAGCTCCTGAAGCTGCTGATAAGTATCCTGCCCGGTCAGCGGCGTGAGCCGCTCCATCTGCTGAACCCACTGCTCTATGCCATGTCCGAAGCCGTTCAAAGACGATGTGTTTTCCACGTTGCAGCCTTGCACCTCTCCACTCATTGACCTGTTTCTTGCAATCCCCGTGCCCAAAATATGTTCGATGGAAAACAAAGGGGCTGGCTAGGCTTAGCAACATGAAACGGGAGGGGAAATAACCCCCTGTGCGCCGCAGTCCAAGCACCCGCGGCCAGGGTGGGATCCTGCCCGGCAGCGACGATGGCCGGAGCCTGAGGTACAGCTTCTTCGGGCCATGGGGACAGATAAGAGGGAGGGATGTGTGTACGCCGATGTGTTGATCCTGCTGCTCTCTGCCGTTCTGCTGGTGGCCATCTTCCGACGCCTGGGCCAGCCGGTGATCCTCGCCTATCTGTTCGTCGGCATGTTGCTCGGCCCCCATGGCGCGGCCATCGTCACCGGGCAGGCCATGATGCAGACCATAGGGGAGCTCGGCATCGTCTTCCTGATGTTTTCCCTCGGGCTCGAGTTCTCGCTGCCGCGCCTGCTCGCCATGCGCAAGCTGGTGCTGGGGGTCGGCGGCCTGCAGGTGCTGCTCACCTCATTGCTGTTCTTCTGGCTCGGCTGGTGGTGGGGCCTGAGTCTCCCCCAGGCGCTGGTGGTGTCCGGCACCCTGGCCCTCTCCTCCACCGCCGTGGTGATCAAGCAGCTCGGGGAGTTGCAGCAACTCCATACCCGGCGTGCCCAGCTCGGGGTGAGCGTCCTGCTGTTTCAGGATCTGGCGGTGGTGCCGCTCCTGGTGATGATCCCCATCCTGGCCCAACCCGAGGTGCAGGGCAGCGCCCTGCTGGCGGAGGTGGCCTGGGCCTCCCTCAAGGGGCTGTTCGCCCTGTCGGTGCTGCTCGCGGTGGGAAAGTGGCTGCTGCCCATGGTGTTTCACGAGGTGGCGCGGGCGCGCTCCGACGAGCTGTTCGTGCTCAGCACCCTGCTGGTGGCCCTGCTGGCGGCCTCCCTCACCCAGTGGATGGGGCTCTCCATGGCACTCGGGGCCTTCCTGGCCGGCATGATGCTGGGGGAGTCCCACTACCGCCATCAGCTGGAGGTGGACATCAAGCCGTTTCGGGACGTGCTGCTGGGGCTCTTCTTCATCACCATCGGCATGACCATGGAGTGGACGCTGGTGGCGAACGCCTGGTGGCAGGTGCTGCTCTGCGTACTCGGGCTCATCCTGTGCAAGTCGCTGCTGGTGCTGCTGGCGGGCCGGCTGATGGGGGAGCGCAAGCGCGATGCCATGGCGGCCGGCATCATGCTGAGCCAGGTCGGCGAGTTCGGCTTCGTGCTGCTGGCGCTGGCGAGCCACCATGGCCTGCTCGGTCACGAGATGGTCTCCCTGCTCATCGGCGTCGGCGTCATCACCATTTCTCTTACCCCCTGGCTGGTGCAGCGGGCCCTGGGGCTGGCCCACTCCCTCACCGACGCGGCCCTGCTTTCCCGCGCCGGGGTCGCCCAGTCTGGGCTCAGCAAGCACCAGCACGTCATCATCGCCGGCTTCGGGCGCACCGGGCAGACCTGCGCCCGCTTCCTCAAGCTCGAGGAGATCCCCTTTCTCGCGCTGGATCTCGATCCCGAGCGGGTGAGCGAGGCCAAGCTGGCGGGGGAGCAGGTGGCGTTCGGTGATGCCAGCCGGCGCGACATCCTGCTGGCGGCCGGTCTGATGCGGGCCCGCCTGGTGATCATCACCTTCGACGATCGCAAGCGGGTCGATGCCATGCTGATGCAGATCCGGGCGCTGGCGGGGGATCTCAAGGTGCTGGTGCGCACCCGGGACGACAGCTTCCTCGAGCACTACAAGCAGGCTGGGGCCTTCGAGGTGATACCTGAGTCCCAGGAGGGGGCCCTGATGCTGGTCTCCCACCTGCTGGTCAACTGCGACGTCCCCCTAGGCCGGGTGATCCGGCGCATGGAGCACGAGCGCAGCAGCCAGTACCGCTTCCTGCACGGCTTCTACTGGGGGGATCAGAGTGCGGGCAACCTGGAGACGGATCAGCTGCTGGAGCGGCTGCACCCCGTGCTGCTGCACGATCAGGCCTGGGCTGTGGGGCGCCGGGTGCGGGATCTCTCTCTGGGGGAGGTGCGCATCAAGGCGGTGCATCGCGGGGAGCGCAGCCTGGAGCCTAAGGCCGATCTGAGGCTGATGGCGGGGGATCGGCTAGTGCTGTTTGGAACGGCCGTGGCCATGGAGCAGGCGGAGCAGCGCCTGCTGGAGGGGCACTAGCTCTGCCCTCAACAGGCTTGAGGGCCCGAGCCCAGGTGGCGGCTATCCCTGGTGACAGCAAGCCTGTTCAGGCCTCCTCGCGGACCCGCTCTTCGATGTCGAGGAAGGACTCGATGTGCTGGCGTTGCGCCAGCGCATCCTGATACCCCAGATTTATCAGCTGCTGGCAGTACCCCGGGTGAAACATCAGGAAGCTGGCCAGGCTGCTGCTCTCCTGGCCGTTCACCCCCAGCACCCGAAGCAGGCGGCGCAACTGGGTCGGCAGCCTGGGCAGGTAGCCGAGGGCGATGAGATCCAGATCCTGGCTCGGCCTGATGACGCAGGTCTCCACCTGGCGCAGCTTCAGACGGTTGCGCTCCCGCGCCGGGATGAGGGAGAGGGTCTGGTTGATGCGCCCCAGCCGCTCCAGATCCGAATTGAGGGTGTCGGAGAAGACGGTGTTGAGCAGGTGGCTGGCGATGTTGGAGCTGGTCAGGTGGCTCTGACGGGGGGCCGCGCTCTCCTGACGGGGGGAGTCCAGGGTCACCAGCAGGATCCGCTCCGCCCCCAGGTGAATGGCGGGGCTCAGCGGGCTCAGCTGGTGGATGGAGCCGTCGCCGTAGAAGCGCTCGCCGATGGGGGTGGCCGGAAAGACGAAGGGCAGGGCCGATGAGGCCAGCAGATGATCCGAGGTGAGCAGGGTGCGCAGGCCGCGCCGCCTGGCCCGCTCCCAGGGCTGATGCTCGGCCCGCCCCTGGAAGAAGGTGGTGGAGAGGCCGTCGTCGTAGTCGGAGGCGGTGATGGCGATGGCCTCCAGACTGCCGTAGAGGATGTTGTCATCGATGCGGTGATAGTCGATGAGCTGATCCAGCAGGCGGCGCAGGGGGGCGTTGTCGAACAGGTGGAAGGCGCGGTTGCTCTGGGGGCTGATGAGACCGGCCGAGCCCTGATAGAGGGTGCGCCACAGCAGCTGGCAGGGATGGAAATCGAAGATGTGATGGGTCTCGAAGCGGCGCCAGACCCACTCCAGCTTGCGCACCCCCAGGTGAAAACAGGAGGCGTAGCAGGCCAGTGCCGTGATGTTGAGGGCCCCCGCCGAGGTGCCGCACAGGATGGGAAAAGGAATGCCGAGATTGCGGGGGTAGAGCTCGGCCACCGCCTTGAGGACACCGACCTGATAGGCGGCGCGAGCACCACCACCGGTCAACAGGAGAGCTGTATTGGGTTTGGCCATGCTGCTGTCCTTATTGTGATAGCGCCACGGCTGATATAAATAGGTCGGCCATGATGCTGCGCCTTATTGTGATTGCAAGGGCGGGTTGCCACCGCGCAATTTAACTATAAGACGTTGTATCCCGGATAAAAATGGGCCGCCTCATCATTTTTTGAGGCGACCGGTGCGCCGGGATCAGGCCGTGCCTCCGGGCTGGGTCAGCTGATCGAAGGCGGCGAAGACGGGCGGGCTCGCCAGGATGCGGCCATGGCCTAGCCCACGGGTGCTGACCAGCCGGGTGCGGCCATCCTCTACCGCCCGCAACGAGTCCTTATGGGGGGCGAACCTGTCCTCCTCGTCGTGAACGATAAGGGCCGCCCCCTGGCGACGGGCGAGGCGACCCAGGGGATCGACAGTGCTCAAAGGATGCTGGTATTCGTGCTCTATCTCCTTGACCACAGCATCGAACAGCCGGATGGAGTAGCCGGAGCGGGCCACCATGCCATAGAGCTGGGGCACGTAGTCGAGCACGGGCGAGATGAGCAGCAGCGGCAGCGCGTCGAGGGCGGGGTGGTGGCTGCTGAGGGTGACGGCACCCCCCATGCTGTGGGTGATGACTCCCTGGACTGGGCCGAGGCGCGCGAGGATCTCGTCGAAGGCGCGCACGAAGCGAGGCAGGTGCCCCGTGCTGCCCTCGCTCTGGCCGTGGGCGGGGTGATCATAGGCCAGCGCCGTGAAGCCCTGGGCCGCGATGTGGTTCATCAGCGGGTAGAACTGGCTGGCACTGCCGGACCAGCCGTGCATCAGCAGCCAGACCGGACCCTGGCCGAGCCGGTAGCTCATCAGGGTGCCCTCGCCGGTGTGGATGGCCTGCTGCACCAGACCGGCGGGGGCGACGATCTCCCGGGTGGGGCGCTGGGGGGTGAGCAGCAACTTGCTGGCGGTGCGTTTGGCGTGGGCCGGGGCCAGCGCATGGTGCAGACGGGTGCCAAGCCCCAGCAGCAACTTGCTCGGGCTGACGCGGCGGGTGTTGAAATAGATCTTGCTGCTCATGGTCATCCTGTGGTTTTTATGTGCGAACGGTCGTGCTTTTTTGTCTGTTTTTAAAAAGAAGGGCCAGAACCTCAGCGCCAGCTGGTCAGCAGATCTTCCACCTCGGGCCAGAAGTGGCGGGCCGGATCCTGACACAAGTCCAGGGCATTGAACACCTGATCTCCCAGATAGAGGCCATAGAGCCGGTAGACGGCGCGCCAGGGATCCAGATCCCTGCGCCACTCTCCCTTCTCCTGGCCCTGCACCACCTGGCGAGCCAGGTAGTCGAGCCAGAAGCGCACCAGCTGGCGGGCCGCCTGTTGCACCTCCCCCTCCTGGGCCGAGGTCCAGGCGTCGAGGAACATGCAGCGTCCGGCAAAGCTCTGGTTCCAGGCCAGCCAGGCCCGCAGCAGGGCCAGCAGTTTCTCCTGCTGGGTGCCGTGCTGCTGCTGGCGCACCGGCTGGATCACCCGCTCCCTGAACACCTCGGCGGAATGGGTGAGCACGGCGATTTGCAGGTTGTCGCGAGACTGGAAATGGGCAAACAGACCGCTCTTGGACATCTCGCACGCACTGGCCAGGGAGCCTATGGTCAGGCTCTCCAGCCCTTGCTGGCTCGCCTGCTCGAAGGCTGTCTGCAAAATGGTGTCGCGGGTCAGGCGGCCCTTGCTCATCGCACTCTCCTCTCTGGGTTCTGCAGCATAAAGTACGATCGTGCTAATTGTCGAGCAACAAACGCCCATTGTGGTGGAGACAAGGTGCTGACTCAGCTGTCCTTGATGTCCATCTGCTGCAGGGCGATGACCGCCTGGGTGCGGTTCTTGACCCCGAGCTTTCTGAAAGATGGGCGTGATATGGGCCCTGAGGGTGACAAGGGGCTCAGCTGTCCTTGATGCCCATCTGCTGCAGGGCGATGACCGCCTGGGTGCGGTTCTTGACCCCGAGCTTGCGGAAGATGGCGGTGATGTGTGCCTTGATGGTGGCTTCGGAGACGTTGAGCTCCCAGGCGATCTGCTTGTTGAGGCTGCCGTCCCGCAGCATGATCAGCACCTTGTATTGCTGGGGGGTGAGGCTGGCCAGCTTGCTGGCAAAGTCGGGGCCATCCTCGGACTCGGGATGCAGGGAGATCCCTTCCGGCACCCAGTTGTCCCCCCCGATCACCGTATTGAGGGCGCTGACCAGCTCCTTCATGGGCACCGACTTGGGAATGAAGCCGAGCGCGCCGAGTCGCAGCACCTGCTGGATGATGGCGGCATCTTCCGAGGCGGAGACCACGACGATGGGGAGATCCGGGTACTGGCCACGCAGATAGGCCAGCCCCTCGAAGCCGTTGGCGCCGGGCATCTTGAGATCGAGCAGCAGCAGATCGACTTCCGGGTGCTCCGCGAGCAGGTGGGTCAGGCTGTCGATGGAGTCGGCCTCCAGCAGCCTGGCCTCGTCGATGGCCATGTGCACCGCTTGATAGAGGGCGCCCCGAAACAGGGGGTGGTCATCTGCGATGACGATGGTAAATTGGCTGTCCATTGCTCACATTTTTGCTAACTGATTGTTTTGAAAAATCAAACTAGCACTGCTCCCCAAGGGGGTCAAACCCGCGGGTGCGCAAATGTGAGGCGACCGTCGGATGTCGTGCCAGCGGGGCCGACGGGATGGTCATGAACAACCCAACGCAGGAGGCAATCCATGGGATCCCTGGTATTGACGGTAGGCACAGGTTCCACCTGGGCGATGCGGGCGTCGCTGGTGCTCGCCATGAGCGGGCTGGAGTGGCAGGAGCAGGTGTTCGATCTGGAGGATGCCAAGGCGTTGGCGCGGCTCAAGCGCACGGCGCCGGCCGGGCTGGTGCCCTGGCTGGATGACGGCGAGCTGCGGATCCACGACTCCCTCGCCATCGCCGAGTATCTCCACGAGCTGTGCCCGTCGCGCCACCTCTACCCCCTGGACCGGGCCGAGCGGGCATTGGCCCGCAGCCTCTGCGCCGAGTTGCACTCGGGCTTTGGCCAGATCCGCAGCCGTCTGCCCTTCTTCCTCGGCGCGCCGACCCAGAGCGAGCCCCCGGTGGAGACCCTGGGGGAGCTGGCCCGGCTGCAGACGCTCTGGTCACAGGCTCGGGGGCCCTTCTACTTTGAGGAGGCGGGGATCCTGGATGCCTTCTACGGGGTGATGGCCTATCGGCTGGCAAGCTATGGCATTTCGCTGCCCGGTCAGGCGGGGGCCTATCAGCAGGCCTTGCTGGCCTGGCCCCTGTGGCAGGAGACCCTGGTCAAGGCGCGGCTGCAATGGCCGGCCGCGGCCCGCCAGCCGGCATGAGGTGAACGTGCCTGCGCAATGAGAGAGGGGAGCCACTGGCTCCCCTCATCGTTTGTCCGACACTGGCCCGGTTATGGCTGCCGGCCGGCGAACACCACCACCACCTTGTCCTCCCCCTTCTCCCGCACGAAGGCGTAGGGGGCATCGGACAGCTTCTTGTGGCTTCCTGCCGCCACCGCCGGGTGGGCGGCGCGGAACTGGCCGAGTTGCTGCCAGTGCTTGACCAGTTCGGCCTTGTCGCCACTCCCCAGCTCCTGCCAGTTCATGTCGGATCGCACGCTCTGATCGAACACGCCGCCATCCTTGGCCAGCCCGCGGCCTGACTCATCCCCGTAGTAGACCTGGATGCCCCCCGGCAGCAGCATAAAGCTGTTGGCCACCCGTCGTTGTAGCGGCACATCCTGGTAGTCGCCGAAGAACAGCTTGGTGTCGTGGGAGCTGATGTAGCTCAGCACGTTGAACTCGGGATCCTGATTGATGCGGCTGGCGTAGCTGGCATAGGTGGGCTCGGCGCCCGCCATGCACTGGGCCTGGGGCAGGGCGAATTCCCGCTGATAGTCGAAGTTGATCAGGGAATCGAAGCCGTTCTGATACCAGAAATCCTTGGCGACCCCGTGATCCCACACCTCGCCCACCATGTAGAAGGGGAGGTTGTCGAGGGCCTTGTCCGGGTTGGCGGCCTTCCACTCCTTGAGCGCCGCCATGCCCGCCTGCTTGAGTTTGGCCCAGACCGCGGGCTCCAGATGCTTGACGGTGTCGGCCCGGAAGCCGTCGATTCCGAAACGGCGCACCCAGTCGGTGTGCCAGGCGATGAGATAATCGCTGACGCTTGCGTCGGGCAGGGCCTTGGCGCGGGTGTCTTGTTTCACCGCCAGCAGCGGCGGCAGGCCCACCGGCTTGCTGGACTCGGTCAGAAAGTCCGGCAGCCCCGCCACCGAGCCGGTGACGTCGTCGGTGCCGGGCTGGGGGTAGCCGGGCAGGCCTGCGCGCACCCAGTCAGGGCCCCACCATTTGCTGCGCCAATCGCTCGATTGATAGTCGATAAACTGGTTGTAGCCATGCCAGTTGAGACCGCCGCTCGGGCGCCATTCGTTCCAGCGGCTCGGCAGCTTGCCGCTGTTCTGGGTGAGATCGGTGAGCCCCAGATCCTGCAAGTCGGCGAGGGTGGCGTAGCCTGCGTGGTTCATCACCACGTCGAGGATGATCCTCATGCCACGCTTGTGGGCCTCGTCCACCAGGGTTTTCAGGCTCTCCTCGTCGCCGTAGTTGGGGTCGATTTTGGTGAAGTCGAGCGCCCAGTAGCCGTGGTAGGCGTAGAAGGGGAAGTTCCCCTGTTCGCCACCGCCGATGAAGCCGTGCACCTGCTCCACCATGGGGGTGATCCAGATGGCGTTCATGCCGAGGCTCTTGATGTAGTCGAGCTTCTCGGTCAGCCCCTTGAAGTCGCCGCCATGCCAGGTGGCCACTTCGTCCTGGCCATCCTTCTGGCGACCGAAGCTGTGATCGTTGGCCGGGTCGCCGTTGTGGAAGCGGTCGGTCAGGAGGAAATAGACGCTCGCCTGATCCCAGCTGAAGGGGGCCGCCTTGGTCGCCTCGACCGGCTCGAGCAGCAGCAGGCCGCCGCTCTCCTTGCTTGGGGTCAGGGTCAGCTTGCCCTGTGTGACCACGGCTTCTTGTTTCGAGTAGGCATCCCGCAGCCGGGTGCCGTCGGGCCAGACCCCCTTCAGCGACACCGTCACCGGGCTGCCATCCCAGCTGATGCAGGGCTCCGTGGGGGGCTGGCGCTTGAACTCGCTCTTCTTGGTCGCCCGCAGCACCTTGAGGCTGGGGGTATCCGGGTTGAAGGTGAACTCGTAGTCACCGGCCAGCATCACCCTCAGGGTGAAACTCGCCCCCTTGCTGCACTTGTCCATGGGCTGGGCTGTGCCGAAGGGGAGGGGCCTGGCCTCGGTCGGCCCGAAGCTGGTGCCGCAGCTGTTGCCTGCGTCGCTGATGCGGATCTGGTGGCTCCCCTTGTCCAGCTTGTGGGTCAGGGTGACTGTGCCCTTGTCCAGCGTCAGCGCCTCGGCCACCGGTTTGCCATCCACGTGGAGATGCACCTCGGGGGCGGCCAGCGCCTGACCGACGAACAGCGGCGTGGCCAGCAGGGCGAGCCACAGGGAGGATGGGCGGAGATCGAAACGAGGCGAGGGACGCATAGGCCATTCCTTGAGCTGAGTGAGGAGATCGGGTTCCGTTGAGACACTCATTCTAGGGGCCCAGGGGGTGGGCTTGGACCGGCAAAATGCCGATTTGTGAGGTCAGTTCAAATGGTTACGTTTTCAAGCCCGGCAAAGTGTGATGGCCGCCCTGCTGCCCGGAGCGCGGCGCCATAAAAAATGCCGGTCGATGGACCGGCATGTTCAGGTGGGGCTGTTCGCCTGCGGGCGAGCGCTCGTCAGACGGTAAAGAACTTGAAGTTGACGAAGGCCACCGCGATGAAGGAGGCGACCATGCCGCTGATGCAGAGCACCGCAGGGCGGATGGAGGGCCAGCGATGGGCCAGCAGGATGATGGCCAGCAGGGTCGGGTAGAGGCCGAACATGTAGCGCGGCATGGCGTTGAGCCCTGTCATCAGCGGTATGGTGCAGCAGATGAACATCAGGGTCGCCTCGGCCCAGCGCTTCTGGCTGAACAGGTAGCCGTTCAGGCACCAGCCGAAGATCACCATGATGGAGAGGTAGGCCTTGCGACCGCCCAGCTCGAAGCCGCTCAGCCACCAGTCTAGGGGGCTGTCCATGTAGCGACCCCAGGCGACCTGGATGTGCTTGAAGGCGAGCGCATCCCCGGTCAGGTGATAGAGGTAGACCATGTAGGAGAAGAGGCCGAGGGGGATGAGCCAGAGGGTGAACACCACCTTGAAGGCCCGCTCGGTGAAGCGGAAGAACTCGCGCCAGCCATAGGCCTGCAGCGCCAGGATCAGCACGGGGAACACCATCATGACCCCCAGGTTGCGGGTCCCGGAGATGAAGATGCCGAGGAAGGCGACCATCAGCCACTGCTCGCGGTAGGCGAACAGGAACATCCCCAGCATCAGCGCCATGAACATGGACTCGGTATAACCGGAGACGAAGTAGGCGGAGAAGGGGGAGAAGGCCAGCAGCCAGACCCCGAAACGGGCGGTCTCATCCCCCAGCTTGAGCTGGCGCAGCACCAGCAGCATCAGCGGCAGGCTGATGAAGAAGGCGATGTTGGCCACCAGCATCAGGCCGATCAGGCTCTCCATGTTGAGCAGGCTGGAGAGCCCGCCGGCGAGCATGGGGTAGAGCGGCATGAAGGCCCAGTTCGCCGCGTTGCCCTTGCTCAGCCAGCGCGGGTAGAGGTCGTAGCCGTTCTCTATGATGCGCTGGAACCAGACGCAGTCGAACTGGCAATAGGCTTGCAACGGGCCAATGTCGGGGGCGCCGTAGAGCTGGACGCCGAAATAGCCCATGCCGTACAGGGCCACCCGGCTCAGCACGAAGGCGGCGATGATCATCAGCCAGTCGCGGCTGCTGATGTGTAGTGACGGGCGATAGGGGAGTGCATCCCCGGCGAGGGGAGGAGTATTGGTCATGTCATTCATCAGGCAAAAACCCAGACGCGAGAGAGTATGTAGGTGAGTACGGTAACGGTCAGGGTGGCAATCACCACCGGTAGCAGTCCGGAGAGGCCCGCAAACAGCAGGCCGCTCAGGATGAGGTTACGCACCGCCAGGGAGAAGAGGGCCACCAGCAGAAACTTGCTGGCGGCACCTTGCTTCTGGAAGGTGATGTAGCGATGGCCGAAAAACGAGAACCAGAACGCGATGGCAAAGGCCAGGGTCGTGACCAGATGCTCCGAGATGGCGGGCCAGGTGTGGAACAGGGCGATGGAGGTGCCCAGATCGACGAGGGTGGCCCCCCCGCCGACAAAACCGAAGCGAACCAGCCGCCAGAATTCCTCGCGGGAGATCATTGGGGCGCCGGCTCCTGCTTGTCCGCATCCTGCGCCTTCTCACTCTGGGTTGCCGCCGCATCCGGCTGCTTGCCCGCGTCCTGACGGGCATACTGGCCGTAGACGCCCTCGATGAGGTAGACGGGGCGCTGCTTCACTTCCACGAACATGCGGCCTATGTACTCGCCTATGATGCCGAGCGACAGCAGCTGAATGCCGCCGAGGAACAGCATCACCGACATCAGGGAGGCGTAACCCGGCACGTCTATGCCGAAGAAGAGCACCTGGGTGATGATCTTGAGGATATAGAGGAAGGCGATGAAGGAGACGCCGACCCCCACGTAGCTCCACACCCGCAGCGGCCAGCTGGAGAAGCTCATCAGGCCGTCGAGGGCGAAGTTCCACAGCTTCCAGTAGTTGAACTTGGTCTCGCCGGCGTGGCGGGCGGGACGCTCATAGGGAACGCCGACGGCACGGAAACCGGCCCAGGCGAACAGCCCCTTCATGAAGCGGTTGCGCTCGGGCAGTTGCTTGAGAGCCTCGACCACCTTGCGATCGATGAGTCGGAAGTCGCCGGCGTTCTCCGGCAGCTTGGTGCTGGTAGAGAGGGCGTTGAAGAAGCGGTAGAAGCCGCCTGCGGTGAGCCGCTTCATCGGGGTGTCGGCGCTGCGGTCGACCCGGATGCCGTAGACGGTGTCGTAGTCACCGGTCTGCCACAGCTTGACGAACTCCAGGATGAGGGAGGGGGGATCTTGCAGATCCACGTCCATGGGGACCATGGCATCGCCCTTGGCCTGATGCAGGCCCGCGGTCATGGCCGCTTCCTTGCCGAAGTTGCGGGCCAGGTTGACCAGGGTCACGCGCGGGTCGCGGGCGATGGCCTGCTCGACCACTTCGCGGGTGCGGTCGCGGCTGCCGTCGTTGACGAACACGATTTCAAGCCGGTCTTTGAGGGGGGCCAGTTCGGCATCTATCGCGCTGATGAAGGCGTCAATGCTCTCTTCCTCGTTGTAAACGGGCACGACCAGAGAGAGTCGAAAATCGGCACGGGACATGGAAACTTCCTTATTGAAAGAATTATTTTATAAGACTGCTGGGATCTTCAGCTTCACTGAGCGACGGTCAGACGTACCGACTGGACGTTGAGCGGTGTCGGAGCGGAGAGCGCCAGGAAGTTGGGATGCTTGGGATCGGCCGTCAGGGAGTCGCCCGGCAGGTTGAGCCGGATCTCGTTGATGCCCGCCTTGGCCAGCTTGACCGTGGTGGTGAAATCATGACCCAGGGCCACCTTGAGCAGGGTACCGGCTTCGGGGCTGTTGATCCTGGCCTGGATGGTGAGCTGCTCAGGTTGGGCCTGCTGCTTGGGCAGCACGAAATAGAGGCCTCCCTTGCCACTGAGCTGGGTACCCTCGGCACTGGGCTTCTTGGCCCAGCCTTCGCTGGAGAGGAAGCGGCTCGGTTTGGTCAGGTTGAGCTCGTTGCCCGGCTGGTAAGTCATGCTGGAGTTGTGCTCCCAGAAGCGGGTCTTGCCTTCCAGGTAATAGAGCTTGTAAGCCAGACTCACGTTGGGGTGAGCGGCCAGGTAGAGGGTGTAAAGGTAAAAACCGCTCAATGCCAGTATGGCAGCCAGAAAACCGAACTTTTTGTAGGTCATATTACTCACTCGATGCCCGACGGATAGGTAGGCTGGATTCGCGCATATGCTAATCCAATTGCAAAAAAAGCATAGTGGATCACAAAAATAAATTTGCTCACATATTAACCCCCAATGCCCCTGCAGACCAAGGGACTTTGGGGTCGTGTGCATCCTGCCTCTGCAGTGGGCTAACAGCATGGCCTGGGGCTCTGTCCTGCCCATGGCCGCATCAGGCAAATGGCTGATATTGCGCATTGCTGTGGCAGGATCTGTCGCCATTTCCCTTTGGCAGAATTAAGATGAGCCGTCCCGCCGTCAAGGATGACTCATGAGACTGCTAGCTCTGTGCCTGCTCTGCTGCCTGCCCCTTCACTCGCTGTTGGCCCAACCGCTCTGTACTTCTCCCCTGCGCGTCGGTTTCGACGACTGGCCCCCTTATCACTATTACCAGCAGGAGAACGGCCACCGTGAGCTGCGCGGCTTCGCTGTCGAGTATCTCAACGCCGTCTCTGCCAGGCTGGGCTGCCGCCTCGTCTATCTGGAGCGTCCCTGGAAACGGGGGTTGCACGATCTGGAACTGGGTCGGCTGGACATCGCCATGGAAGCCTATTTCGTTGAAGAGAGGACGCGCTATGCCTGGTTCTCCACCGCCTACAACCCGGGGCGCACGGCACTCTGGGTGCGCAAGTCCGGTGACAAGGGGGAGCAGGATCTGGCGAGCTGGTTGGCCAGGGGCAACAGGCTGGGGGTGACCAGGGACTACAACTATGGCCCCGAGATAGCCCGTCTGCTGCAGCGCTACCGCGCCCAGGTGAGCGAGGTCAACGACGTGCAAAACTATCGCAAGCTGCAACTGGGACGGATAGACGGATTTCTTGGGGATATTCTGGCCACCCCCTGGGGTCTGAAGAGAGAGGGACTGGCAGAGGAGATAGTCCCCCATATCATGGGGGTCTATGAGACGCCGACCTTCTTCATGCTGAGCAAGAAGACCTTGTCGGAGGCATTTGTGCAGCGTTTCAACCAGGCGCTCGAGGCCGTTGGCAGGAGCGGGGAGCATGCGCTCATCTGGCGCCGTTACGTGCCCGCCCGCTAGCAAAGTCGCCAGCATTCACGCATCATGGGCACCTGACCGTGGCGCCTGACAGGCCGAAGTGAACCGATATGAGGTAAGCGTGGTAAGAAGCATGGGTAAGAAGTATTGGTTGGCATTGGCAAACCTTATCTGGCTGGGCTGCTGGCCGGCGGGCATGGTCCAGGCCAGCGCAGAACAGATGGTGGTGGCCAGTCCCAGCATCCAGCATGACTGGTATCAGAACAGCACCGCAGAGCAGGCGCGCCATGAGCTGGAACTGCAGCTGCAGGAGGCGGTGCTTGCCCAGCTGCACCCGGATTTCTACCGGCTCTGGCAGCAGTTGCAGAAGACCCCGGCCGACCGGCGTGGCGCCCTCTATGACGAAGCCTTCGGCAAGCTGGCGCGATTCCAGCAGGCCTGGCGCGCCATGGATCTGGTCGCCCGCGAGCAGATGCAGACCCTCAAGCTCGATCTGACCAAGCCCCTGGCCCACGAGCCCCTGGGTGACAACCTGCTGGATCAGGTCAAACAGCTCAGGCCCCAGGTCGCCGAATACGAGGCCGTGCGCGACGAAGTGCGCAAGCTGCTGGCCATGCCCATGGCCAAGCACTGGCCGACCCTGGACATGCCGACCCTGCGGGCCGGGGAGAGCGCCACCGAGCTTGGGCAGATCCGCTCCATCCTCAACGAATTGGGGGACGGTGCCCCCACCCATCAGGACAGCCTCTACGACGCGGACACCGAGCAGGCCATCAAGCAGTTCCAGCGCCGCCACGGCCTGACCGCCGACGGCATCATAGGTCGCCAGACCCGCTCCTGGCTCAATACCGGGCCGCAAGTGCGCGCCAGCCTGCTGCTGCGCAACCTGTGGCGCCGTGATCTGGTGGATCACCTCGCAGGTCGCTACGTGCTGGTCAACATCCCGGATTACCGCCTGAGCGTGGTGGAGTCCGGCAGCGAGGTCTTCACCAGCCGGGTCATCGTCGGCAAGGAGCAGCGGGCCACCCCCATCCTCGCGAGCGAGATCCGCTCCATCGTGCTCAACCCCGCCTGGCACGTGCCGCGCTCCATCCTGAGCAAGGACATTCTGCCCAAGCTGGGTCGGGATCCCGCCTATCTGGACCGCGAGCAGTTCGAGGTGATCGACGGCGAGGGCAATCCGGTGCAGTTCAGCGAGGATGGCTGGCACCATGCGCTGGCGTCCGGCTTCCCTTACCGGTTGCGGCAAAAGCCGGGGGATCACAATGCCCTGGGGCGCTACAAGTTCTACCTGCCGAACAACGACGCCATCTACCTGCATTCGACGCCGCGCAAGGCCCTGTTCGAGCAGGGGGCGCGTGCCTTCAGCTCCGGTTGCATCCGGGTCGAGCATGCGGACGATCTGGCCGAGCTGCTGCTCGCCGACTCCCGCTATCAGCCGGACAAGGTGGCCAGCATACTGAAAGAGACCCAGACCAAGTGGCTGCCGTTGACCACCCCTATCCCCGTCTTCACCGTCTACTGGAGCAGCTGGATCGACGAAGAGGGGCGCCAGCAACTGCGCAATGACATTTACGGATTCGATCGAGTTAGCTTCCAGAGCCGCTTGCTGTGATCCCCGCCACAGAGTGAAGCGCCCGGCTCCTGCCGGGCTTTTTCATGGCCCTTTGCGGTTTGACATGACTTTTACGGGCGGGTAGTTTCGGCCTCTGTATCATATTCATTCACCACTGTTACTTCACTCTGGAATGGACGGACAACGGATGCTGGACCAAGAGATAAGCCGACGCCGTCTGCTGCTGGGGGCCGGTTGCCTGATGGGGGCCAGCCTGCTGTCGTTCCCGGCCGTGGCGAGCCGCAGCACGACGGGGCGTGAACTCAGCTTCTTCAACCTCAATACCGGCGAGCGGGTCAACGCCAGCTATTGGGAGAATGGCCGTTATCTGAACGATGGCCTGGCGGAGCTCAACCATATCTTCCGCGACTATCGCCGCAACGAGGTGTTCAACATCGACAGGAAGCTGTTCGATCAGCTGTTCCTGCTGCAGCACAAGCTGGGTCGCAAGGGGGAGATTCAGCTCATCTCGGGGTATCGCTCCCCGGCCACCAATCGCCAGAAGCGCCAGCGCAGCCGTGGTGTTGCCAAGCACAGCTACCACACCCTGGGGCAGGCGGTGGATGTGCGCATCCCCGGCGTGCAGCTGGCGCACCTGCGCAAGGCGGCCCTGAACCTCAAGGTCGGCGGCGTGGGTTACTACCCCTCCGACAACTTCGTCCACCTGGATACCGGGCCGGTGCGCAGCTGGTAACGGGTTGGCACAGGGTGGCCCCGAGCTGCTAGGCTCTGGACACTATCCAGAGGAGAGACAGATGAAGCATATTTTGCTTGGCGGGCTGATCGCCCTGCTGCTGGCCGGGTGCAGCAAGCTGAACCGGGAAAACTACGACAAGCTGAAGATGGGGATCACCTATGCCGAGGCGAGCGCCATCCTCGGCAAGGCGGAGCGTTGCGACGATGCGCTCGGCACCACCAGCTGTATCTGGGGCGGTGAGGGCAAGAACATCAAGATCCGTTTCATCGCCGACAAGGCCACCTTCTTCAGTTCGGAAGGGATCAACTGAGTCAGTTTTTTCACTGTCATCAGCAACAAAAAAGCGCCATCCGGCGCTTTTTTGTTGCGTGCAATCCAGCCGATCTGGCCAGAAACTGGCGCGCTCAGTGGGTGGCGTACTGGTAATTGAAGGTGGGGAGTCCCCACTTGAAGCGCACCGCCAGCAGTCGCAGCACGAAGCCGATGCCGATGGCCCCGAAGGCGGCCCAGTCATTGGGCAGGCCCTGATCCAGCGCGAAGCAGTAGAGAGCGGCCGTCACCAGGGAGACGGCGGCGTAGAGCTCGCGCTTGAACACCAGCGGGATGCGCTGGCATAGGAGATCCCGCAGCACGCCGCCAAAGACGCCGGTGACCACCGCCATGATGCAGGCGATGCCGGCCCCGTGGCCCATCTCCAGCGCCCGGGCGGCGCCAAAGATGGAGAAGACCACCAGCCCCAGGGCATCGAGGGCCAGGAACAGCTTGCCGAGATAGCGCATCAGCGGGGCCGAGATGACGCCTGCCATGGCAGCCCCCGCCACCAGCAGCACGTATTCGGGGTGCTCCACCCAGAGCAGGGGGTAGTGGCCCAGCAGCACATCCCGGATGGTACCTCCCCCTATGGCCGTCGCCGAGGCGATGATGACGACACCAAACAGATCCATCCGCCGCCGGCCCGCCGCCAGCGCGCCAGTCATCCCTTCGGCCACCAGGCCGAGCAAGAAGAGTGCATGTAACATGAGTTATCCCAGGGTGCGAGAAAGGCCCGCATCCTAACAAGCCTGGTCTGGCACGACAAGCACTCTCACATTTGCATTAGATTAAGTAATGAAAAAGGGGGCCTATGCCCCCGTTTTTGGTTATGAGTGCCCGGCTCAGCGGCGAAGCTGCTCGCTGCGATACTGATCCACCCACATGGCGGTGGCGCCACAGATGGCGACCGGCATCACGAACAGGTTGACCACGGGAATGGCGGAGAAGAGGGTGACCAGGGCACCGAAGCTCAGGCACTTGCCGCGGCGCTGCTTCAAGGCATCGCGCATGGTGATGAAGTCGATCTTGTGGTTGTCGAACGGGTAGTCCACATACTGGATCGCCATCATCCAGGCGCTGAACAGGAACCAGAGCACGGGTGCCAGGGTCTGGCCCACCACCGGGATGAGGAACAGGATCAGGCAGCCGATGGCCTTGGGCAGGTAGTACTTCAGCTTGGTCCACTCGCGGCTGAAGGTGCGCGGCACGTCCTTGACCACGTCCAGCATGCCGGTGTCGCTCACCGCCTCGCCGGTGAGGATCTGCTCCACCTTCTCCGCCAGCAGGCCGTTGAAGGGGGCCGCTATCCAGTTGATCACCGAGCTGAAGATGAAGGAGAACACCACCAGTATGGTGACGAGGGCGATGGGCCACAGCAGGTAGTCGAGCCAGGAGAGCCAGCTCGGGATCTGCTGGTGCAGCCAGGCGAACAGGCCGTCGAGTTGCAGCAGCAGGGCATAGAAGGCGCCGGCGAACAGCACGAAGTTGACCAGCAGGGGGATCAGCACGAAGGTGCGGATCCCCGGCTGGCGAATGAGGGAGAAGCCGCGCAGGAAGTAGTCTGCACCGCTGACCGAATCTTTGACCATGTGAGGAGATTGGCTCATTTGAGATCCATCAATGAAGGGGTAGGGTGCCAGCATATTACAAACAAGCCTCCAATTTGGTAAAGTCGCGAACTATTCCCGATATCCCGTCCGGTCAGGCCGGACGTCGGATGATATTCGTGGGCTGACAGCCCGCCCGCCGCCTCTTCATTTCGCCACTGACACGGGTCGCCATGCGTCTGAAACTGATCAAACTCGCCGGCTTCAAGTCGTTCGTCGAGCCGACCCGCATCGAACTGTCGGCCGACATGACCGCCGTGGTGGGCCCCAACGGCTGTGGCAAATCCAACGTCATCGACGCCGTGCGCTGGGTGCTGGGGGAGAGCTCGGCCCGCCACCTGCGCGGGGAGAACATGACGGACGTCATCTTCAACGGTTCCATCAACCGCAGCCCCCACGGCCGCGCCTCGGTGGAGCTGGTGTTCGACAATCCCCACAACCGGGTGCCCGGTGAATTTGGCCGTTATACCGAGATCTCGGTGCGCCGCGAGGTGCTGCGTGACGGCTCCAACCACTACCAGATCAACGGCCAGAAGTGCCGTCGCAAGGACGTGACCGATCTCTTCCTCGGCACCGGCCTGGGCCCGCGCAGCTACGCCATCATAGAGCAGGGCACCGTCAGCCGGCTGGTGGAGTCGCGCCCGGCGGACCTCAAGCTCTTCATGGAAGAGGCCGCCGGGGTCTCCCGCTACAAGGAGCGGCGACGGGAGACAGAGCAGCGCATCCGTCACACCCAGGAGAACCTGGAGCGCCTCGGCGACATTCGTGGCGAGCTGGGTTCCCGCCTCGAGCACCTCAAATCCCAGGCCGAAACTGCCGAGCGCTACAAGCAGCTCAAGAGCCGCAGTCGCGCCGCAAGGGCCGAGCTCATCGGCTCCGAGCTGTGGGCGCTGGAGACCCGCCTCGGCGAAGCCAAGAGCGAGCTGGCCCAGGCAGAGCAGGCGCTGGCGGCACTCGATGCCAAGCGCACTGCGGGCGAAGGGCGCCACGTCACCCTGTCGGTGGCCCGCCAGGAGGCCCAGGCCGAGCAGGCGAGCCGTCAGCAGCAGATCTTCCTCGGCGGCCAGGCCATCGCCCGCCTCGAACAGCAGCAGCTTCACCAGACCGAGCTCGGTCGCGACTGGCAGGCGCGGCGCCAGGCCCTCGGCGAGCGCATCGACGGCATCAAGGCCCAGCTGGCCAGCCAGCAGGCGCAGCTGACCGAGGGCGCCCTCCAGGGGGAGGTGGAGTCGGCTCGCCTCGAGCAGTGTGAGCAGTTACTTGCCGATCAGCAGGCCGTTCGCCTCGCGGCCGGTGAGCGGCTTGAGCTGGCCCGCCAACACCAGCAGCAGTGGCAGCAGCAGCTCGGTCAGGCACAGGGCAGGCTCAACCAGACCCGTGCCCAGCGAAGCGGTCTGCAGGAGCTGCAGGCCAAGACCCGGCTGGCGCGACTCAAGCTGGAGGATGAACAGGCCGGCCCCCTCGGCGGGGAAGGTGAGAGCCTGCAGCCCGCGCTGGATGCCCTGTCGGATGAGCTGGCACTCTCTCGCGCCCACCACGAGGCGTTGGAACAGGCGTGGCAGGCCGGCGTGGCCAGCCACGAGGCCCTCAAGGGACAGCGGGATCGGCAGGGCGGCCTGCTGCGCGAGCTCGGCGCCCGCCTCACAACCCTTGATCAGATTTTGGGGGAGCAGATGCAGGGTGCGACCCTGGCGGATCGGTTGCAGGTCGCCCCCGAGTGGACCCAGGCGCTGGACAAGGTGCTCGGGCGCTGGCTCACCGCCCAGCCGGGGGACCAGTGCAACCTCGAGCAGGGCGGGCTCTGGATAGGCCCGGCTCACCCAGCGGTGCCCGGCACCCTGGCGGCCCGGCTCGAGGGGGATCACATCCCCGCCTTCCTCAACGTCATCTGGCTGGCCGATGACAGGGAGGCGGCCCTGGCCCGCCAGTCATCCCTCCTGGCCGGTGAGTCTGTGCTGACCCCGGCGGGGGACTGGTTTGGCCCGAACTGGGCCGATCTCGGCCAGGGCGGCGCCCTCGGCACCCTGGCGCTGCTCGGTGAACGTGAGCGGTTACACACCGAACTGGCCGCTGGGGAGCAGGCGCTGGTTCAGCTCGATGCCCAGTTGAAGGCCGCAGATGCCGACCGTGCCCATTTGCACAGCGCCCTTGAGGCGAGCCAGCGCACTCTGCGCGAGCAGGAGCAGCGATGGCAGCAACTGCGGGAAGCCTGGAGCCTGCAGCAGGGTCAGCGTCAGGAGCGGCTGCTGCGCCTCGGCCAGCTGGGGGAAGAGTTGACCCGGTTGGACAAGGAGCAGGCCGAGGAGGCCGAGCGGCTGACTGCGGTCCAGCAGCAGCTCGAGCTGGAAGAGGCGCACCTTGCCGAGCTGCAGGAGCAGGGGGAGCCGCTGGCGGAGGCTCTCTTGCTGGCCCAGGAAGGGGTCGCCAGTGCCGAGCGGGCGCTGGAGGAGGCGCGTGCGCGCCGGGAGCAGCAGCAGGCAAGCTGCCAGCGCTGGCAACTGGCGCAGCAAAATCTGGCGCAGCTCATCGCCCTGCGCGAGCAGGAGCTGGCCCGGCTCGGGCTGGAACTGGCCGAGCTCAAGGGGCCGGACGCCCAGGCGGTGCAGGACATCTCGCCCCTGCTGGCGGAGCAACGCAACCTGGAGGCGCAGCAGCTCGCCTGCCATCAGCGGCTCGCCGAGCTGGAGCGTCAGCTGACCGAGCTGGAGCAGGCCAGAAGCGCCGACCACAAGCAGCTGGTGGCCCTGCAGGAGAAGCTCGCCCAGCTCAGGCTGGAGCGGGAGCGCAACCTGACCCGGCGACAGGGGCTGCACGAGCAGTTCGAAGAGCTGGGCGTGCGTCTGGTGGATCTCGATCAGGCGGTGCTGATCGCCGCCGATCGCGGCAAGCTGCGCCAGGAGATCCAGACCCTGGAGACACAGGTGGAGGCACTTGGCGCCATCAACCTGGCGGCACTGGAGGAGTATGAAGAGGCGAAAACCCGGGCAAGCTACCTGGAAAACCAGTGCCAGGATCTGGAGCAGGCGCTGGAAACCCTGAGCCAAGCCATTAAAAGAATTGATAAAGAAACACAAATACGCTTCCGCGACACTTTCGATAAGGTCAACGAAGATTTAAAATCCCTGTTCCCGAAAGTGTTCGGGGGGGGCAGTGCCTGGCTTGAGCTGACCTCGGACGATCTTTTGGAAGCCGGAGTGAGCATCATGGCAAGACCTCCGGGCAAGAAGAATGCTACCATTGCCCTGCTTTCCGGGGGGGAGAAGGCGTTAACCGCCCTTGCGCTGGTTTTTGCCATCTTCAGACTCAATCCAGCACCCTTCTGTCTGCTGGATGAGGTGGATGCACCGCTCGATGAAGTGAACGTGGGTCGCTTCTGTTCTCTTGTCAAAGAGATGTCGAGCACAGTACAGTTCGTTTACATCAGTCATAATAAGGTCTCCATGGAGATGGCCGAGCAGCTGATAGGCGTCACGATGCAAGAGCCCGGGGTTTCTCGCATCGTGTCGGTTGACATCGGTGAAGCCGTCGCTTTGGCTGAGCAAAACTAGAAAGAGAAGCAGCTAATGCAGGAATTGCGTTACATCTTGGTTGCCCTGGGCGGTATTGCCATCGCGGCATTGCTCATTCACGGGTTGTGGAGCAACAGAAAGAACCGTCAGGCACCGATCAAGGAAAAACCCCTGGGTCGGATGGAATCCAAGTCACGGGATCGTGACAGCGATGCGTTTGACAGCGATGGCATCGGTCAGGTGCGCGTGGTCAGCGGTGGCCGTCGTGCCGAGCCCAAGCTGCGCAACGACGAGGCCCATCAGCCGGAACCCCGCCGTGCCGCCACAGTGCCCGCCTTCGATGAGGACGAGG
This sequence comes from Aeromonas sp. Marseille-Q7275, assembly GCF_965119515.1. Taxonomy (NCBI): domain Bacteria; kingdom Pseudomonadati; phylum Pseudomonadota; class Gammaproteobacteria; order Aeromonadales; family Aeromonadaceae; genus Aeromonas; species Aeromonas sp. Marseille-Q7275. The sequence goes on from NZ_CBCPLW010000001.1 coordinate 218,695, forward strand.
ATGACGATTTGCCGCCGCCCGTGGTGCGCAAGCCAGCCCCTCGTCCGGTGACGCCGCCCCCCGTCTATGAAGAAGAAGACGAGTATGAGGAGCCGAGCGCCGAGCCTGTCGAAGAGGTGCCTGCCGCGCCGGTACGCAAGCCTGCCCAGGTGATCCGCCGCACTCCGGTGCACCGCTCCCGCCCCCAGCGCGAACCCATGATGCAGCCACTGGACGACGAGCCGCTGGTGGAGCCTGCTTACGCCCAGGCGCCGACCTTCGGTGCCCGCGAGCCCGCGCCGCAGCAGCAAGCCCGCTATGCCCAGCCTGCGCCTGCGTATGAAGAGCCCGATTATGATGACGAGCCCGCCTACGAAGAGCCGGTCCAGGTGGTCGAGCCCGTCCAGGAGCTGCCGCCGGTCGAGAAGATCTGGCAGGATGTCTATGTCATCAACCTGATGGCTCGTCCTGGTCACGATCTGCAAGGGGCGACCCTGCTCTCCTCCCTGCTGGCGCTGGGCTTCAAGTTTGGCGAGATGGACATCTTCCACCGTCACGAGGATCTCAACGGCAAGGGTGAAGTGCTCTTCTCCATGATCAACATGGTCAAGCCGGGTACCTTCAACCCCTACCGCATGGAGCAGTTCAGCACCCCGGGTGTGTCCCTCTTCATGCAGCTGCCCCTGCGCAGCAATGCGGCCTTTGCGTTCGAGCACATGCTGCAGGCGGCGGATCAGCTGGCGAGCGATCTCGATGCCATGCTGACCGATGCCTCGCGCAGCCCGCTCAGCGACGACGACATTGCCCGTTATCGCCATGAGCTGGCCGCCTACGAGGCCAGCCGCGACTGATGCGCCATGTGGCCTCAGCCATGAAAAGTGCGGTACCCAGGTGCCGCATTTTCATTTCTGCCCCAGACTGATTGTTCCATCACACTTCGAGACTTCTTCATGAGCGACATCCTCTCCCGCCACCGTCAACTGTGTGAACTGCTCACCGAATATGGCCATCAGTACTATGTGCTGGACAACCCCACGGTGCCGGACGCCGAATACGATCGCCTGATGCGCGAGCTGATCGCGCTGGAAGCCGAGCACCCCGAGCTGAAAACCCCGGCCTCCCCCAGCGTGCGGGTCGGCGGCCAGCCGCTCTCTGCCTTCAGCCAGGTGCGCCACGAGATCCCCATGCTGAGCCTGGACAACGTCTTCAGCGACGAAGAGCTGCAGGCCTTCGAGCAGCGCATGCGCGATCGCCTCAAGCGCGAGCTGAACTTCACCTTCTGCTGCGAACCCAAGCTGGACGGTTTGGCGGTCAGCCTGCTCTATGTGGACGGCCAGCTGGTGCAGGCGGCCACCCGGGGCGATGGCGCCACGGGGGAGGAGATCACCGAGAACGTGCGCACCATCAAGGCCATTCCGCTCGTCCTGCGGGGCTCGGGCTGGCCTGCGCGACTGGAGGTGCGTGGGGAGGTCTTTATGCCCAAGGCCGGTTTCGAGGCGATGAATGCCAGGGCGCTGGCCGCAGGGGAGAAGGTGTTCGTCAACCCGCGCAACGCCGCCGCCGGCAGCCTGCGCCAGCTCGATTCCCGCATCACCGCCAGCCGTCCCCTGAGCTTCTACGCCTATGGCGTGGGCATAGGCGGCGACGAGCTGGGGAACTCCCACTTCGTTCGCCTCAACCAGCTCAAGGCCTGGGGGCTGCCGCTCAGCCCCGAGGTGAAGCTGAAAGAAGGCGCCGCCGGTTGCCAGGCCTTCCACGACGACATCCTGGCCCGTCGCAGCGAGCTGCCCTACGAGATCGACGGCGTGGTCTACAAGGTGGACGACATAGCGCTGCAACAGGAGCTCGGTTTCGTGGCCCGGGCCCCGCGCTGGGCCACGGCCCACAAGTTCCCGGCAGAAGAGGAGATGACGGAGCTTGAGAACGTCGAGTTCCAGGTGGGTCGTACCGGCGCCGTGACCCCGGTGGCCAAGCTCAAGCCGGTGTTCGTCGGCGGAGTCACCGTCTCCAACGCCACTCTGCACAATGCCGACGAGATCGCGCGCCTTGGTGTCATGATCGGCGATACCGTGATAGTGCGCCGGGCGGGGGACGTGATCCCGCAGATAGTGGCCGTGGTGGAGGCCCAGCGCCCTGCGGATGCCCGCGAGATCCTCTTCCCCACCCAGTGCCCGGTGTGCGGCTCGGCGGTGGAGCGGCTGGAAGGGGAGGCGGTGACCCGCTGCTCCGGCGGCCTGTTCTGCGAGGCGCAGCGCAAGGAGGCGATCAAGCACTTCGCGGCGCGGCGCGCCATGGACGTGGACGGCCTGGGTGACAAGATAGTGGAGCAGCTGGTGGACAAGGGGCTGGTGAAGACCCCGGCGGATCTGTTCAGCCTCAACGCCATCCAGCTGGCCGGTCTCGAGCGGATGGGGCAAAAATCCGCCCTCAATCTGGTGGCCGCCATCGACAAGGCCCGCAGCACCACCCTGCCGCGCTTCCTGTTTGCCTTGGGCATTCGCGAGGTGGGAGAGGCGACCGCGCTGAACCTTGCCAACCACTTCCTCACCCTGGATGCCCTGCGCGCCGCCTCGGTGGAGCAGCTGCTCGAGGTGGCCGACGTGGGGGACATAGTGGCCAAGCACGTCTACTACTTCCTGCGCCAGCCCCACAACATAGAGGTGCTCGACGCCCTGCTGGCCGCCGGCATCCACTGGCCGGCCATCGAGAAGAAGGAGGCTGCGCAGCAGCCCTTCGCCGGCAAGACCTTCGTGCTGACCGGTACCCTCACCACCTTGTCCCGCAACGATGCCAAGGCTGCGCTCCAGGCCCTGGGGGCCAAGGTGGCGGGATCTGTGTCGGCCAAGACAGATGTGCTGGTGGCAGGGGAAGCCGCCGGCTCCAAGCTCGCCAAGGCGCAGGAGCTCGGCATCACCGTCTGGACCGAAGAAGAGTTGCAGGCGGCGATCCAGCCCTGAGTTGACAGGAGCACAATAAAACAGACCCGGCCAGATGGCCGGGTCTGTCGTTTTCGGGCTCAGTCGACATAGCTCACCCGCCCCTGCCATCTTGATGGGGCCTCGAGCTGCCAGCGTGCCAGCTCGCTCTTGCTGAACAGGTATTCACCGCGCTGGGCGGCGCGGGGGGAGAGGGCCTGTGGCGCCGTACCCGCCAGTATGGCGTTGGCGAGCTCTGCCGCCTTCTCCCCCTGGGTGCGACCATCGAGCACCAGGCCGCCTATGGTGCGGCCCGGCCCCACCGCAAACTCCCAGAAACCGAACAGGGGCACGGGGCTGTGGGCGCTGGTCCAGGCCAGCACCTGCTGCTCGCCCACATGCAGCCCCTGCTCGTCGGTGAGGGTGTGATAGAGGCCGAGGAAGAGAGCCTCATAGCCGTTCTGCCGGCTGGCGAGCACCGCCTCCTGCCAGCGCCCGTAGTCGTTGAATTGCCGGCTGCTCACCCGGGTCTGGCCGACCCGCAGCTCGCTGCGCCCCTTGAACTCCTCCTCGATGGCGGTGCGCGACACCTCGCTCTCGTCAAACAGCACCAGCGCCTTGCCGATGCCGCCCATCAGCTGGCTCATCTCGCTGATGTTGCGCTTGAGCAGGGGGCGTTCCAGCACGCCGGTGATCAGAGCGTGGCCAACCAGCCCCTTGGGGCGCGGGTTTTCGTTCATGCCGAGAAACACCACTGGGGTGCCCAGGGCGGCGATGGGGCGGGCGAGGGCGTTGATGGCGTTGTCATCGCCGAGCACCACCAAGGCCGGCTTGCGCGCCTGATAGGCCGCCATCCCCTGGCTGACGAGCTGCTCCCGGGTCTGCTGAGGCTGACGCTTGGTATCCAGATAGAGGTGACTGATGTGGTGCTCGCCCTTGAGATGCGTCTTCAGGCCGGCGCTGTAGCTCTGATCCCACAGATTGGCCTGATGGTAGCTGCTGATCACCAGGATCTCGGCGGCCAGCAGCTGGAGCGGGAATAGGGCTAACAGAAGCCACACCTTGGTCACGTTCATTTTCCATTGGCAGGACACTGCACCCATTATGTGCGTTCCGGCTGTTGGTTGCCTCGGTCAATTGTTGTCAGATGGTGCCATCCTTCCCCGGGGCCCTCCATCGGGCGCCAGCCCGCACCCCGTCTGGGATGCGCACGAATGGCCTCTTTTGGAGCTGATTGTGAACTGTGCCACTCCTTCCAAAACCTGTCCTGGATCAAGAAACGGGTCATCGCTTTGGGGCCTAATAGCTACCACATATAGGGGTTAGCATAAAAAAAATACCCATATATAGTGTTATCAAGCTGTGCATAAGTCGTCTCCCTCTCAGCGTCAGCCCGGGCCTCTCAGGCCCCGGCTGAATGCATGTGCGCCGGGGATAGGGTGTGGAGAAGGGGACTCAACAAGGGTGAGCCCAGGGTGGCTGCCAGGCCTTTAATGCGGGGATAATCGATGAAACCGGTAGTGATCAAACGTGATGGATGTCGCGCACCATTCAATGGCCAGCTGATCGCCGAGGCGGTGAGCCGGGCGGCGGAAGCGGTCAATCAGGCCAATCCGGCGCTGGCACTGCGCATCTCAGGCGCGGTCAGCCAGGAGCTGGAAGGGCGGGGCGAGGTGGATATCCACGAGATCCAGAACCGGGTCGAGAACCATCTGATGGCGTCCGACGACAAGGCCATCGCCCGCGCCTACATCGAGTACCGTCACGACCGGGATCAGGCCCGCGAGGCCCGCGGCCGGCTGGCCCAGGAGATCCGTGGCCTGGTGGAGCAGACCAACGCGGCCCTGCTCAACGAGAACGCCAACAAGGACTCCAAGGTGATCCCGACCCAGCGCGACCTGCTGGCGGGCATAGTCGCCAAGCACTACGCCATCAGCCACATGCTGCCCCGCGAGGTGGTGCAGGCCCACGAGAGCGGCGATCTGCACTTCCACGATCTCGACTACTCCCCCTTCTTCCCCATGTTCAACTGCATGCTGATCGACTTGCAGGGGATGCTGACCCACGGCTTCAAGATGGGCAACGCCGAGATAGACACCCCCAAATCCATCAGCACGGCCACCGCCGTGACCGCCCAGATCATCGCCCAGGTGGCGAGCCACATCTATGGCGGCACCACCATCAACCGCATCGACGAGGTGCTGGCTCCCTATGTGACCATCAGCTGGCAGAAACACCGGGAAGTGGCCGAGGAGTGGGGCATCAGCGATGTGGACGCCTACGCCATGGCCCGCACCGAGAAGGAGTGCTACGACGCCTTCCAGTCCCTGGAGTACGAGGTCAACACCCTGCACACCGCCAACGGCCAGACGCCCTTCGTCACCTTCGGCTTCGGCCTCGGCGACAGCTGGGAGTCGCGCCTCATCCAGCGCGCCATCCTCGGCAACCGCATCGCCGGCCTTGGCAAGAACAAGAAGACCGCCGTCTTCCCGAAACTGGTGTTCGCCATCAAGGATGGCCTCAACCACAAGTTGGGCGATCCCAACTACGACATCAAGCAGCTGGCGCTGGAGTGTGCCTCCAAGCGGATGTATCCGGACATCCTCAACCATGACCAGGTGGTGAAGGTGACCGGCTCCTTCAAGACCCCCATGGGCTGCCGCTCCTTCCTCGGCGCCTACGAGGAAAATGGCGAGCTCATTCATGAAGGGCGCAACAACATAGGGGTGGTGAGCCTCAACCTGCCGCGCATCGCGCTCAAATCCCGCGACGAGGCGGATTTCTGGGACAAGCTGGATGCGGCACTGCGGGTCGCCAAGACTGCGCTCATGTACCGCATCAAGCGACTGGATGGCGTCAAGGCGCGGGTCGCCCCCATCCTCTACATAGAAGGGGCCTGCGGCGTGCGCCTCAAGGCCGACGACAACGTCAGCGAGATCTTCAAACATGGCCGCGCCTCCATCTCGCTCGGCTACATCGGGGTGCACGAGACCATCAACGCCCTGTTCGGCACGCAGACTCATCTGTTCGACAGCGACACTCTGCGCCAGAAGGCCATCGCCATCATAGCGCGGCTCAAGGCGGCCACCGACGAGTGGAAGGAGGAGACAGGCTACGGCTTCAGCCTCTACTCCACCCCGAGCGAGAATCTCTGCACCCGTTTCTGCCGCATCGACGCCAAGGAGTTCGGCGTGGTGGCAGGCGTAACCGACAAGGGCTACTACACCAACAGCTTCCACCTCGACGTGGAGAAGCAGGTGAACCCGTACGACAAGCTGGACTTCGAGGCGCCCTATCCGCCCATCGCCAGCGGCGGCTTCATCTGCTATGGCGAGTACCCCAACATCCAGCACAACCTGGAAGCGCTCGAGAACGTCTGGGACTACAGCTATGACAAGGTGCCCTACTACGGCACCAACACCCCCATAGACGAGTGCTACGACTGCGGCTTCACCGGCGAGTTCGAGTGCACCTCCAAGGGCTTCACCTGCCCGCGCTGCGGCAACCACGACCCTGCCAAGGTGTCGGTGACCCGCCGGGTCTGCGGCTACCTCGGCAGCCCGGATGCACGCCCCTTCAATGCGGGCAAGCAGGAAGAGGTGAAGCGCCGGGTCAAGCATATGTGAGTCGGGCGGCTGAGCGGCAAGATGGCTCCCGATGATGAGGGAGCCATTTTTATTGGCGAACCCGGCCTATGACGGGTTGAGGAGAGACGAGATGCACTACCACCAATACTACCCGGTCGATGTGGTGAACGGCCCCGGCACCCGGGCCACCCTGTTCGTGTCGGGCTGCGAGCACCAGTGCCCGGGCTGCTACAACCAGAGCACCTGGCGTCTCGATGGGGGCAAGCCGTTCGATGAGGCGATGAGCGATCGCGTCATCAGGGATCTCAAGGATTCGCGCATCAAGCGGCGAGGTCTGTCGCTCTCCGGCGGCGATCCACTGCACCCGGCCAATGTGCCTCAGGTGCTGGCGCTGGTGAAACGGGTGCGGGCAGAGTGCCCCGGCAAGGACATCTGGTGCTGGACCGGTTATCGCTTAAGCGAGCTCACTCCAGCCCAGTGCGAGCTGGTCGCCCTGCTGGATGTGCTGGTGGATGGCAGGTTCGAAAAAGGGCTGGCGGACCCCGGCCTGCTCTGGCGCGGCAGCAGCAACCAGATCATTCACGACCTCAACGCCTGGCGGGAGCGGGAGCATAAGAGCCGGATCCCCTGCCAGCTACTGGGGTGACAATAGCAGCAACCAGATCATTCACGACCTCAACGCCTGGCGGGAGCGGGAGCATAAGAGCCGGATCCCCTGCCTGTTACTGGGGTGACAATAGCAGCAACCAGATCATCCACGACCTCAACGCCTGGCGGGAGCGAGAGCATAAGAGCCGGATCCCCTGCCAGCTACTGGGGTGACAATAGCAGCAACCAGATCATCCACGACCTCAACGCCTGGCGGGAGCGGGAGCATAAGAGCCGGATCCCCTGCCAGCTGCTGGCCTGATCATTGCGCTTCCCGGGGGCTAGGTGCGCGCCAGCCACTGTCAGCTGAACCCTGGCTCAATCCCGGGCGAGAAAGGCGCGAAAGCTGTTCGCTGTGGTTTGCAGTTGTGGGCAAGGCTGTTTATGGTTAGCCCATCCGAATCACATGACATCTTTCATGAGGAACCATGAGATGAACAATTTGCTCAAGATCCTGCTGGCCATCTTCCTGCCGCCGGTCTGTGCCTTTATCCAGGTGGGGCTCAGCCTGCACTTCTTCATCAACATAGTGCTGACCCTGCTCGGCGGCCTGCCCGGCATGGTCCATGCGCTCTGGCTGGTGGTCAGCGACAAGCGCGCCTGAGTCATCCCCTTGCGAGAAAGGCCAACCCCAGGGTTGGCCTTTTCATTGCCCGCGAGAGTGCCTCGCCAGATGGGGACTTCCCGAATGAGCCTCACTGCCAGACACTGGCTGGCCGTTCAAGGAGCCGAGCGGCCACAGGACAAGGAGAGTTGAATGGGTTTGAAGCTAGTGCTGCTGGGGGTCGCCCTGATGCTGGGGGGCTGCGCCAGCCCCACCGCGAAGCTGAATCAGCCTCCGGTGGATATCGTCTGGGAAGATCTGCCCAGATACTGGGTTCAGGTGGAGCAGATCGGCGACTTCAATCCGGTCGGTGGACTGCCCAAAGAGAGGCCGGTGAAGGGCTGCGTGACCCTTCGCTACCTCATCGATTCCAATGGCGATCTGTTCAGTCCCGAGGTCTTGGAGTCCGTGCCCCCTGGCGTGCTGGATCTCATCGCCATCTCAGGGCTGGCGCAGGTGCGTTATCGGGTGTCCGAGCAGAATCCGTAAGCCATCCCGGTACGGGTTGTGGTCCGATATGACGTCGAAGTGAGATGACAAAGACCCCGGCCTTGGTCGGGGTCTTTGTCACTGCGGGGCGCTGTTGCCTGCGGGGCTTATTGCTCCTTGCAGTCGTTGTAGCGGCTCTGCCACTCCCCGGCGTCATCGCGCATCTCCACGAAGCCTTCCTTCCCCTTGTTCCACCAGACCACCTCGTGATCGTCGGTGTAGCGGGCGCCGGAGGCGGAGACCGCCTGGGGCAGGGTGTAATCCTTGCCATCGGGCAGGGCGAGCTTGACGAAGTTCAGGCTCTCGTCCGAGAGGGAGAAGTAGCGCACCTGCACCTTCTGGTTCTGCTCGCACAGATAGGTGACGGGATCGCCCCCTGTCACCCCCAGCTTGCCGGCCCCCAGATCGCAGCCGCCGAGCAGGATCATGCCCCCCATCCCCAGTAGAAAGAGCTTGGCGTGTTTCATGTCGCATCCTTTGTCGGTGTCATATGGAGTTGAGCCTAACAGGCTGGGGGATGAGTGCAACCTCATGGTGGGGGCCGTGCGTCGGGATGCGTCCGTCCCCTGTGCAACCGGCGGGCAAAAAAACGCCCCGCAGGGTTGCGGGGCGAAAGACAGCACATCCTTGGCCATTGGAAAGGGGATCAATAACCGAAACGGGTCGCCTCGAAACGGTTGAGCAGACGGTGAATGAGGTAGCAGGCCAGCAGGGTGGCGACGATGGCAAAGAGGATGCTGCTCACCCGGTAGAGGGCGCTGAACACCAGATCGTTGCCCGGGGTCAGGTACTGGCCAAACAGTATGCCGAGGGTGGTGAGAGCACCGAAGCCGACCCCGGAGCCGCTCGCCTCCTTCACATGGGCATGGCTGAACAGCATGGCCCCGAGCCAGAGCAGGGGGGTGACCAGCAGGAGCAGACCGGACCAGTCGTAGAGCACCAGCTGCCCCAGGATGCCGAAACTCACCCCCAGCAGGGTGCCCATGGCGCGCTTGCGGGCGTAGCTCAGGGCCCCGTCCCAGTGCATGGGGAAGAGCACCAGCAGTGTGGTCGCCTGGGCGGACATGGAGTCGCGCAGATCGAACAGCTGGAAGACCAGGAACGACAGGGTGGCGATGCTGGCGCCGAGCAGGCCTCGTGGCGCATCCGGTGGGGCGCCTTGGGAGAGGGCGGGGGCGGGCCGCGCCTCCCGTCCGGATCAGGGCCGTCATCAGGTAGGCGATGAGCACCGACAGGACGCTGGCCCAGAGGTTGCTGAAGATGAGATCGTTCAGATCTGTCCCGGGATAGCTGGCAAAGTGCAGCATGATGCTGAGGCTGAGCACGCCGTTGGCACCAAACAGGAAGAGGCTGCCCCGGGACATGGCGGCGAAACGGTAGAGGAACAGCAGGAAGACGAGGGGGGTCATCAGCCCGGGATGACTGCCGAACAGGCCGCCCAGCAGGCCGACCTCCAGCCCGCACATGGCGGCCGAGGCGATGAGCTGGCGGGCGGCGTGGCCGTTCATCACGGGGATCATGCCGAGCAGCAGCACGGGGGTGACGGTGAAGAAGACCCCGTTGCTCCAGCCGAAGATCTTGCACAGTACAAACCCCAGGGTGCAGCCGAAGGCGATGCGCAGACACTGGCGCAGCTCGTTGGCGGTGAGGGGTCTGTGCCACAGGTTCATGGTCGTCATCTCAGTAGATGTAGTGCAGCAGGCTGAGCAGGCGGATCTGGCCGCGGGCAAAGAACGCGCTCAGGGCGTTGTCCGGCAGCAGCTGGACAGTGGCGCGGGCCCCGGCCGGCAGATGGGCGGGCAACTGATCCAGGGTCAGGTGCAGGCGCAGTCGCTGGGCATCCCGCACCCAGCGATCGGACTCGATGGGGTTGGCCAAGAGGCCGTTGGCGTCGAACTGGCCGGCGCTGACCCCGGCGTCCAGGCTGGCGACCCGGGCCGGATAGAGGCGGCCTGGCTCACCGTCGAAGGCGACCAGCGCACGGCTTTCCGGGGTGATGTGGCGCAGGCTCTTCTCGCGAAAATCGGCGATCACGTCCACCTGCTCCGAGACCAGGGCCAGCAGGGGAGAGCCCGCCGTGGCCACGCTGCCCGGCTTGAGCTGCAGGTTGGTGATGATGCCATCCTGGCTCGCATGGACCTGGCTGTAGGTGAGGTTCAGCTCGGCCTGGGCGAGGCGGTTGCGCGCCTGGCGCAGCAGCAGGTTGTCATCACCGGCCAGGCCGCGGTTGACGCGAGCCTGCTCCATGCGGGCCTGGCTGGCCAGCAGGTTGGCACGGGCGGTGCGGGCGGCGCTGTCGGCGTCATCTTTCTGCTGCTCAGACACCATGTGGCGGCGATAGAGGGTATCGATGCGCTCGGCCTCCCGCTGTTTCTGGGCGGTCTGGGTCTGCAGCGAGCTGAAGTCGGCGGCGGCGGCGTTCAGGGTCGCATCCAGCTGGCGATTCTGCTGCTCGGCCTGATCCAGGGCGAGTCTGGCCTGCTCGACCGCGAGCTCGAAGGGGGCCGGATCCAGCACGAACAGCAGATCCCCCTGTTTGACATGCTGGTTGTTCACCACTGCCACCTCGACCACCTTGCCGCTGACCTGGGGCGCCATCTTGGTGACGACCCGGGTGGCCATGGCCTGGGGGGTGAGGGGCATCTTGATGTCGGCCAGCAGGAAGTAGCCGAACACCAGGACGAAGCAGGCCATGGCCCACTTGATCCAGCGCTTGAATTGTTGATCCGGGGTCATCTTATTCTCTCTCTTCATGCTGGGCACCGATCTTGCCGAGGGCGTTGGCGGAGATCCGGTGCACTATCTCTTCAAACTGGGCCAGCTCCTGCTGGCTGATGCCGGCGAGCAGTTCCCGGCGTATCTCCATGATGCGATCCTCGATCTGGTCGAGCAGCGCCTTGCCGGCCGGGGTCAGGGTGACGATGCGGGCGCGCTTGTCCTGGCTGCAGCAGTGGCGCTCCACCAGTCCCTGCTCTTCCAGCTGACCCAGGGTGCGCATCAGGGAGGGCAGCTCTATCTCCAGCGCCTCGGCCAGGGTCTTCTGGCTGAGGTGGCCGCCGAGGCGACTCAGCTTCCAGAGCGCGGTCCAGCGCGGATGGGTCAACCCCAAGGGAGCCAGCTCGATATCGGCCACGGTGCGCCACAGTCGGTGCAATCGTCCGACTCGCTCGGCGAGGGAGAGCTCGCGCAACATCTCCAGATCCTTTTTCATGGCAGACACCTCATATACTTAGCCTGCTAAGCATTATATTTATTTAGCAGGCTAAGTAAAGCGTGATTCAGCTCACATTCAGTCTCGGGACCGGGGACGCGGGGAGGGCAATGGTGCTTAAGGTTTCAATGTTTTTATATGGCTTTGCAGGGCCGCTAACCGACAGCAGAGGAGGGGATACGTAGAGTGGCGCCACACCACAAGCTGGAGCATAACAATGAAAAACCTCTCTACCTCCGAAGTACAGATGAAGGGCGCCTGGGGCGACCAGCAGATCGCCGGCATGCCCATGATGATCTTCCTCGGGCTCGCCACCTGCGTCCTCTACGCCGGTTGGAACGGCTCATTGCCACTCGGCATGGTCGGTGCCCTGGCGCTGATGTTCGTGCTCGGCACCCTGCTGAGCGAGCTGGGCGAGCGGATCCCCCCGATACGGGAGTACCTGGGGGGCGGCACCATACTCGCCATCTTCGGCGGCGCCGCCCTGTTCGAGTACAGGATACTGCCGGCCGAGGCGGGTGAGGTGATCACCCGCTTCATGAAGGAGGGGGGCTTTTTGAACTTCTTCATCGCCAGCCTGGTGACCGGCTCGGTGTTCGGCATGAGCGGCGCCCTGCTGAAAAACGCCGCCATGCGCTACCTTCCGGTGATCCTGGGAGGCGTGGCGCTGGCGCTGCTGAGCGTTGGCCTGGTCGGCTCCCTGATGGGGTACGGCTTCAAGAATGCGGTGCTGCTCATCGGCCTGCCCATCATGGGGGGCGGCATGGGCGCCGGCGCCGTGCCGCTGGTGGAGATTCTCTCCGGCCCCTTGCAGATGTCCAGCGCCGATCTGCTGTCGCGCATGGTGCCCGCCGTGGTGATCGCCAACACCCTGGCCATACTGGTGGGCTCCCTGCTGGCGCGCCTCGGTCGCCGCTACCCCTCCCTGACCGGCAACGGCAAGCTGATGGTCAAGGAAAACAGCCAGAGCGTCGCCGACGAGCAGGCCGAGGCGCCGACCCTGCAGAGCCTGGGGCTCGGCCTCTTCATCAGCTCCAGCATGTTCGTGCTGGGCTCCTTGCTCGGTAACTTCATCCCCATGCACCCCTTCGCCCTGATGATACTGGCGGTGGCCTTCATCAAGGTGAGCGGTGTATTGCCGCGCCGCTACGAGCAGGCGGCCGCCGACTGGTACCAGTTCGTGGTGAGCAACCTCACCCCCTCCCTGCTGGTGGGCATAGGGGTGGCCTACACCAGCATCCCCGAGCTCATCGGCGCCTTCTCGGTCAACTACTTCATCATGGTGCTGACCACAGTGGTGGGCGGCGCCCTGGGGGCGGCCCTGGTGGGGCGCATGATAGGTTTTTATCCCATAGAGGCGGCCATCACCGGCGGCCTGTGCATGGCCAACATGGGGGGCACAGGTGACGTCGCCGTGCTGTCGGCAGCCCAGCGCATGAAGCTGATGCCCTTCGCCCAGATCTCCTCTCGCCTCGGCGGGGCCGTGATGCTGATCCTGGCCACCGCCCTCATCTCTCTGCTCGCGTGACGACCGGATACAGGAAAACGACATGAACGACATCATGATGGGCACCAGCCTGCCCTATGCCGAACGCAAGCGTCAGGGTCTGATGGGGCGCATGCCCCACAAGGAGGAGTCCCTCTCCCAGCAGCGCCGCCGCATCTACCGCCTGGTCTCGGCCATGCAGAGCCCCTTCGACCAGCACCTGCTACTGCGCCAGTTGCAGGAGGACAACCCTGTGCTGTTTTACGATCTGGTGCGCCACCACCTGCCGGAGCTCTTGCCCATCATCTACACCCCAGTGGTGGGGGAGGCCTGTCAGCGCCACAGCGATCTCTACCTGCGCAGCCACGGTCTCTACCTCTCCTGGCACGACAGGGACGAGCTGGACGCCATCTTCGCCGCGGTGGAGCAGGAGGTGGACGTCATCGTCATCTCCGACGGGGAGCGGGTGCTGGGGCTCGGCGATCTCGGCATCGGCGGCATGGGGATCTGCATCGGCAAGCTGGCGCTCTACAGCGCCGCCGGTGGCATCAACCCGGCGCTTACCCTGCCCCTGTGCGTGGACGTGGGCACCAACAACCCGGCCCTGCTGGAGGATGACTCCTACCTCGGCTGGCAGGCCCCGCGCATCGACGGCGAGACCTACTACAGCTTCATGGACAAGGTGGTGGCGGCAATTCGCACGCGCTGGCCCCAGGTGGTGCTGCAGTTTGAAGATTTTGCCGGCAAGCATGCCGCCAACCTCCTGGCCCGCTACCGGGACGAGCTCTGCATGTTCAACGACGACATCCAGGGCACGGCGGCGGTCGCCTCCGCCTGCGTGCTGGCAGGCTTGCAACAGGCGGGCAGCACGCTTGCTGATACCCCTGTGCTCATCGTCGGCGCTGGCTCGGCGGGCTGCGGCATCGCCGCCATGCTGGCCCGGCTGGCGGGCAGCCCGCAGCGGGTGCAGCTGTTCGATCAGGACGGCCTGGTCTGCCTGGACAGGGCCAACCTGACCCCCTCCCAGCAGCCCTTCGCCCGCCCGGCAGAGGAGGCCTGCACCTCCCTGCCCGAGCTCATCGCCCGGTTGCGCCCCGGGGTGTTGATCGGGGTGAGCGGCCAGGGGGGCCTGTTCGACGAGGCGGTGCTGACGGCCATGGGGGAGGCGTGCGAGCGCCCTGTGATACTGCCCCTCTCCAACCCGACCCGCAGCGCCGAGGCGACCCCGGAGCAGGTGTGGCGGGCGACCGAAGGGCGCGCCCTGCTCGCCACCGGCAGCCCCTTCGCCCCGGTCGAGGTGGCAGGGGAGCTGCGGGTGGTCTCCCAGTGCAACAACGTCTATGTGTTCCCGGGCATTGGCCTCGGGGCCTGCGCGGTCAAGGCGCGGCGCATCAGCGATGGCATGTTGCAGGCGGCGGTGCGGGCGGTGGGCGCCTGTGCGCTGGCGGAGGGGCGGTTGCTGCCCCCCATAGAGGAGGTGGGGGAGGTGGCCCGCGCCGTCGCCAGGGCCGTGGCCCTGACCGCCCGCGAGGAGGGGCTGGCGGATTTTGACGGTGATCCCGCGCCGCTCATTGACCAGACCTGGTGGCGCCCGCACTATTGGTCCGCCTCCTGACGTTGCAAGGTGAATCGATGAAACTGCGCCACCAACTGGTCACCCTCTCCCTCGGGCTGTCACTGCTGCTGATCCTGATCCTGGGGGGCCTGCTCGCCCTCTTCATCCGCCACCTGCTGGAGAGCAACCTGGAGGAGAAGGGGAGCGATCTGGCCCGGGTGCTGGCGGCGGACAGCCGGGTGGTGCAGGCCCTGCAGCAGGGCAGGGATCCCGGCCTGCGGGACTATGTGCAGGGGATCTGCAGCCGCACCGATGCCGCCTACATGGTGGTGACCGACGAGCATGCCCGCCGTCTGAGCCACCCCTCTCCCGAGCTGGTCGGTGCGACCTTCCGTGGCGAGGACATCTGGCCGGCGATCCACGAGCGGCGCAGTTACTGCTCCAGGGACGCGGGCACGCTCGGCCCGGCCATCCGCTGCTTCTCGCCTGTGATAGGGGCGGACGGGCGCGCCATAGGCGCGGTGGCGGTGGGCTACCTGATGCGCACGGTGGAGGGCATCTATCTGGAGCGGATCGCCCTGCTCATCAGCGCCATCGGCGCCGTGCTGGGCTGCGGTCTGCTGCTGGCGTTCTGGTTGCAGCACCGGCTGAGGCGCACCCTGCTGGATCTGGAGCCGGAGACCATAGTCAACCGCTTCGCCCAGCAGGATTTGGTGCTGGAGAGCATCTCGGAGGGGATAGTGGCCCTCGATGGCAACCATCGCATCAAGATGCTCAACAGCGCGGCCTTCTACCAGTTGCGGCTGCCGGGCACCGGTCGCCACGCCCTGTTGGGCCACTCCCTGGCCGAGCTGGCCCCCGGCCTGCTGCCCGCCCTGGAGCAGGAGGGGGGGGTGAACTTCACCGTGCAGGGGGAGGCCTTCGTCGGCCACTGGCAGGAGCTCGGCGGCCGCGAGCCGGGGCGCATGCTGATCTTCAGCCGGCCGGACGGCACCGGCAGCCTCGGCATGCAGGTGACCCACCTGCGCCAGTATGCCGAGATGCTGCGCATTCAGACCCACGAGTTTGCCAACAAGCTGAGCAGCCTCTCCGGCCTGCTGCAGCTCGGTCACGTGGATCAGGCGGTGGAGCTCATCCAGCAGGAGAACGAGGCTTGCCAGACCATGCTGCAGGATCTGCTGCGCTCCATCGAGAACAAACCGGTGGCCGGCCTCATCCTCGGCAAGTTCAGCCGGGCGCGGGAGCTCGGGGTCGAGCTGGTGCTGGATCCCGGCTCGGCGCTCGGGGAGTACCCGGCCGAGGTGTCGGCGGATCTCATCACCTGCATCGGCAACCTGCTGGACAACGGCATCAGGGCCGCCTGGGCGAACCGCCAGCGGTGCGCCCCCCGGGTGCTCATCTCGGTGGATGACTTCGGGCGTCGGCTGGTGATCGAGGTGGAGGACAGTGGCGAGGGGGTGGACGAGGCGCTGGCGGATCACTTGTTCGACTATGGGGTCAGCCGCCAGACCGGGGATCACGGGGTCGGCCTCTTCCTGGTCAAGAAGACGGTGGCTCGCCGTGGGGGTGTGATAGAATGGCGCCGCACCGCCGAACAGACCACCTTGTTCGGTATCTATTTGAATAAAAACCAATTGGTGTGAGTCATGAAGCCAATCTTCACTCTTGTTATCGAGGACGACGAGCGGATCGGCGCCATCCTGGCCGAGCTTATCTCCTCGACCCCGGGCTACTCCCTGCTGGGGCGGGCCGAGAGCCTGGCCCAGGCCGATCTCATGATGCGTGCCACCGAACCCCAGTTGCTGGTGGTGGACATCTCCCTGCCAGACGGCTCGGGTCTCGAGTGGGTGAACCGGCTGCGCAGCCACAACCGGGAGGTGCTGGTGGTCATGGTGACCGCCTCCTGCGACGTGGAGACCATACAGCAGGCCCTGAATCTCGGGGTGCAGGACTACATCATCAAGCCGCTGCGGCTGTTTCGCATCCAGCAGAGCCTGGACGAGATCCTGACCCTGCATCGCCGCCTGTGCGAGCGCGGCCTGCTGGAGCAGAGCGATCTCGACCGCCTGATGGGCAAGGGGCGCATTCAGCCGAGGGAGGTGCGCGACACCCCCAAGGGCATAGACGCCATCACCTTGCGCCAGGTGCTGGAGCTGCTGGCGGGGGAGCCGGACACCGCCTTCTCCACCGACACGGTGGCGCTGCGGTTGTCGCTTAGCCGCACCACGGCGCGCCGCTACCTGGAGTTTCTGGAGTCCGAAGACAAGCTGGACGTGGATCTCAACTACGGCCAGCGCGGTCGCCCCGAGCGCCGCTACCACTGGCGCCGCAGCAGCTGAGGTGGTGCTAACCCGCTGATGAAAGAAGGGAGCCTGAGGCTCCCTTCTTTCATCTCGCCAGAGCGGCGTTCGCAAGCTTATGCCCCTTCGGGCAGAGGGCGGCGAAGCCTTGGCTTGAACTGGGAGATCATGACGCCGGTCAGGATCAGGCCGCCGCCCAGCAGGTGATAGCCGTGGATGGGCTCACCCAGGGAGATGACGGCGATCAGCGCCGTGCACAGGGGCATCAGGTTCATGAACACAGAGGTGCGCTCCGCCCCCAGGCTGGCCAGGCCGCGCATCCAGCAGTAGGCCGCCAGCAGGGAGGAGGCGAGCCCGGCGAACAGCACCAGACCCCAGCCTTCGGCAGGCACCGCCAGGGAGTCCGCACTCAGGGCGACCGGGATCAGCAGCAGCACCGCCAGCAGGATCTGCAGATAGAGGTTGAGCCAGGGGCCGAACGGCAGTTGCCAGCGGCGGATCAGCAGGCCATAGAGCGCATAGCTGGCGGAGCCGAGCAGCATGAGGCCATCCCCCGGATTGATGCCGTCGTGCAGCAGGGCCAGGGGGTTGCCCTTGCCGAGCAGCCAGAGCACCCCGAACAGGGAGAGGCTCATGCCGAGCAGCGCCTGCTTGCCCGGGCGCTGGCCGAAGAAGAGGGCACTCTGCAGCAGGGTCAGCAGCGGGATGAGGGAGCCGATGACCCCCATGTTGGTGGCCGAGGTGCTGTGGGCGGCGTAGTAGGCCAGGCACTGGTAGAGCACCATGCCAAGGGCTGCCAGCACCAGCAGCTTGCCGAGCCAGGGGCGGAGATCGCACCGGCGGCGCCACAGTTGCGGCAGGCAGAAGGGGGAGAGCGCCAGGGCGGCGATCACCCAGCGGTAGAAGGAGATGGCGGCGGGATCCAGCACGCCGGCGGCGGCCTTGGAGACCACGGTATTGGCGGCCCAGATCAGGATGGCGAGCAGGGGAAAGAGAAAGGGCATAGGCACTCCTTGATACGATGGGGAGAGTCTAGCCTTGTCTTGAACGATGCAAGTAGCGTAAATAAGACATGTCATAACCGCTTTGGGACAATCTTCATGGGCAGCCTCACCCTGGCCGAGCAGGATCGCCTGCTGGCCGACCCCAACCCCCTCTATTTTCGCTACAGCCAGATCCAGGGGGGCAACGCCTGCGCCGAGCACGCCCACCCCTGGGGCCAGCTCAGCCTCATCAGCCTGGGGGTCATGGTGGTGGAGGTCGGGGGAGAGCGGCTGGTGGCGCCGGCCGACTACCTCATCTGGGTGCCGGCCAACCTGCCCCACACCGCCTTCAACGAGCAGACCCTGGACTACACCTCCATCTACGTGAGCCACGCGCTGGCGCCGCGCCTGCCAAGGGAACCCCAGCTGCTGGCGTTGACGCCCTTGCTGCGTGCCCTGCTGGAGGATTTTACCCAGCGCCGGGTTGGCCATCTGGAAGACGAGTGGGACGCGCGCCAGGGGGAGCTCTTCATCGAGAAGCTGGCCCGCACCCGCTGCCAGCCGAGCTACCTGCCCCAGAGTCGCGACCGCCTGCTGGCCCCGCTGCTGGCAGCCCTGCAGGCGGCCCCCGAGGACAACCGCACCTTGGCCGAGTGGGCCAGGGTGTTGCACACCACGGAGCGCACCCTGGCGCGGCGCTGCCAGAAGGAGCTCGGCATGAGCCTCGGCCAGTGGCGCACCCGGCTGCGGCTGGTGAAGGCGCTGGACTGGCTGCGGGGGGAGATGCCGGTGCAGGAGATAGCCTGGCGCCTCGGTTACACCTCCACCTCCGCCTTCATCGCCATGTTCCAGCGGGAGCAGGGATGCGCCCCCCAGCGTTATCGCCAGCAACTGGGCCAGCCAGGGGGCTGACGCTCCCGGTGGAAAAAGAGAGGGCGCCTGCGGGCGCCCTTGTGGATCACAGGATGGATTTAGAAGAAACCGAGGGGGTTGATGTCGTGGCTCACCAGCAGGTTCTTGGTGTTCTGGTAGTGGTCCAGCATCATCTTGTGGGTCTCGCGGCCTATCCCTGACTTCTTGTAGCCGCCGAAGGCCGCGTGGGCCGGGTAGGCGTGGTAGCAGTTGACCCAGACCCGGCCGGCCTGGATGCCGCGCCCCATGCGCCAGGCCAGGTTGCTGTCCCGGGTCCAGAGGCCCGCCCCCAGCCCGTACTGGGTGTCGTTGGCGATGGCCAGGGCATCCGCCTCGTCCTTGAAGGTGGTGACCCCGAGCGCCGGCCCGAAGATCTCCTCCTGGAACACCCGCATCTTGTTCTGGCCCGAGAAGATGGTGGGCTGGATGTAGAAGCCCCCCTCCAGGCCATTCACAGTGGCCGGGCCGCCGCCGATCAGCATCCTGGCCCCTTCGCCACGGCCGATCTCCATGTAGCTCAGGATCTTGTCGAACTGCTCGCGGGACGCCTGGGCGCCGACCTGGGTGGCGGTGTCCAGGGGGTTGCCCTGCACTATGGTGCGGGCGCGGGCCAGCACACGGTCCATAAAGTCGTCATAGATGCTTGCCTGCACCAGGGCGCGGGAGGGGCAGGTGCACACTTCCCCCTGGTTGAAGAAGGTCATCAGCATCCCTTCCACCGCCTTGTCGATGTAGCTGCTCTCGTGCTGCATCACGTCGGCGAAGTAGATGTTGGGGGACTTGCCGCCCAGCTCGACGGTGGAGGGAATGAGCTTGTCGGCAGCGCAGCGCAGTATATGGGCGCCCACCTCGGTGGAGCCGGTGAAGGCGAGCTTCTGGATCCGGTCGCTGGTGGCGAGGGCCTGGCCCGCCTCGGCGCCGAAGCCGTTGACCACGTTGACCACGCCGGGGGGCAGTATGTCCTTGATGAGGTCCATCATCAGCATGATGGTGACCGGGGTCTGCTCGGCGGGCTTGAGCACGCTGCAGCAACCGGCCGCGAGCACGGGGGCCAGCTTCCAGGCCGCCATCAGCAGCGGGAAGTTCCAGGGGATGATCTGGCCGACCACGCCGATGGGCTCCTTGAAGTGGTAGCTGACGGTGTGCTGATCCAGCTCGGCGGCCGAGCCCTCCTGGGCGCGGATGCAGCCGGCGAAGTAGCGAAAGTGATCCACCACCAGGGGCAGGTCGGCGGCCAGGGTCTCGCGCACCGCCTTGCCGTTCTCCCAGGTCTCGGCGACGGCGAGCACTTCAATGTTCTGTTCGATGCGATCGGCGATGCGCAGCAGCAGGTTGCTGCGCTCGGTGACGCTGGTCTTGCTCCAGCTGGCGAACGCCTTGTGGGCGGCATCCAGCGCCAGCTCGATGTCGGCGGCGTCGGATCTGGCCACCTCGCAGAACACCCGGCCATCCACCGGCGAGACGTTCTCGAAATAGCGGCCGGCGCGCGGCGCCACCCAGTCGCCACCGATGAAGTTGTCGTAACGGGACTTGAAGCTGACCAGGGCACCTGCCTGACCGGGAGCGGTATAAATCATCTCATCATCCTTATGTGTGTGTGGTCCTGACCGGCCTGGCGGGCAGTCCGGTTGCTTCTCCGTATCGCAAGGGCCGTGCCAGAGGGTCTGACCAGAGGGCTAAAAGTTACAAAAACGTTATCAAACGGGGTGTGGCGGCGTATCTTGATTAACCAGTGACCGCGGCGGTGCCGATGAGACTGTGCCGTTTCTGGACAGTGGCCGTGACACTGTGCCCTTTGTGAACAGGAGGCGTGATGAGCGAGTTACCTCAATCCAGTCCCAGTCCCAGCCCGATCCAGCGCTCCTGGCAGCGCTGCCTGCATCAGGGCCTGCTCCGTCAGCAGAGCGCCGAGCTGGATCTGCTGCCCCAGGGGGAGCTGTCGGCCCGCCAGGAGCAGCACAGAACCCTTATCACCTGCTTCCAGCGCTTCGTGTTGCCGCTGTTTGCCCAGTTGCTGGCGGGCAGGCCCTGTCGCCTGCTGCTGTGTGACGGTGAGGGGGCCATTCTGGCCGCCAGCGGGGACGACGGCTTTGCCCGCCACGCCGAGCGGATCTTCCTGCGCAGCGGCGCCCGCTGGGGGGAGGCGAGCAAGGGCACCAACGCCATCGGCACCGCGCTGGCAGAGCAGAGCGAGGTGCAGGTACTGGGGGCCCAGCACTTCTTCGCCCAGCACAGCTTCCTCAGTTGCAGCGCCTGCCCCCTGCTCGGGCCGGACGGGCAACTGCTCGGCGTGCTCGACATCTCAACCGATGCGGCCCACCACGATGGCGACATGCTGGGCACGGTGCGGCTCCTGGCCATGACGCTGGAAAACGCCCTGCTGGCGCGCCAACCGGGCTGGCTGGTGGATCTCGATCCCCAGAGTCTCTGGTCCGCCCGCCTGCTGCTGGGGGAGGGGGGCGAGCTGCTCGGGGCCAACCGGGCCGGACGGCTCTGGCTAGGCCAGCACCCGTTTGACGGCAAGCAGCTGCTGCGGGATCGGCGCGGATTGCGGCTGGTGCCCGATCCCGTGGTGATTAAAACCGAAACTCAGTCCTTGCCGGCAACGCCGCCCGCCACCGCCGGGGTGCCCCTCAAGATGCTGGAGCGGGGCATCTCCCTGCTCATCGAGGGGGAGACCGGCAGCGGCAAGGAGCACCTGGTGCGCGTCCTCCACCGAGCGTCGAGCCGACGGGACAAGCCCCTGGTGTGCGTCAACTGCGGCGCCCTGCCCGCCGATCTGGTGGAGGCCGAGCTGTTTGGCTACGTGGGCGGGGCCTTCAGCGGCGCCCGCAGCCAGGGCAGCCAGGGTTATCTGCGCGCCGCCCATGGGGGCATCCTGATGCTGGACGAGATCGGTGAGCTGCCGCTCCCGGCCCAGACCCGGCTGCTGCGGGTGCTGCAGGAGCGCGCCGTCACCCCGGTGGGCAGCCACAAACCTGAGCCGGTGGACTTCTGGCTGGTGAGCGCCAGCCACCGGGATCTGGCGGCCATGGTGCAGGGCGGCGGGTTTCGCGAAGACCTCTATTACCGCATCTGCGGCTGGCGCCAGCAGCTTGCGCCGCTGCGGGCCTGGCCCCAGGGCGAGCGTCTGGGCTTGATCCGGTGCCTGCTCGCCGAGATGGACCCGGCCCTGCAACTGACGCCGCAGGCTGAGCAACAGCTGCTGGCCCATCCCCTGCCCGGCAACGTGCGTCAGCTCAAGCAGGCGCTGGAGGTGGCCTGCGTGCTGGCGGAGGGGCAGGGCTGGATTGACCCCGCCCACCTGCACCTGCCCGAGGTGGCCGCCATGCCGTCTCCCCGGGGCGCCACCACCTTGCGCGAGCAGAGCCGGCTGCGGGTGCAGCAGACCCTGACGGAGTGTGGTGGCAACGTGAGCGAGGCGGCGCGCCGCCTCGGCATCAGCCGCACCACCCTCTATCGGGCGCTGCGGGAAGAGGTCTAGGGGGTGTTGCCGTACCGCTTGCTTGTGTAGACTGGGGCTCTGCGATGATTTTTCTTTATTTTTCCATGGCATGGAGCGCTCAGTGGTGAAAGGAATGATGACATCGGGAACCCGCTTCCCCAGGAGCTGGCGTCCGCCTCTTGCGGTGCAATGCCGACAGGATTCAGCCCGGCGGATGGCAGGGGACGCCCTGCGCGCGGGCTGAGCCGACCAATGCCCCTGCGCCCACGAGGGCGTGTGTAATAACCTTGGATCTGGATCAGCACGGTGCGGAGTTCCAAGGTGTAGAGTAAAAGCTCTTTTTCAGGTGTGATCGCCATGACCCCA
Organism: Aeromonas sp. Marseille-Q7275; assembly: GCF_965119515.1. Classification (NCBI taxonomy): domain Bacteria; kingdom Pseudomonadati; phylum Pseudomonadota; class Gammaproteobacteria; order Aeromonadales; family Aeromonadaceae; genus Aeromonas; species Aeromonas sp. Marseille-Q7275. Next base: position 241,175 of record NZ_CBCPLW010000001.1, read on the forward strand.
TCCTATTCCCGCGTGACCAATATGTTGTTCTGGAGCCTGCTGCTCGGCAGCCTGCTGGCCATCCTGGTGTTCGAGTTCGGGCCAGAGCAGCGGCTGGACATACTGGGTCAGGCCAGCATAGCCGCCAGGGCCCAGGATGACCGCGCCCATGGGGGCCAATCGGTTACCACGCTGATCGCCGGGGGCGACAAGCCTGCCATCGACTGCAAGCTGCGCGCGGGCCACAGCTCCCCCTTCTGTGAGCTGATCCTGACCCTGTCTGCCCCCGAGTGGGGGCTGGATCTCTCCCACTTCAGCGGCGTGCGGGTCAAGCTGAGGGTGGAGGGGGGCGAACCGCAGAGCTGGCGCCTCTATCTGCGCAACTATGATCCCGCCTACTCGATAGCCGGGGACGAGACTTCCCACAAGTTCAACGAGGTACTCTTTCGTCCCGACGATTACGGCCACATCCAGGACATCCCCCTCAAGGTGTTCGCCCCCAGCTCCTGGTGGGTGCAGCAGTACCGGATCCCGCTGGCGCAGCAGGGGACGGATCTGCACCATGTCTATGCCATCGAGCTTGCCACCGACGACAGGATGCAGCCCGGGGACTACCGGTTGATCCTGGATAAACTGGAGTTCTATGGCCGCTGGGGCAAGCCGGGGGACTTCTACCGCCAGCTGCTGCTGGGCTGGCTGGTATACGGAATACTGCTGTTTCTGACCCAGTACCTGCTGATGGGAGACAAGCTGCGCAAGGCCCGCGAGGCGCGGCTGGCGGCGGAGGCGCTCAGCCAGAGCCTGTGCGAGCAGTATCGCCGCACCGAGGAGGAGGCCCGCTACGATCCCCTGACCGGGGCCCTCAACCGGCTCGGTGGCGAGAAGCTCTTGAGCGAGCTGGGGGAGATGCCGCTCTCCTTCATCTACATCGACATCGATCACTTCAAGGGGGTCAACGACACCCACGGCCACCCCATGGGGGACGAGGTGCTCAAGCACATGGTGAGCGAGCTGCTGCGCCACTGTGACAGCCTGTGCCGCCTGGTGCGCTGGGGGGGAGAGGAGTTCGTGCTGGTCTGCCTGCACCATGAACAGGCGAGGGCCGAGAGGCTGGCCGAGCGGCTGAGGGGAGCGCTGGAGGCCTACAGGGAGTGGCCCCTGGGGCTCAGGATCACCGCCTCCTTCGGGGTGGCGGAGCGGCGCGGGGACTCCCTTGAGCTGACCCTCAAGCGGGCGGACGAGGCGCTCTATCAGGCCAAGGAGCGGGGTCGCAACCGGGTCGAGGTGGGCTAGGGCGCAGGCCTGCCAACCGGCGCAGTGCCTTGCCTTCGCGCAGGTGATTGGGGCTGGAGCACTGGCCTTGCAGCCGTTATGATGCGCCCCAGCCGGGGCTTGGCCCCCTTCACTCATTCATCGAGGAGTATCTCCATGTCACAACATCTGGGCGCCTTGGCTCTGCTGGTGGCCGATTATGACGAGGCCATCGCCTTCTTCACCCAGGGGCTGGGGTTCGCGCTGCTCGAAGACACGCCCCTCGACGAGCCGGGCAAACCGGGCAAGCGCTGGGTGCGGGTCGCTCCGCAAGGCGCTCCCGGCTCTGCCCTGCTGCTGGCCCGTGCGGCCACCCCCGAACAGCAGGCCGCCATCGGGCGGCAGGGAGGAGGCCGGGTCTTCCTGTTCCTCGAAACCGACGACTTCTGGGGGGATTACCAGCGCATGCAGGCGTACGGTGTCCATTTTTGTGAACAGCCCCGCCAGGAGCCCTATGGCACAGTGGTGGTGTTCGAGGACATCAGTGGCAACCGCTGGGACCTGCTGCAACTCGCTGCTGCCAGTTGAATCTGAAAACGTTTATCATCCCGCCTGTCATAAAGTCATAAAAGTGTCACAGAAAGTTCTAATAATTGGCGCACCCATCTTCACAGAGGAGAGAGAAGGGATATGGCTAAGCGAATTCTGGTGGTCGAGGACGAGGCACCAATCCGCGAGATGCTCTGCTTCGTGCTCGAGCAAAAAGGATATGAGACGGTTGAGGCAGAAGATTATGCCGATGGACTGGCGAAGGTGCGTGAACCTTACCCCGAGCTCATCGTACTGGACTGGATGATGCCAGGTGGCAGCGGCATCCAGTTCATCAAGCAGCTCAAGCAGGACGAGGTGACCCGCCAGATCCCCGTGGTGATGCTGACCGCCCGCGGCGAGGAGGAGGACAAGGTGCGCGGGCTGGAAGCGGGCGCCGACGACTACATCACCAAGCCGTTCTCTCCCAAGGAGCTGACCGCCCGCTTGCACGCCGTGATGCGCCGGGTCTCCCCCACCTCGGTGGACGAGGTGATCGAGGTGCAGGGGCTCAAGCTGGATCCTGTCTCCCACAGGGTCAGCGCCGAGGAGAAGGCGCTGGACATGGGGCCGACCGAGTTCAAGCTGCTGCACTTCTTCATGACCCATCCCGAGCGGGTCTATAGCCGCGAGCAACTGCTGAACAATGTCTGGGGCACCAATGTCTATGTAGAAGACAGGACGGTGGACGTGCACATCCGTCGCCTGCGCAAGGCCATTGAAGAGACCGGGCACGACAGATTGATCCAGACGGTGCGTGGAGCCGGATACCGCTTCTCAACCCGTCTCTAGGGGATAACATGTTGCAACCTTACGCCTGGCGGCGACAGTTGTGGCGAATGGCGTTCTTCTACGCCCCCTTCGTCTTGGTAGGTTGGTTGATAGAACACCTTTCCCTCTGCCTGCTGGTGGCGACCGTGCTGCACCTGGGCTGGCACTACCGCTTCCAGAAGCGGCTGTCGGACTGGCTGTGGCACGATCGCAGCCTGGTGCCGCCCCATGGCAGCGGCAGTTGGGAATACATCTTCAATGGCATCTACAAGTTGCAGCAGCGCCACCGTGCAAGGCGCCGCGAGCTGGCGGGTCTCATCCGCCGGTTTCGGGAGGGGGCTGAGGCCTTGCCCGATGCCGCCGTGGTGTTTCGCACCGACGGCAGCATTCTCTGGTGCAACCGGCTGGCGGAGCAGTTGCTCGGCTTTCGCTGGCCCGAGGATGCCGGCCAGCACATTGGCAACCTCATCCGTCACCCCGGTTTCGTCGCCTACCTCGGCAAGGGGCAGTATGACGAGCCGTTCGAGATGAGCTCCCCCATCAACGAGGAGAAGTTTCTCGAGTTTCGCATCATGCCCTATGCCGAGGATCAGGCCATGCTGGTGGTGCGGGACGTGACCCGGCTGCGCAGCCTGGAGAAGACCCGCAAGCACTTCGTCTCCAACGTCTCCCACGAGCTGCGCACCCCGCTCACCGTGCTCAAGGGCTATCTGGAGATGACCGAGGAGCCGCCACCCCCCGCCATGTGGGCCAAGGCGCACAAGGTGATGATGGAGCAGACCATCCGCATGGACAACCTGGTCAATCAGCTGCTCACCCTGTCGCGCATCGAGGCGGCCCCGACCGTGGATCTCTCCCATCTGGTGGACATGCCCGCCATGCTGGGGCTGCTGGAGCAGGAGGCCCGGGCCCTGTCGGGAGAGAGTGCCCATCAGATAGAGTTCCAGGTGCAGTCCAATCTGTTCGTGAAGGGGGACAGGGACCAGCTGCGCAGCGCCGTCTCCAACCTGGTCTACAACGCCATTCACTACACCCCGGCCGGTCGCAAGATCACGGTGGAGTGGCGCAAGCAGGGGGCCATGGCGCTCTTTGTGGTGCAGGACGAGGGGGAGGGGATAGCCCCGGAACACCTGGCGCGGCTCACCGAGCGCTTCTATCGGGTCGACAAGGCCAGATCCCGCCACACCGGCGGCTCAGGCCTTGGCCTCGCCATCGTCAAGCATGCCCTGAGTCATCACGATGCCCAGCTCGAGATAGAGAGCCGGGTCGGCCAGGGCAGCCGTTTCAGCTTCCTCATTCCCGGCCGTATGGTGGTGGTTAAATAGTCTTTTTTGACAAAGGGTTAGCAATAAGAAAGGGGGCGGCGAGAGCGGCCCCCTTGGCATTTGTGCCGCGCCCGGCCCATGTCATCAAAGTGTCATATAAATTCCATAAATTTGTCACTGCCAGGTCAGATACTGGCGCCGTCTTAAGAACAGACCCAGCGTCACCTTGGGAAAGAGGGGACGGAATAGAACTCAACAATCTGACTGATGCAGTCGGGTTGACCACCGCAAGACAGTGTTAATCGGCGCCATGTATTGGCAATTGCCTTCTGTAACTTTGGAGAGATTGGATGAAACTCAACAAACTGGCTGGTGTAATCGGATTCACCGCAGCAACCCTGTTTTCCGTCAGCGCCCTGGCTGCCGGTGTGGATAAAGATCTGCCGGATTACGCCCCGACCAGTGGCATCTCGGGCAACCTGTCCTCCGTGGGCTCGGACACCCTGGCCAACATGATGACCCTGTGGGCCGAAGAATTTAAGCGTGTCTACCCCAACGTCAACGTGCAGATCCAGGCCGCCGGTTCTTCCACAGCCCCGACTGCCCTGACCGAGGGCGTCGCCCAGTTTGGTCCCATGAGCCGTGCCATGAAGGCCGGTGAGGAAGAGGCGTTCGAGAAGCGCTACGGCTACAAGCCGACGGCCATCCGCGTCGCGGTCGATGCCCTGGCGGTGTTCGTGAACAAGGACAACCCCATCAAGGGGCTGACCATGCAGCAGGTTGACTCCATCTTCTCCAGCACCCTCAAGTGCGGCGAAGCCAAGGCCGCCACCAAATGGTCCGATCTGGGTCTGGATGGCAACTGGTCCAGCAAGGATCTGCAGCTGTTCGGTCGCAATTCCGTTTCCGGCACCTACGGTTACTTCAAGGAGCACGCCCTGTGCAACGGTGACTTCAAGAGCGGCGTGAACGAGCAGCCGGGCTCCGCCTCCGTGGTGCAATCCGTCTCCGCATCCCTGAACAGCATCGGCTACTCCGGCATCGGCTACGTCACCTCCGGCGTGCGCGCCGTACCGCTCTCCAAGGACGGCACTACCTTCGTCGAAGCGACCGCAGACAACGCATTGACCGGCAAGTATCCGCTCTCCCGCTTCCTGTACGTTTACGTGAACAAGGCTCCGAACAAGCCGCTCTCCCCGATGGAGCAGGAGTTTGTGAAGATGATGCTCTCCAAGGCGGGTCAGACCATAGTCGCCAAGGATGGTTATGTACCGGTTCCTGCCAAGATCGCCGAAGCCGATCTGAAGAAGCTGGGCATCATGTAATCCCGCTTCTGCACCGCAAACAAACGAGCCCGCACGGGCTCGTTTTTATTTTGGCGCCACGGGATCTTTTTGGTCGCATGGGGTGGCGCCTGGCTTGCACCGGAGGGCGGCATTCCCGAGAATAGGGCAACTTCACGGTAAAGGACCCTCTCATGCGTGCATCTTCCCTGTCCAAATTCGGCCTGGCAGCCTTGTGCAGCGCTCTGCTGGCCGGTTGTGCCCAGTCGCCGACCGGCCGCAGCCAGATGCTGCTCTTCTCCCCCCAGCAGATGAACCAGCTGGGGGCCGACTCCTTCGAGCAGATGAAGAAGCAGGAGAAGGTGAGCAAGGATGCCAGGGTGAATGCCTATGTCTCCTGCGTGGCCAAGGCGGTCACCGCCCGGGTGCCTGCCAGCTATGGCATTACCAGCTGGGAGGTGGTGGTGTTTGACTCCAAGGAGGTCAACGCCTTCGCCCTGCCTGGCGGCAAGATCGGCGTCTACAGCGGCCTGCTCAAGGTCGCCAAGAATCAGGATCAGCTCGCCACCGTCATCGGCCACGAGCTGACCCACGTGCTGGCACAGCACTCCAACGAACGCCTCTCCCGGGATCAGCTCACCGGCATCGGGCTGGCGGTGGCCGATGCCGCCATCGGCAGCAGCCAGGGAGGCGGTGCCACCATGGCGGCGCTCGGGCTCGGGGTCCAGGTGGGGATCACCCTGCCCTATGGCAGGACCCAGGAGAGCGAGGCCGACAGACTCGGACTGGAGCTGATGGCTCGCGCCGGTTTCAACCCGGCCGAGGCCATCCCCCTGTGGCAGAACATGAGTGCCGCCGCCGGGGGCAAGGCGCCGCCCCAGCTGCTCTCCACCCACCCGAGCGACGAGAATCGCATCGCCGAACTGCAGGCCCAGCAGGCCGAAGTGCAGCCTCTGTATCAGCAGGCGCGAGCCGCAGGGCTGGAGCCCAAGTGCAAGGCATAAGCCTGCGGCTGGCCCGTCCCGCCGATGCCGCCGCCATGACGGTGATGCAGCGGGCCAGCTGGCTGGCGGCCTATGGCGGCGTGCTCGGGGAGGATCTGCTGGCCCAGCTGGCGGTCACCGAGCATCTGCAGATCTGGCGCCGCCGGCTCGCCGAGCCGGCCCCCGTTCCCATGCTGCTCTGCCAGGACGAGGTCGTCATCGGCCTGCTCTATTGGCACCCAGCCCATGAGGAGGGGATGATGACGGCGCGCATCCGGGCGCTCTATCTGCACCCGGAACACTGGCGTCGGGGCCATGGCAAGCGGTTGTGGCAGGCGGTGGCGGTGCAGATGCGCCGGGCCGGCTGCGAGTGCGTCAGGTTATGGCTGCTCGATGGCAATCACATCGGCGAGGGGTTCTACCTGCGCCGCGGCTTCGTGTTTGACGGCCAGGAGCGCACCCTGACGAGCCTAGGACAACCCTGTCTTCAGCGACAAATGTTCCGTTTGCTTTGAGCTGGCTCCCGTTTTTCGCCCATGGTTACTTTATTTTTTTTGCGAATTAATACAATGTGCCCCATCTGGACAGACTGAGGTGACCCGGTTCACCGGCAAGGGAGTGTGGCATGTATTACGGATTTGATATTGGTGGTACCAAGATTGCCTTCGCGGTGTATGACGGTGGCCTGAACCTCTGTCACGAAGAGCGCATGAGCACCCCCGGCAATGATTACGAGGGGCTGTTGCAGCTGATCCTGACGCGGGTCGAGGCGGCGGACGCCCGCTTCGGTGCGAAAGGCGCCGTCGGCATCGGGTTTCCCGGCATCATCAATCGCCTGGATGGGAGCATAGTGGCGGCGAACCTGCCCGCCATTCACGGTCGTCATCTGGGCGCGGATCTGGCCACACGACTGGCGCGCACCGTCAGCGTCGACAACGACGCCAACTGCTTCCTCTGGTCCGAAGTGCATCAGGGGGCCGCCGCCGCGGCCGAGAGTGCGCTGGGGGTGACCATTGGCACCGGCATAGGTGGCGCCGTCTATCTGGCGGGCAGGCTCATCCAGGGTCGTAACTGGCTGGCGGGGGAGATAGGCCATTACCCGCTGCCGGCCACCATATTGATGAAATACCCCGACCTGCCCCGTCCCCGCTGCGGCTGCGGCCGCCTGGTCTGTTTCGAAACCTACGCCTCGGGCACCGGCCTGGAGCGGCTCTATCACCACTTCCGCGGCGAGCGCGCCAGCGGCCACCAGATAGTCGCCCGTGCCGAGGCCCGGGAACCCGCGGCGCTCTCGGCCATCGACTGCTGGCTGGAGATCCTGGCCGCCGGGCTCGCCACCGCCATCTCGGTGATAGACCCCGAGGTGGTGGTGCTGGGGGGCGGCCTCAGCGGGCTGCCCGCCCTGTATGAGGAGCTGCCCAGGCGTCTGCCCGGCCATCTGCTGCCCGGTGTCGCCCTGCCGGCTATCCGCCAGGCCCGTTTCGGCGGCGCCGGGGGCGTGCGTGGCGCCGCCCTGCTCAATTTATGAGATCAGGCACTGGGTCTGATCTCCCTGGATAAGGAGTCATCATGACCCGTCTTGAAATCTGCATCGACAACCTGGAATCCCTGTTCACCGCAGAGCGGTCCGGCGCGGATCGCATCGAGCTCTGCTCTGCGCTGGGGCTGGGTGGTCTCACCCCCTCCTATGGTTTCATGCAGCTTGCTGCCCGCCACGCCAGCGTGCCGGTTTACGCCATGATCCGCCCCCGTGCCGGGGATTTCTGCTTCAGTGCCGCCGAGTTCGAACTCATGTTGCTGGATATCGCGGCGGCGCGCTCTGCGGGTCTGCAAGGGGTGGTGGTGGGTCTGCTCGACGAGGGGGGCAGGGTGCCTGCCGCCCAGTTGCAACAGCTGGTCGAGGCGGCCGGTCCCCTGGGGGTCACCTTCCATCGCGCCATCGATCTCAGCTCCAACTGGCGCGCCGATCTGGAGACCATAGTGGCGGCCGGCTGTGAGCGGATCCTGAGCTCCGGCCATGCCCCGACCGCCCTGGCGGGTCTGGAGACACTGCAGGCGATGCAGCAGACCCTGGCGGGCCGCGCCAGCCTGATGCCCGGCGCCGGGGTCAATGCCGACAACGTGCGCACCATACTCGAGTTCACCGGGGTGAGCGAGGTGCACATGTCCGGCATGGGCTGGCGCGGCGGCATGGTGCCCCACGGGGTGAACATGGGCACCTCGGACGACGGCCGGGTCAATATTACCGACGGCGCCAAGGTGGCAGCGGTGCGGGCCTTGCTGGACAAGACCTGAGCGGTGCGGGCTTTGCTGGACAAGGCCTGATAGGTGCCGCGCGGCGGCATGGTGCCTCCTCATGTGTGTGAACATGGGCACCTCGGACGACGGCCGGGTCAATATTACCGACGGCGCCAAGGTGGCAGCGGTGCGGGCCTTGCTGGACAAGGCCTGATAGGTGCCGCGCGGCGGCATGGTGCCTCCTCATGTGTGTGAACATGGGCACCTCGGACGACGGCCGGGTCAATATCACAGACGGCACCAAGGTGGCAGCGGTGCGGGCCTTGCTGGACAAGGCCTGATAGGTGCCGCGCGGCGGCATGGTGCCTCCCCATGTGTGTGAACATGGGCACCTCGGACGACGGCCGGGTCAATATCACCGACGGCGCCAAGGTGGCCGCGGTGCGGGCCTTGCTGGATCGCGCCTGAGCCAGCCTGTGGTTGGACCGTCTCCTCTCCCTTCTCCCCTTGCGGGAGAAGGGTCGGGGATGAGGGGGATGTGAAGTCTCTCCCACGGGCGGGGAAATCAGGATGGCCGCCGGCAGCACCTCGCCAAAAAGTCTGATATTATCCCGTCTCTTTTACCCTCAGGACCCGGAGCAACATCTCAATGTCCCAATACGACTCTATCGAACAGAAGGCCAGCTATGGCATCGGCCGCAACATGGGTGATCAGCTGGCGCAGCAAGCCTTCGCCGGTCTGGATATCCCTGCCCTGCAACAAGGTCTGGCAGATGCCCTGAACGGCCTGGAGTTCGCGGTCAGCCGTGACGATATCAATGATGCCTTCCAGGTCATCACCGCCCGCATGCAGGAAGAGCAGGAAGCCGTCGCCAAGGCCGCCGCCGCCGATGGCGAAGCCTTCCTGGCCGACAACGCCAAGCGCGCCGACGTGAAAGTGACCGACTCCGGTCTGCAATACGAAGTCATGGTAGAAGGCAACGGCGCCGTGCCGGTGGCCGGTCAGTCCGTGCGTGTGCACTACCACGGTACCTTCACCCACGGTGGCGTGTTCGACAGCTCGGTCGCTCGCGGCCAGCCTGCCGAATTCCCGGTCACCGGCGTCATCGCCGGCTGGGTGGAAGCGCTGCAGATGATGCCGGTTGGCTCCAAGTGGAAGCTCTACATTCCGCAGGATCTGGCTTACGGTGCCCGTGGCGCCGGCTCCATCCCGCCTTACTCCGCTCTGGTCTTCGAAGTGGAGCTGCTGGACATCCTGTGATCCGGCTGGCGTGATGCAAACGGCGACCCCTGGGTCGCCGTTTGTTTTTGCGCGCCGCCACGCCCTGGTGGATGAGCCATGGCCTTCTCGGGAGATTTGGATATAGTCAGGACGTCGCACTCTCGGCCACCCAGGGAGACAGGCCATGGCTGCCATCATCGAAGTCGTCGATCTCATCAAGCACTTTCCCGGTGTCAGGGCGGTGGACGGACTCAGCTTTGCCATTCCCGCCGGGAGCTGTTTCGGCCTGCTCGGCCCGAACGGGGCGGGCAAGACCACCACCATAGAGCTGCTCGAGGGGATCCTCACCCCGGACCGCGGCCAGATCCTGTTTCATGGCGCCCCCCGCGGCCCCGATTATCGCTCCCGCATCGGCATCCAGTTCCAGCACACGGCGCTGCAGGATTTTCTGACGGTGCGCGACACCCTGCGCCTGTTCGCCAGCCTCTATCCCAACCCCCTGCCACGGGAACTGCTCATCGATCTGTGCGCCCTTGGGGAGTTCATCGACAGGGACAGCCGCAAGCTCTCCGGCGGCCAGCGTCAGCGCCTGCTGCTGGCCCTGGCCCTGCTCGGGGATCCCGAACTGCTGTTTCTGGACGAACCCACCACAGGGCTGGATCCCCAGGCCCGTCACCACTTCTGGCAGCGGATCGAGGCGATCAAGGCCCAGGGCAAGACGGTGGTGCTCACCACCCACTACATGGACGAGGCCCAGCAACTGTGCGATCGCATCGCCATCGTGGATCACGGCCATCTGCTCAGCCTGGACACGCCGGCGGCCCTGCTGGCGCGGCACTTCGACGGTGTGCTGGTGCGCCTCGCGGATCACCCGGCCCTCGCCAGCCTGGGTTATCCGCTGCGGCCCCACGGGGATCAGGTGGAGCTTAACTGCCCCGACGTGGCGGCCTTGCTGCCGCGGCTGCTGGGACTGGGGGTGCCGCTGACCGGCATGCAGGTGCGCTCCCCCAATCTGGAGGATCTCTTCCTGCACCTGACCGGCCACAGCCTCCGGAGCGGCGCATGAACGCCGCCCCATGGCGGCGCCCAACTGTGGCACCTGCCGGCATGCCGCCGAAGTCAGCCTGTGCAAGGAGCGAAAGATGACGGGATCCCTAAGGCGCATAGGCGCCCTCTTTTACGCCCGCACCCTGGAGTTCGTACGCGACAGGGCGGCCCTGGTCTGGAACCTGCTCTTTCCGCTCCTGCTGGTGATTGGCTTCTCCCTCATCTTCTCGGGCCCACCCAAGCCGCTGGTGCAGATAGGGGTGGTGGGGGAGCTGACGACGGCCTATCAGCCCCTGGCCCATATCCCGCTGCTCAAGCTCCTCCCCTATGACGACGAGGCGAGAGGGATCCTCAAGGTGCGCCACCATCAGCTGGACTTGCTGCTGTCACCGGCGCGCGGCCACTACTGGGTCAACCCGGATGCGCCCCAGGGGGCCATGGCCGAGTACCTGCTGCGCCAGGCGGTGCGCGCGCCCTTGCAAAGAGAGGCCCTGAGCGGCCGGGCCATCCGCTATGGCGACTGGTTGCTGCCCGGGGTGATCGGCATGAACCTGATGTTCTCCGGTCTGTTCGGGGTCGGCTTCGTCATCGTGCGCTATCGCAAGAACGGGGTGCTCAAGCGCTTGCGCGCCACCCCGCTGTCGGCGGCCGAGTTTCTCTGCGCCCAGTTGCTGTCGCGGGTGCTGATCACCCTGGTGGTGAGCTTGCTGGTCTTCCTGGTGGCTTACTGGTTGCTGGATGTGCCCCTGCTCGGCTCTGGCTGGCTGCTGCTCTTCATCGCCCTGGTCGGCGGGACCGCCATGGCCTCCCTCGGGTTGCTCATCGCCGCCCGCATTCAGAACGAGGAGCTGGCGAGCGGTTTGCTCAATCTCATCAGCTTGCCCATGATGTTCTTGTCCGGCGTCTGGTTTTCGCTGGAGGGATCTCCCCCCTGGTTGCAGGCCGTGGCAGCCCGCCTGCCTCTCAGCCAGATCATCGAGGCGGCCCGCGCCGTCATGCTGGAAGGGGCGGGCTGGCAGGCGGTAGCGGGGATGCTGGCCCAGGTCATGGTGTTTGCCCTGGTGTGTATCACGCTGGGGGCGGCATTGTTCAAATGGAGCGCAAAATGAAGCCAATACTGTGGTTGCTGCTGGTGGCGACGCTGCCGGTGGATGCCGGCACCCTGCGCTGCAAGAGCGCCCTGCTGACCGAGGGGGACACCACGGCCGAGCTGCTGATCCGCTGTGGTCAGCCGATGCTCAAGGAGGATCTGACCCGCTACGAGGAGAACGGCTTCGGGGCGCGGATGACGGTCAAGTATGCCGAGCGCTGGACCTACAACTTCGGCAGGAGCGAATTCATGCAGTTTGTCACCGTCGAAAACGGCGTCATCACCGAGATTGAAGACGGCCCCCGCGGCGGTTGATCCACTGAGTGCCGACCCCGGATCGGCGCCCCTATCTTGAGGCCCCTTGTCCCGGCCTCGTCTCCCACCCGAAGATTGAGTGTTGGAGCCTGTTCTCCCCCCGCCATGGCACCATATCGACGCAGCCCAATATTTGCCCCTGACTCCCCGCGTTGGGGCTTGCCGATAGAAAAGTGAGTCTGATGAGTCAGTTGGAGTCCGATTTCGCTGCCCCATCCCGGTGCGTCCCATTTTTTTGTGAAAATAATCCTCACAGTGGGAATGGCCTTTAACAGCAGGCTATTTGGTGAATAAGGGTCTACTTTTGATTCTGAGAGTGCATATCACATCGTTCGAATATTTTGTGCTGTTGCACCACAGTTGTGCCGGGTTGCACCGATTGACAGGTTTTTGAAGCGCTGGATAAGCTGCAAAAAAGCAGGGAAACGATGGCATCTTGCTCGGTTTGGGTGCCAATTCGAATCAAACCACAGGGAAGAGTGACATGAAGCAGATACACAAGGCAGGTATGGTGATAGTGCTGTCGCTGGCGGCAGCCAATGTCTGGGCAGAGGGTACCCTGGATGCCGTGAAGAAGAAGGGGTTCGTGCAGTGCGGGGTCGGTGATGGCCTGCCCGGGTTCTCCAACCCGGATGCCAAGGGCACCTGGACAGGGCTCGACGTGGACGTGTGCCGCGCCGTCGCCGCGGCCGTGCTCGGGGATGCCGGCAAGGTCAAGTATGTCTCCCTCACCGCCAAGGAGCGTTTCACCGCCCTGCAATCCGGCGAAGTGGATCTGCTGTCGCGCAATACCACCTGGACTTTGACCCGGGACGGCTCGCTGGGCCTCACCTTTGCCGGGGTGAACTACTACGATGGTCAGGGCTTCCTGGTCAACAAGTCCCTCGGGGTCAAGAGCGCCAAGGAGCTGGACGGGGCCGCCGTCTGCATCCAGTCCGGCACCACCACAGAGCTCAACCTGGCGGATTACTTCCGCGCCAACGGCGGCATGAAATATACCCCTGTGGTGTTCGACACCTCGGATCAGACCGTCAAGGGGTTCGAGGCGGGGCGTTGTGACGTGCTGACCTCGGATCAATCCCAGCTCTACTCCCTCAAGATCAAGCTGACCAAGCCGGAAGATGCCCTGGTGCTGCCCGAGGTCATCTCCAAGGAGCCGCTGGGCCCGGCGGTGCGCCAGGGTGACGAGCAGTGGTTCAAGGTGGTGCGCTGGAGTCTCTACGCCATGCTCAACGCCGAAGAGGCCGGTGTGACCAGCGCCAACGTGGACGAGATGCTCAAATCCACCAACCCGGACATCCGTCGCCTGCTGGGGCTGGAAGAGCCCAAGGGCAATGTGCTGGGGCTGGATGACAAGTGGGCCTACAACATCGTCAAGCAGGTCGGCAACTACGGCGAGTCCTTCGATCGCAACGTCGGTGCCGGCTCTCCCCTCAAGATCGACCGCGGCATCAACGCGCTCTGGAACAAGGGGGGCCTGATGTATGCCCCGCCCATCCGCTAACTAGACAGCTGTCGGGGGGCCTGGCCCCCCATTTCCCCCTTGCCCTGGCTTTGTCGGAGTCATCCTCATGGCGATACAAGCATCAAACCATAGGAAAGAACAGGGCCGCTGGTGGTATGACGCTAAGGTGCGGGCGCAGATCTTCCAGTGCCTGGCCATTGCGGCCGTTCTCGCGTTTCTGTTCTACATCATCAACAATGCCCTGACCAATCTGGCGACCCGTGGCATCACCACAGGTTTCGATTTTCTGGGCAACACCGCCGGGTTCGGCATCCTGCAGAGCCTGATCCCCTACGACGAGACCTATACCTTCGGTCGCACCTTCGTGGTCGGCCTGCTCAATACCCTGCTGGTCTCGGTGCTCGGCATCCTGTTTGCCACCCTGCTCGGCTTCGTGCTCGGGATAGCGCGTCTGTCCCGCAACTGGCTGGTAGCCAAGATAGCCACCGTCTACATAGAGACGTTTCGCAACATTCCGCTGCTGCTGCAGATCTTCTTCTGGTACTTCTCGGTGCTGCGCACCCTGCCGTCTCCCCGTGAGAGCGTGGAGCTGGGAGGGCTAGCCTTCTTGAACGTACGGGGCTTCTATCTGCCCAAACCCTTGTTTGAAGAGGGGTTTGGCTATGTGCTTTGGGCCCTGCTGGTCGCTGTCGTCCTGAGCTGGGGACTGAGTCGCTGGGCAAGGCGCCGTCAGGCGCTGACCGGCAGGATCTTCCCGTTCTGGCGCTGTGCGGCCGCTCTGGTGATCCTGCTCCCCGCCATCGCCTTCCTGCTGGCAGGCAGCCCGCTCTCCTGGAGTGTGCCCATACTGCAGGGCTTCAACTTCCGGGGGGGCTTGACGGTGCTGCCGGAACTCGCGGCCCTGCTGCTGGCGCTCACCATCTATACGGCGGCCTTCATCGCCGAGATAGTGCGATCCGGCATACTGGCCATCAGCAAGGGGCAGACCGAGGCCGCTTCCGCCCTCGGGCTCTCGTCCACCAAGACGCTGCGGCTGGTGGTCATTCCCCAGGCGATGCGGGTCATCATTCCCCCGCTGACCAGCCAGTACCTGAACCTCACCAAGAACTCCTCGCTGGCCACCGCCATCGGTTATCCGGATCTCGTCTCTGTGTTCATGGGCACCACCCTCAACCAGACCGGGCAGGCCATCGAGGTGATCGCCATGACCATGGGGGTATATCTCATCATCAGTATCACCACCTCAGTCCTGATGAACATCTACAACCGCAGGATGACGCTGGTCGAGCGCTAGGGAGCTGTCATGTTTGTGAACGAGTTGCAGGAGGCGCTGCCGCCTCCCAATCATCGCCGGGGGCTGGTCGCCTGGGTCAGGCAGAACCTCTTCCCCAACTGGTGGAACGGCCTGCTGACCCTGGTGCTGGCCTATCTGCTGCTGCCACTGCTCTGGTCGGCGCTGGACTGGGCTATCTTCTCCGCCAACTGGCAGGGGAGCAGCCGTGCCGACTGTGCCCAGGGCGGGGCCTGCTGGGTCTTTATCGAGAGCCGTCTGGGGCAATACCTCTACGGCTTTTACCCGGTCGATCAGTATTGGCGCATCAATCTGGCCTTCGCCGGTCTGGCCGTGCTGCTGGCGCTGCTGATCTGGCCGCGCACCCCGCGCAAGGGCTGGCTGGCGCTCTTTACCCTGCTGGTGTTCCCTGTCATCGCCTTCGTGCTGATCCACGGCGGGGCCGGTCTCGAGGTGGTGGAAACCAACCGCTGGGGCGGCCTGATGCTGACCCTGGTGCTGGCGGTGGTGGGCATAGTGGTCGCCCTGCCGTTCGGCATCCTGCTGGCATTGGGACGCCGCTCCCACATGCCGGTCATCTCCAGCCTCTCCACCGTCTACATCGAGTTCTGGCGGGCGGTGCCGCTCATCACAGTGCTCTTCATGGCCTCCGTCATGCTGCCGCTGTTCATGAGTACCGAGGTGGAGCTCGACAAGCTGCTGAGGGCGCTCATCGGCATCATTCTGTTCCAGGCGGCCTATGTGGCCGAGGTGGTGAGGGGCGGGCTGCAGGCGATCCCCAAGGGACAGTACGAGGCGGGTGAAGCCCTGGGGCTCTCCTACTGGAAGGTGATGGGACTGGTCATCATGCCCCAGGCCCTCAAGATCACCATTCCCTCCCTGGTGAACACCTTTATCTCCCTGTTCAAGGACACCAGCCTGGTGTTGATCATAGGGCTGTTCGATCTGCTGGCCATCTCCAAGGTGGCGCTGGCGGATCCGGCCTGGCTGGGATTCTCCACCGAGGCCTATGTGTTCATCGCCATGATCTTCTGGATGTTCTGTTTTGGCATGTCCCGCTACTCCATCTATCTGGAGCGCAAACTCAACACCGGTCACAAGCATTAGGAGTAGTTTCGAGATGAAAACGGACGCTGTGGTAGAACTCAAGGATGTCAACAAGTGGTACGGTGAGTTTCATGTGCTGCGCAACATCAATCTGCAGGTGGGCAGGGGGGAGAAGATCGTCATCTGCGGGCCGTCTGGCTCGGGCAAGTCCACCATGATCCGCTGCATCAACCGGCTGGAGGAGCATCAGAGCGGTGACATCCTGGTCAAGGGCACGGCCCTGACGTCGGATCTCAAGAACATAGAGACGGTACGCAGGGAGGTGGGCATGGTGTTCCAGCACTTCAACCTCTTCCCCCATCTGACGGTGCTGGAGAACTGCTGCCTGGCCCCCATCTGGGTCAAGCAGTTGCCACGCAAGGAGGCCGAGGAGATCGCCATGACCTTCCTGCGCCGGGTCAGGATCCCGGAGCAGGCCCTCAAGTACCCGGGCCAGCTCTCCGGCGGTCAGCAGCAACGGGTCGCCATCGCCCGCAGCCTCTGCATGAACCCCCAGGTGATGCTGTTTGACGAGCCGACCTCGGCGCTCGACCCCGAGATGGTGCGCGAGGTGCTGGATGTCATGGTGGAGCTGGCCCACGAGGGGATGACCATGCTCTGCGTCACCCACGAGATGGGCTTTGCCAAGCAGGTGGCGGATCGGGTGATCTTCATGGACCGCGGCCAGATCATCGAGGAGAACGTGCCGGATCAGTTCTTCGACCACCCCCAGTCGGAGCGGACCAAGCTGTTTCTCTCCCAGATCCTGCAGCACTGATGCGGGTCAGGCGGGGCCAACCCCATTGAAAATAGCCCGCCGGCTCGGTGAGCGGCGGGCAAAGACATGCATGAAAGCAGACTACAAACGGAAAGGAGTATGTCAGCCCGGCAACAGGGTACTGGTGCGCAGATCGCGCACGGCCAGATTGATCTGCCGGGCCAGGCTCAATGCCTGACGGCAGTCCAGCGTCTTCACATCGATGACTCCCCCCTGAAACTCGAATCGTCCCAGTGCCTCTACCATGAAGCTGCCGTGATGGAAGCTTTTGATATAGCGGGCAATTCGACGAGGAGACAACTGCTTGAACACCTTCATGGCAAGAGACCCTGTTGTTTGGACAGGGCACACTATGCCGCCTCACCATGACACTGATGTGACACTTGATGAAGGTTTGTATGAATCCTTGTTATGGCGGGCTGGCATCCTGCTCCCGGCGTTGAAAAAGTAGTGCAGCCCCCGGCCCCGGCCCCGATATACTGCGGCCATCGCAGGATGGACAAGGTGCCGCACGTGGAGTGGGTGGACGTAGTAGACGAGCAGGACAGGGTGATCGGGGTGGCCGAGCGCACCCGGGTGCGTCAGGAGAATTTGCGCCATCGCGCCAGCTACATCCTGGTGCTCGATGAGGCCGGGCGCGTGCTGGTGCAACGGCGCACCCCGAGCAAGGATTTTTGCCCCGGCATGCTGGACGCCTGCGCCGGTGGTGTGGTGACCACTGGGGAGGCGATGGAGCCCTCCGCCCGGCGCGAGCTGGCCGAGGAGCTGGGGATCCACGACGTGCCCCTGCACGACTTCGGCACCTTCTACGCCGAAGGGGAGGCGAGCGGGGGAGGCTATCGGGTCTGGGGCGGTCTGTTCAGTTGCCATTATCAGGGGCCGCTGCAACTCCAGGCGGAGGAGGTGAGCGAGGTGCACTGGATGAGCCTGGCCGAGATAGCCGAGCGGGCCGATGAATTCACGCCGGATTCATTGTTGGCCATCGCCACCTGGCAGGCGCGACGTTCGCAAGCAGGCCGGGGTTAGCGGCCGCAAACGCTTGTTGCGCGTTCTCTTTACTGCGCCCGGATAGACCCGTTCACCTGTGGGTGGATTGGAGTAGACTGGGCCTCTTTGAACCACAGAAGGATGAGTCATCATGATCACGGTCGGTCAATCCCTGCCCGCAGGGGAATTTACCTTCATCAGCGCCGAGGGCAAGCAGGTGAAGGATACCCAGGCCCTGTTTGCGGGCAAGAAGGTGGTATTGTTCGCGGTGCCGGGGGCCTTCACCCCCACCTGCTCCAACGCCCACTTGCCCGGCTATGTGGTGCTGGCGGATCAGTTCAAGGCCAAGGGCGTCGATGCCCTCTATTGTCTCTCGGTCAACGATGCCTTCGTGATGAGGGCGTGGCAGGCGGCCCAGAATGCCGATGCCATCACCATGCTGGCGGATGGGGACGGCAGTTGGACCCGGGCCCTCGGCCTTGCCAAGGAGACCGGCGCCTTCGGCGGCCTGCGTGCCCAGCGCTTTGCCCTGATCGCCAATGACGGCGTGGTCGAGCAACTGTTCGTGGAGGCTCCCGGCAAGTTCGAGGTGTCGGATGCACAGAGCCTGCTGGCCGCCTTGTGAATTGTTAATCGCCGTTTGATTTCAGCTTGAAATAGCAAGGCGGCTCGCTACACTGAGGCCGCGTTTGGATGGAGCCAGGCTAGCCGCCTGGCTCTCGTGTTTGCAGTCGACGAGATGGAAGAATATGACCCTGGCTTTTGTTGCCCTGATTGCCGGACTGGCGTTGCTGGTCTGGAGTGCGGATAAATTTGTGGATGGCGCCGCCGCCACCGCCCGTTATGCCGGCATGCCGCCGCTGCTGATCGGCATGGTGATCATCGGTTTTGGTACCTCGGCTCCCGAGATGGTGGTCTCGGCCCTGGCATCCATGCAGGGTAACCCGGGTCTGGCGCTCGGCAACGCCTATGGTTCCAACATCACCAACATCGCCCTCATTCTCGGGCTGACAGCCCTCATCAGCCCCATCGCCGTCTCCTCCCAGGTGGTGCGCAAGGAGATCCCCATACTGCTCGGCATCACCCTGCTGACCGGTGCCTTGCTCATCGATGGTCACCTGGGGCGTGGCGACGCCCTCATTCTGGGTGGCGTCTTCATCGCACTGCTGGGTTGGTCCATCTGGACCGGGATCAAGGGCAAGGGAGACGCCCTGGACGAAGACGTGAACGTGGAGCTCGACAGCGAAGCCATGCCGCTCAAGAAGGCCATCTTCTGGTTGATCGTCGGCCTGGTACTCCTGGTGGGCGCTTCCCGCCTGCTGGTGTGGGGCGCGGTGACCATAGCCCAGGCATTTGGCATCAGCGACCTGGTCATCGGTCTGACCATAGTGGCGGTGGGCACCTCGCTGCCGGAGCTCGCCTCCTCCCTGATGGCCATCAAGAAGAAGGAGCACGACCTGGCCCTCGGCAACGTGCTTGGCTCCAACCTGTTCAACACCCTGGCCGTGGTGGGCATCGCCGCCGGCATAGCGCCCCTGGACGTGGACCCGGCGGTGCTCTCCCGCGACTGGAGCCTGATGATGGGGCTGACCCTGCTGCTGCTGGTGATGTGCCTGGGCCGCAAGGGACAGGGCCGCATCAACAGGGTGGAAGGGGGCATCTTGCTCTGCATCTTCGTCGCCTATACCGGTTGGCTGTTGACCAGCCAGTTCTGATAGGGCACGACAGGACAAACAAGAAGGGGAGCCAATGGCTCCCCTTCTCTATGTTGTTGGCGTAGTCAAACCGATCAGGCCACTGCCACCAGCTTCTGCTTCTGGGCGCTGTCCAGGATGAGGATGCTCGCCTTGGGGAAGAAGTTGAAGGTAGAGGCCGACGCCCAGGTGTAGGCACCCATCACCCGGCCTATGACCAGCTCGCCGATGGCGAGATCCGGCAGCATGATGCCGTCGCGGATCACGTCCACGCTGTCGCAGGTGGGACCGGAGAGCACGGCATTGTGCAGCGGGCCCTGGGCGTAGGGGGTGCTCACCGGGTAGGTGACGTGGTCATAGAGCTGACCGTTGTAGCTGCCGTAGAGGCCGTCATCCAGGTAGTACCAGATCTTGTCGCCGCGGTGGGCCTTGCCCATCACGCTGGCGACCGAGGTCATGGCCGGCGCGCTGATGAAACGGCCCGGCTCGGCAATCTTCTGCACCGTGGCGGGCAGCTTGGCCAGCGCCTCGCGGATCGGGGCGCAGAAGCCGTCGATGTCGAACTCGCCACCCTCATAATCCACCGGGAAACCGCCGCCGATGTCCAGCACCCAGGGCTTGAGGCCGAGATCCCAGGCCTGCTCCATGATCTCGCGGCAGGCGTCGATGGCCTGCACGTGGCGACGGGGGTGGGGCACCTGGGAGCCGACGTGGAACGACAGCCCCATCACCTTGATCCCCTTGGCCTGGGCCAGTTGCAGCAGCGGCAGCGCCTGCTCCGGAGTGCAGCCGAACTTCTTGGAGAGATCGACCTTGGTCTCGGGATTCGGGAAGCTGACGCGCAGCAGCAGTTTGACCTCGTCCTTGTAGGGCAGGAACTTCTCCAGCTCCAGCGGGTTGTCGTAGACGAACACGGTACAGCCGAATTCCAGCGCATAACGGATGTCGCTGTCGCGCTTGATGGGATGGGTGTGAATGCAGCGTCCCGGGCGAACCCCTTGGCTGCGCACCAGATCCACTTCGCCATTGGTGGCCAGATCGAAACAGGCCCCCTCTTCCTTCAAGACAGAGACCACAGCCTCATGGGGCAGGGGCTTGAGTGCATAATGCAAGCGCACATCGGGCAGGGCGGCGGCCAGGGCCCGATACTGTTTGCGGACGGCTGCCTTGTCGAGCAGCAGCAGGGGGGAGCCAAATTGTTCAACCAGCTGACGGTAATCTTGTGCGACCAGGGTCTCGTTCATTCTCTTTTGATCATCCTTAGGGGGCGTGATATGCCCAAGCCATATGCGATTGAACCGGCGACGGCCGGCTCAGGCGAGTGGTCCGGAGGGACCGACCAGGCACAATGCATAACTCCCTTGCAAAGTGCTTAGTTATGCGCGGGATTATCGACTTATTGAGTTTGTGTGCAAGCATTTTGATTGGATATGTTGGCAAGTATTTCTGGTCGAGACGAAACATCATCTTGATATGGGGCAGTCTGCCCCTGCCGGTGCGCAGCATTGGCAGAGAAGACTTCATAAGCTATTGATAGTTAACGAGCATTTAACATGGTTCCGCTCATGGCCTGGACAGAAAAAAGCGGCGCCGAGGCTGGCCGAGTGGGAGACAGCTCACATTTTTTGGATTAACATGCCCGCTTCCTAATCCAAACTAGTTCGGATGAAGGTAGCAGGAGAGCGATGGGGGACCATCCACCGAAGAAGTGAATCTTTCAGGTACCGGGCAACCGGTGTGGACTGCTACTGGACGATACTCTGGAGAGACCCGTTAGATCGGGCGCCGAAGGAGCAAGGCACCATGACGACCCGCAAGGGCTGGCTGGCGCCGGAAACTCTCAGGCAAAAGGACAGAGGGGATGGGATGGTTGTACCTGAGCTTAGAACTGTTCACGATCTGTCACGAGAGGTTGTCAGCAAGGTAAAGAGCAGCGCAGGAACCGGAGTGTATGTGAATACATGAGGCTTCCGAGCAGCGCATGAGCCTTGATCACGGCCTTGCAGTAAGAGTGTGAGCACGTTTTTGGCCCGCATCCGATCGCCTCTGGCCGATCGCGACACCTATGGGAAGATCATCCTTCTCCTCCTTAATCGTTGTTTTTTAAGGAGGATGCATGTCATCAATTCAATCGGCGCTCGCCGCCATCGATAGCTTTGTCTGGGGTCCACCCCTGCTGATCCTGCTGGTCGGGACCGGTATCTACCTTACCCTGCGTCTGGGTCTGCTTCAGGTCGTGCGCTTGCCGCTCGCCCTCAAGCTGGTCTTTGGCCGGGATCAGGGTCAGGGCAAGCAGGGGGATGTCTCCAGCTTCGCCGCCCTGTGCACTGCCCTCTCCGCCACCATAGGCACAGGCAACATTGTCGGTGTCGCCACCGCCATCAAGCTCGGCGGCCCCGGCGCCCTGTTCTGGATGTGGATGGCGGCCCTGTTCGGCATGGCCACCAAGTACGCCGAGTGCCTGCTGGCGGTCAAATACCGCGAGCAGGATGCCAACGGCCAGATGGCGGGCGGCCCCATGTACTATCTGGAGAAGGGGCTGGGCTCCAGGCCGCTGGCCAAGCTGTTCGCCCTGTTCGGCATAGGCGTCGCCTTCTTCGGCATCGGCACCTTCCCTCAGGTCAACGCCATCAGTGATGCCATGAGCCTCTCCTTCTCGGTGCCCCGTGAAGTGACCGCGGTGGTGCTGACCCTGATAGTGGCCCTGGTGACCCTGGGGGGCATCCAGTCCATCTCCAGCGTCTCGAGCAAGGTGGTCCCCTTCATGGCCATCTTCTACATACTCGCCTGTCTCGGCGTGTTGGTGAACAACGCCGGCGCCCTGCCCGACGCCGTCATGCTGGTGATCGAGAGCGCCTTCACCGGCCATGCGGCCACCGGCGGCTTCGTCGGGGCCGGCATCATGCTGGCGATCCAGTCCGGGGTGGCACGGGGGGTCTTCTCCAACGAGTCCGGGCTGGGCTCGGCCCCCATAGCCGCGGCGGCGGCCAAGACGGACTCCTGCGTGGAGCAGGGGCTGGTCTCCATGACCGGCACCTTCATCGACACCATCATCATCTGCACCATGACGGGCCTGACCCTGGTGGTGACCGGCGTGTGGAGCGGTGACTTGAGCGGCGCCGCCATGACCAGCCAGGCCTTTGCCCAGGGGCTGGACGCCCACATAGGCCAGTATCTGGTGAGCATCGGCCTCCTGTTCTTCGCCTTTACCACCATCCTCGGCTGGAACTACTACGGCGAGCGCTGCACCGAGTACCTGTTCGGGGTCAAGGCGATCAAGCCCTACCGCATCGTCTATCTGGTGCTGGTGGCGAGCGGCGCCTTCCTCCATCTGGACCTGATTTGGCTGCTGGCCGACATCGTCAACGGCCTGATGGCGGTACCCAACCTCATCGGCCTCATCGGCCTGCGTCACGTGGTGATCGCCGAGACCCGGGCCTACTTCAGTCGGGACCGGGATACGGAGTCCGAGCCCGAGCCGCAGACCGCCTGAATCTGCGCCCGACCAATGCGGAAAAGCAAAGCCACGACCCGGGTCGTGGCTTTTTTATGGATGGCGCATGGGGAAGGCGCACCCTCCGGGGGGATCAGGGTAAGGGCATCGGACTCTCCGTCAGCAGGCGCGCCAGCCGCCCTTGCACCCTGGCTACCAGCTCGGTTTCGTCACCCTGCCAACAGATGGCGCGCGCGAGCGTGGTGGAGGTGCCGGGCAAGAAACGCAGCTCCCCGCCCGCCAGCTCGTAGAAGCGGCTCGCCATCCGGGTGCCCTCGTCCACATCCCCCGCCACCAGCAACATGGCCTGGGCCAGCACGGCGCCCCCGTGATCCTGCCCCGGCGCCAGCCAGCGCTGGGCTGTGCCGGTGACCTTGCGGCCCCCGATCACCAGATTGTACTGGCCGTCGCAAAAGGATCCGGGCACGAAGTCATAGTTTCCCTCTAGACCGTATTCGCCCAGCAGGGTCAGCAGCGGCGCCCCTAGCAGCCGGTAGTAGTGGCCAAGATCCGTGGTGGTACGGGGCAGCAAGATAGACATGTTGAGGATGCCGGCCCCGTGGGGCACGGCGGTGCCGCCGCTGTCCCGCACATGGACGGGCCAGCCTTCGCTGGCGAGCTGCTCGCAGGCCGCCTGATAGCGGGGCAGGCGCACGTCCTTGCGGGTGACGATAAGGCATTGGGGGGCCTGCCAGAGGTGGGCGCTGGGCTGGCCGTCATGGGCGCACTCCCGCAGCCAGCGCTGCTCCTCGGCCAGTATCTGATCCGGGGTGTGGCGGGCGGGCAGGGGGGGAAGCAGGGTATAGGGCATGAAAGGCATCCTGAACAGAGGCTGCCCAGCACAGTACCCGGGGCGGCAAACAAGGTAAAGCCCCGCACGGCGGGGCTTTACCTGTTCGTTCTGGAGCGCGTCAGGCCTGGGCGCCGCCGCGCTTGGGCAGCAGCAGGTTCATCACGATGGCGGTGAGGCCGCCGGTGGCGACGCCGTAGGAGAGCACGCTTCTGGCCAGCTCCGGCAGGTGCTGCAGCACCTCGGGCACCTGGGCGACACCCAGCCCCATGGCGAGCGACACCGCCAGTATCATCAGGGCGCGGCGGTCCAGCTCCTCGCGGGAGATGATGCGCACCCCGGCGGCGGCTATGGTGCCGAACATGACGATGGTGGCGCCCCCCAGCACGGGCTCGGGGATCTGCTGCACCAGGCTCGCCACCGCCGGGAACAGGCCGAGCAGGGACAGCATGGCGGCGATGAAGAGGCCGACATGGCGGCTGGCGACCCCGGTCAGCTGGATGACGCCGTTGTTCTGGGCGAAGGTGGACATGGGGAAGGTGGAGAAGACAGCCGCCAGCATGGAGTTGGCGCCATCGGCCAGCACGCCCCCCTTGATCCGCGCCATGTAGACGGGCCCGTCCAGCGGCTCGCCGGAGATGTCCGAGGTGGCTGTCATGTCGCCTATGGCTTCCAGTGCCGTCACCACGAAGATGATGGCGAGCGGCACGAACAGCTGCCAGTCAAAGCCGATGCCGTAGTGGAGCGGGATGGGCACCATCACCAGGGGGCCTTCGAAGGTGGGAGGGCTGACCTTGCCCAGCAGCAGGGCGACGGCGTAGCCCGCCAGCATGGCGATCATGATGGCGGAGAGGCGCAGCCAGGGGTTGCGGCTGCGCTGCAGCAACACGATGAGGCCGAGCACCAGCAGGGAGAGGAAGAGGTTGGTGTGGCTGGCGAAGCTGCCGTCCGAGAGCGCGGCATAGCCGCCACCCATGCTGATGAGGCCCACCTTGATCAGGGTCAGGCCGATGAGCAGCACCACTATACCGGTCACCAGCGGGGTGATGATCCGTTTGACCAGATGCAGGAAGCGGCTCATCACCACTATGGTGAGGGCGGCCGCCAGCATGGTGCCGAACAGGGTGCCCAGCAGATCTTCCGTGGGCATGGCGGCCTGCTTGAGGGCCAGGCCGGAGGCGATGATGGGGCCGAGGAAGTTGAAGCTGGTGCCCTGCACCGAGAGCAGGCCCGAACCAAGGGGGCCGAAGCGGCGGGTCTGGATAAAGGAGGCGATGCCGGACATGACCAAGGACATGGAGACGATGTAGCGGGTGTCGGCGGCCGGGAGGCCCAGGGCATTGGCGATGATGAGGGGCGGGGTGATGATGGCGACAAACATGGCGAGCATGTGCTGAAGGGCGGCGAACAGGGTCTGGGGCAGGGGCGGAACCTCGTCTATGCCGTAGATGAGCTCGCTGTGGGCTCGCCTGGGGGGGTGGGTCTCTGGAGTCGCGCGCACGGCGGCAGCCTGTTCCATAAATACCTCTGAGTGTGGGGAGGGGGAGAAAATTGGGCGCTATTCTAGTGGCTGAACCTGGGCTGACCAGCGCTAATTGGAGCAATAACCAGTTTATTTTTCGATGGGTTGAAGCGTTTGCGCGCGGCGATTATGATCCGCCGGTTTGTGTGAGGCAGTTCTCGTTATAAATGGGGGACATGCTGATGCATCCAGGAAGGGACGGTGTAGAATGAGCCCTCAGTTGTAAAATGGAGACTCTGGATGCTGAAGCTGTCGGAGTTCTGGAGTGCCCGTGCCCACTCCGAAGATTTCACCCTGACCCGCATGGGCTTTATGACGGTGCGTCTGCGCTTGCTCACCTGCCTGCTGATGGTGGGCTTGCCTGCCTGGGCGCTGGTGGACTGGCTGACCCTGCCCGCCACCCAGTTTGACGAACTGTTTCAGGTCAGGATCTTCTGCCTGCTGGCCCTCTCTCCCCTGATCCCCCTCTCCTATCTCATCCACTTCAAGCGCGAGCGCATGAAGCTGGCCCTGGGCTACCTGATGGCGGTGATGATGCTCTTCTCCCTCATCTGTCTGCACAGCTTCGGGACGGATCAGGAGCTGCAGGCGGGCTACATGGCCTTCCCCTATCTGCTCATCAGCCTGTTTGCCATCTTCCCCATACCGCTCTCCCTCAGCCTGCAACTGGCGGGGGGCATACTGATCACCATGCTGGCGGGCAACTGGCTCTTGGTGGGCCAGCCGCTCCTGAGCGTGCAGACCCTCAACCAGGTCTGGCTGCTGGGGCTCTTCACGGTGGCAAGTGCCTGGGTGCAGTGCGGCCAGCTCAACATGCTGCTGCAGCTCTATCGGGAGTCCACCACGGACGAGCTGACCGGCATGATGAACCGCCGCCTGCTGATGAAACAGCTCGAGAAGGCCAGGGTCAGCATGATCCGCAAGCAGGCTTCCTTTGCCGTGCTGCTGCTGGATCTGGACAGATTCAAGCGCATCAATGACACCTTCGGCCATCTGGCGGGGGACGCCGTGCTGAAAGAGGTGGCGGCGACCCTGGCGGAGCAGCTGGAGCCCGGCATGGTGCTCGGTCGCTACGGCGGCGAGGAGTTTGCCATACTGCTGCCCAACTGCGCCGATCTGGCCCAGGCGAAACGGATCGCCGAGCGACTGAGGGTGGCGGTGGAGGCGCGGCTGGTGAAGAGCCCGACGTCGGATGAACTGCTGGAGGTGACGGTGAGCATAGGCCTGACCCTGTCCCTGCGCGGGGAGAGCGTCGAGGAGCTGCTCAACCGGGCGGACGAGTGCCTCTACATGGCCAAGATGGCGGGGCGAAACTGCGTGGTGGGCGAGCTGGCGAAGACGCCGGGCAAGCCCGGGTCCACAAAGACGGATGCCGCCTGAGGGCGGCATCTTGTCTGGGGGGCGCTATCAGTTCAGCCGGTACTTGCCTGACAACTGCTGGGCCAGCAGCTTGAACATGTTGAACACCGCCATTGTCTTGCCGGTCGGGGTGCCATCCTCGGCCAGGAAGAACTCCCCCTTGAATACCAGGATCTCCCCCTTCTGCTCCACCGCATCGGCACGCATGCCGTGGATGAAGTCTTCGTGGCTCTTGATGATGCCGTTGGCCATCTCCAGCAGGGCAGTCTCGGTGATCAGCTCTTTTTGTGGTTTCATGTGAGTCTCCTTAAGCGACTACTGGCAGGGCCTGGTGTGCCCCGCCGCTGATTGAAGAGGCGATTAGCATACTGCAAGGGGGGATTTTCTGTCATTGATATGACCCCGCTTTTTGCCCGGCTGCGGGCTGCCGTCACCCCATCACCAGATTCTTGAGCCAGTGACGCTGGCGGATCCTGCGCTGCACCAGCAGCACCTTGCACAGCTCCTCCAGCAGCACCACGGCCACCACCCAGGAGAGGGGCCAGCCGAGCAGACTGACCGCGACCCAGGCCAGCGGCAGGCCTATGCACCACATGGCGACGATGTCGATGAAGATGCTGTAGTTCACGTCCCCCCCCGAGCGCAGCACCCCGACTATGCCCACCATGTTGAACACCTTGAGCAACATGCCGAGGCACATGATGGCAAGCACCTGGCCCGCTTCCCCCATCAGCTCCCCCGGCAGGTTGCCGACCCACTGCAGCAGGTTGGTCTGCAGCAGCCAGACGGCTATTCCCACCAGCAGGGCGCCTATGGGGGCGAGCAGCAGGAACAGCTGGGAGTGCTGCCAGGCCGCCTCGTACTCCTCGGCCCCGAGCCGGTGACCGAGCAGGGTGGAGCAGGCCACCGCCAGCCCGAAGAAGAGGGAGATAAGGATGCTCTCCAAGGTGCCGAGGGTGGTCATGATGGCCAGGGAGTCGGTGCCCAGATGAGCGTAGAGGAAGCCGTAGAGCAGCATGCCGAAGGCCCAGAGCCCGTCATGGAACAGGAGCGGCAGGGCGATCAGGGTGAAGCGCACCACCTCCTTGCGCCGAAAGGCGTCGCACCAGTCCTGTCTGCGCGGCACCAGGCGCGGCTCCTGACGCAGCACATAGATCAGCAGCAGCGCCGTCTGCAGCAGTCGTGAAATCGTGGTGCCCCAGGCCGAGCCCGCGACCCCCATGGCCTCGAAGCCGAAGTTGCCGAAGATGAGGGCGTAGTTGAGGATGACGTTGGCGATGATGGCAATGATGCCGATCCGGGTCGGCGCCGCCGCGTTGCCCACCGAGCGCAGGGCCGCCTCCAGGGGCACGACTATGGCGGTGCAGAGGATGGTGGCGCCTGTGATCATCAAAAACTCGTCGGCCAGCAGGCGCAGCGCGGGATCCTGGCTGGCAAAGCCGAGCACGCTGCCCGGCGAGAGCACATAGAGGAGGGCAAACGGCAGGCTCACCAGCAGGGCGCCCACCAGGGCCAGGGCCAGGGAGCGGCGCACCCCGGCCAGCTCGCCCCGGCCATAGTATTGCGCCGCCAACACCGAGACCCCGCCAGAGAGTCCCGCTATCACCAGCAGGTTGAAGAAGAAGACCCGGTTACCCAAGCCGACCGCCGCCACAGCCGTGGTGCCAAGCTGGCTCACCATCATGATGTCGATGAGACCGAGCAGGGAGAACATCATGGATTGCAGCGACACCGGCAGGGCCAGCCGCCACAGTCGGGTCATGAACTCACGATCGGTGGTTTGTTTTAAAATCGCTTGCCAATAATTCATTTATGTTAACCGGGTATGTGAAAAGCAAGGTTTGTCATGGGTATGATAGGGGTAGTAGCGGGAGGTTCCACTGTGAGCACCTCTCGGCTTTCTTGTTCAAAACTATCATGTTGAGGCGTTATGGCATTTGTCAGCGAGTGTCTTGAGATAGCTCCCGGCTGCGAGGAGCGGATGCTGGGTCGCGAAGGCTTACCCCTGCTGGGGGAGGCCGGCATCTTCCTGACCGGCCTCTCCCGCTTGCGGGATCACTACCTCATTCGCCGCAACAGGCCTGAGTTCCACATCCTGATGGTGAGCCACGACGAGGGCGGGGCCCTGCTGACGGATCAGGGGGAGCAGCCCATCCCCGCGGGCTCGCTAATCTTCCTGCCGGCGGCCGTACCGGGGGGGCTCAGGCTCATTGGCGAGGGCTGGCAGACAAGCTGGATCCTGCTGGATGACGTGCCGCGCTGGCAGCACCTGCACCGGCTCGGCCACCGGATCTGGCAGGGGGAAGAGGGGGAGCAGCTCTACCATCTGCTCAGCCTGATGCAGGGGGAGGGGGTGCGATCGCCCTTGCAGCCCCAGCTGCTCAGCCTGCTGCTGGCGCTGCTGGACAGGACCCTGCAGGGGGAGGTGCGCGGCACCCCCGAGCTCAGGCTGCAGGCACTGTTTCGCCGGGTGGAAGCGCGCCTCGATGAACCCTGGAGCGTGACCCTGCTCGCTAGCCAGATGGCCTGCTCTGTGCCCCATCTGCATCGGCTCTGCCGGCAGGTGTTCGGCATGGGGCCCATGGCCTGGCTGACTCAGCTTCGGATGAACAAGGCGCGCCAGCTGCTGCTCTATACCAACTGGCCGCTGGCTGAGCTGGCCGGCCGGGTCGGTTACAGCGACGGCGCCAACTTTGCGAACCGTTTTCGCCGCCTCACTGGTCAGACCCCGGGCGCCTTTCGTCGCCTAGGTCGCAAACCTGTTGCCACTGAGGTGCAAACCCTTTGAAATTGTTGGCCCAAGCCCATAGGATCGGCGGGCCACACAGTCAAGGTACAGATCCATGTTTGAAGATAATAATCAGAAACGTCCCCTCTACATTCCCTACGCCGGCCCGGCCCTGCTGGAAACCCCGCTGCTCAACAAGGGCAGTGCCTTCACCAGCGAGGAGCGCAGCAGCTTCAATCTGGAAGGCCTGCTGCCCCAGAACATCGAAACCATCGAAGAGCAGGCGGAACGTGCCTATCGCCAGTTCATGGCGTTTGGCAACGACATGGACAAGCACATCTATCTGCGCAACATCCAGGACACCAACGAAACCCTGTTCTATCGCCTGCTGAACAATCACCTGACCGAGATGCTGCCGGTCATCTACACCCCGACCGTGGGCAAGGCGTGCGAGGAGTTCTCCAACATCTACCGCCGTGCCCGCGGCCTCTTCATCTCCTATCCGGACAAGGACAGGATCGATGACATGCTGCAAAACGCCACCAAGCAGAACGTCAAGGTGATAGTGGTCACCGACGGCGAGCGGATCCTGGGCCTCGGGGATCAGGGCATCGGCGGCATGGGCATTCCCATCGGCAAGCTCTCCCTCTACACCGCCTGCGGCGGCATCTCCCCCGCCTACTGCCTGCCGGTGGTGCTGGATGTGGGCACCAACAACCAGCAACTGCTGAACGATCCCTTCTACATGGGCTGGCGCCATCCGCGCATCTCGGGCGAGGAGTACGACGAGTTCGTCGATGCCTTCATCCAGGCGGTCAAGCGCCGCTGGCCCGAGATCCTGCTGCAGTTCGAGGACTTCGCCCAGGGCAATGCCACCCCGCTGCTCAACCGCTACAAGGACGAGCTGTGCTGCTTCAACGACGACATCCAGGGCACCGCCGCCGTGACTCTCGGCAGCCTGATCGCCGCCTGCAAGGCCTCGGGGGCCAAGCTCTCCGAGAAGCGGGTCGCCTTCCTCGGTGCGGGCAGCGCCGGCTGCGGCATCGCCGAGCAGATAGTGGCGCAGATGAAGGCCGAAGGGCTGAATGATGCGGAAGCCCGCGGCCGGGTCTTCATGGTGGACCGTTTCGGCCTCATCACCGACAAGATCCCCAACCAGCTCGACTTCCAGCGCAAGCTCTCCCAGCCGCTGGAGCGGATCAAGGAGTGGCCGGTGGGGGACAACATCTCCCTGCTGGAGGTGATGGAGCACGGTCGTCCTGACATCCTGATCGGGGTCTCCGGCCAGCCTGGTCTGTTCACCGAAGAGGTGGTCAAGACCATGCACAAGCATTGCTCCCGCCCCATCATCTTCCCGCTCTCCAACCCCACCTCCCGGGTGGAGGCGACGCCAGCGGATCTCATCCGCTGGACCGACGGCCAGGTGCTGGTGGCTACCGGTAGCCCGTTCGCGCCGGTGGAGTACAAGGGCAAGCGCTACGTCATCGCCCAGTGCAACAACTCCTTCATCTTCCCGGGAATAGGTCTTGGCGTCATCGCCTCGGGCGCCACCCGGGTGACCGACGCCATGCTGATGTCCGCCAGCCGGGCCCTGGCGGAGTGCTCGCCGCTGGTGAAGGGAGAGGAGGGCTCCTTGCTGCCGGATCTGGCGGATATCCATAGTGTCTCCCGCTACATCGCCAAGATGGTGGCCAAGACCGCCATGCTGCAGGGCAAGGCGGTACAGACCCCCGATGATGTGATAGACCAGGCCATCGAGGCGAACTTCTGGCGGCCGGAATACCGCCGCTATCGTCGCACTTCGTTCTGATCGAAGAGGCCGCAAAAGCAGAAGGGATGCGCAAGCATCCCTTTTTTGTGCACGACAGAGGTGGATGAGGGGTTATTGTGCCGGTTGCTCGGCAGCAGGTTCGGCCGCGGGCTCGGTGGCCGCTGGTGCGGCTGCCTGCACGCCGGTCACCCGGATCTCGACCCGGCGATCCGGGGCCAGGCAGTCGATGAGGGCGGCTCTCGCCTTGACGTCATCGCACTGGGTACCGGTGACCGGATTGCTCTCGCCATTGCCCTGGATGCTCACCTTGTCGGCGGGCAGCCCCTTGCCGATGAGGAAGTTGGCGACCGTGCTGGCGCGGGCCTCCGACAGTGCCTGATTGTTGGCATCCGAGCCGATGCGGTCGGTATAGCCCATCACCAGGGCGTTGCCATCCTTGGGCTTGACGTCGACTATCTGCTGGTAGAGATCGTCCAGGGCGGCCATGCCTTCCGGCTTGAGCTCGGCCTCGCCGAAGGCAAACAGCACGTCAGAGCTCGTAGCCGAAGGTCTGATCCACCGGCTCGGGGGCGGCGGCGGGGTCACCACCAGGGGGCGGCCACCGCACCGGGTGGCCAGGGTTGGGGTGCAGCACCAGTTCTGCGGGTGGCGGTGCTGATGTCGCTGACCCAGCGCCAGGTGCCGCTGCCCAGCTTGTCGTTGTCCGAGTCATCCCCCACCCGCACCATGTAGCGATAGCGGGCCTGGATGTCGATCCAGTCGTGCAGCCTGGCGGTCATGCCGAGTTCGGCCAGCGGCGCCAGGTTGTCCTCGCTGCCGTTGATGGACTTGACGCTGTAGAGGTAGCCGCCACCCTCGGCAAACACCGAGAAGATGTCGTTCAATGGCAGGCGGCCCAGGATCGACAGGGTTGCCCCCTGGTTGCTGAACTCGTGACCATTGACGTCCCAGTCCCCGCCCGACAGATAGCCCAGTTCGGCGCCCAGGTTTTCGGTGAAGTTGTATCCGGCGAAGGCGTTGTACGCGTCATCATTGCTGACATCCTTGCTGAAATCATCGAG
The DNA here is from genome assembly GCF_965119515.1 of Aeromonas sp. Marseille-Q7275. NCBI lineage: Bacteria > Pseudomonadati > Pseudomonadota > Gammaproteobacteria > Aeromonadales > Aeromonadaceae > Aeromonas > Aeromonas sp. Marseille-Q7275. Next base: position 273,232 of record NZ_CBCPLW010000001.1, read on the forward strand.
ATCATGGGCCCATGCCCAGCCCGCCCCCGCCCCTATATACCAGTCGTGCATAGGCGCCGCCTGTGCCGCTCCCGTCGCCAATGCCAGTGCAATCCATACCGGTTTCAGTCTAATGTTCATCGCGTTTCCTCGTCGATGTTGGGTGTTATAGGGCTCCCAGCCCTTTGTTATGTATAACCAACATTATGTATAGGCCATATGAGACGTTTAACCACTTAAGTGGCGACCCCGTATGGAAAATCTGTGAGGAAGGTGACAACTGTTTCGCCCCGGAACGGGGGTGGGAGGGGCTGACAGATGAATAAAAAAGGGGCCGTACGGCCCCTTTTTTTCAGGTGCGGGTTGACCGCTTACTGCTGGACTTCCTGCACGCCGGTGACGCGCACTTCGACGCGGCGATCCGGTGCCAGGCAGGCGATCAGCTGGTTCTTGCCCTTGACGCCGTCACACTGGGTGCCGGTGACCGGGTTCGCCTCGCCACGGCCTTCGATGGCGACCTTGCCTGCCGGCAGACCCTTGCCGACCAGGAAGTCGGCCACGGTGCGGGCACGGGCTTCGGACAGCTTCTGGTTGTAGGCGTCGGAACCGATACGGTCGGTGTAACCGACTACCACGGCGCTGCCATCTTTCGGCTGAACGTCAACGATCTGCTGATACAGGGTGTTGAGGGCGGCAGTCCCTTCCGGCTTCAGGGTGGATTTGCCGAAGGCAAACAGCACGTCAGAGCTCAGGGAGAAGTTCTTGTCGACCATGACGGGCTCGGGAACCGGCTCGGGAGCCGGCGCGGCCACTGGGGCTACATAGGCCTTGCGGTTCGGGTGCATCACCAGTTCCACGGTGGCGACGCTCATGTCGGTCTTCCAGGTCTTCTGCTCGTCACCCAGATCCCAGATGTAGCGGTAGCGGGCCTGCAGATCGAGCAGATCGGAGACCTTGGCGGTCAGACCCAGGCCGGCCAGGGGCGAGGTGCCGTTGTCGCTCTCGCCATTGCCGTTGACATGATTGAAGTAGGCACCGCCTTCGGCGAACACGGAGAAGATGTCACCCAGCGGCAGACGGCCAAGGGCGGACAGGGTCGCACCTTGGGTCTTGAAGTCGACGCCATCGACGCCACCCTTGCCTGCGTAGAGGTAGCCGAGCTCGGCCGCGTAGTAATCGTTGAAGTTGTAACCGCCGAACAGGGAGATCGCGGTGGCGTCCTTGTCAGCATCCAGACCGAAGGAGTCCAGGTCATGGCCATAAGCCCAACCTGCACCCATACCCGTGTACCAGTCATCAGCCGCCTGGGCGGTGGAAGTTCCCATGGCTGCAATAGCCAGAGCAATCAGGGTTGGAGCCACTTTCATTTTCATCATTTTATCCTCGTTGAGTTGCCGTGCTATGGGCGTACTGCGCACTCTTTGTTATACCGATCGCAGATGACACTTCATGTTGTCATGTTGCGATTCCGTGATCTCGTCACGGACGGCTTGAATAAAAAATGGATGGTAACCTGGATTCTCATGAAGCTGTTTCTCCATGGACAACTAACCGGGCAATGGGGACTTTTAATAGTTCATCCAATGTCTTACAAGCGTTGCTACTGTATTCTTTTGAATCGGCTTGATCAAGTTTCTGGTCAGATATGCAGCGCTGGCGCGACGGGGCGCGGCCTGATCAGAGAGGGGGCGGGGAGAGTGTGATGAGACAGAGGGTGACGTTTGAGGCGACAGACATGCAAAAGGGGATGCCGTGGCATCCCCTTTTCGCGTTATCTGAGCGGAGTCAGATTACTGCTGAACTTCCTGTACGCCGGATACGCGCACTTCTACGCGACGGTCCGGGGCCAGGCAGGAGATCAGCTGAGCCTTGGCGGTTACGCCGTTGCACTTGGTGCCGGTAACCGGGTTGGCTTCGCCACGACCTTCGATGGCAACCTTGCTGGCAGCCATACCCTTGCTGACCAAGAAGTTGGCAACGGTGCGGGCACGGGCTTCAGACAGCTTCTGGTTGTAAGCGTCGGAACCGATACGGTCGGTGTAACCAACAACAACGGCGTTGCCGTCTTTCGGCTGGAACTCGACGATCTGCTGGTACAGAGCGTTCAGGGCTTCCACGCCTTCGGCCTTCAGGCTGTCTTTGCCAAAGGCAAACAGCACGTCGGAGTTCAGGGCGAAGTTCTTTTCAACGATCTGCGGAGCAGGAGCCGGTGCTTCTTCAACAACAGGAGCCGGAGCCGGAGCTACGTAGGAAGTACGGAACGGGTGGTAAACGGCTTCCAGGGTCGCAACGCTCTGGTTGGACTTGTAGCGTACGTTGTCGGCGTGCAGGTCAGCCACGTCCCACATGTAGCGGTAACGAGCTTGCAGATCCAGCGCGTCGTTGACCTTGTAGGTCACACCGGCACCGGCCAGCGGGGATACCTTGGTATCGCTGGTGCCCATACCGTCGGTGTGGCCCCAGTAGGCGCCAGCTTCACCGAACAGGGAGAAGTCGTTGCCCAGCGGCAGACGAGCGATACCGGACAGGGTGGCACCCTGGCTCTCGTAACGGTTGCCATCGGTGTTGCCACGGCCGGTGTACTGGTAGCCCAGTTCGGAACCGAAGTACTCGTTGAAGTTGTAACCAACGAAGGCATTGGCAGCAGCCGCGTCTTCTTCACCAGTGTTCACGCCTTCGATCTTATTCAGACCGTTGAAGTGAGTTGCACCGACACCGGCACCGAAGTAGATATCATCAGCGGCGTGTGCAGCAGTTGCACCCATGGCAGCCATGGCGATGGCGATCAGGGAAGGAGCCATTTTCATCATAAAATTAATCCTCGTTGAGATGGCACGTTGTTCACGTGCTTCGCACTTTGTAATTTATGTAAGCTGCTGGCTCTGCCGGGCAACAAGGGTTGCGCCGAGCAGGGATCCTAGATCCATCCAGGAGGCACGTTATCTGGGTGCACAGGTGGGCGAGTTGCACTATCGAGAGCGCATACTTCGCCACGAACAGCCGATGTCATTCCGATGACGTGGCGCACTTTATGCTCATTTCAAAACATGATCAAGCTCACAGATAATCTGTGGGGCAGATTGTGTCGTATGGATAACTGGCTGTTTATCTGGATTTATTAGTGATCCAAGTAGGCGCGATGCAGCTTTCGCTCAAGCTTCATATAGGCCTCAACCCAAGCGTGCTGCGGGGTGGCGATAGCGTCCCTGGTCGCAAACACCGCGAGATAGTCGGCCTCGGTTGCTTCGCACAGCAAGGGTGTGAAGCCGAGTAAAAAATGGCGGGCGAGATAGGGGTCCAGGGGCCAGATATTGAGGATGGCCCTGGCCACCGGCTGAATCGCGGCTGAACAGATGAAATGTTGATGGCCGGCTTCCAGCCACTGGGCCATCTCCTGCAGGCCCTGCTCGGGCACCAGTCCACCATCCCCTTTTTCCGTCGCCAGTGTCATGCGGTTACCATTGCCGAGCAGCAGGCTGCCATCTGGCTGCAGAACGCCGTCGTGGCTGCGCAGGGGCAGGGGGGCGGCTTGCTCGAGATAGAGGCTGCACTTGTCCGGAAGGGAAGCCAGTACGGATGCGGCCTCGCTCTGCATGGCGGCGGGTAGCCAGAGTGCCTCGGCCCGGGTTTGCTGGCTCTGACGGAGCTGGCGGGGGAGGGAATCGGGGTCTGAATCCGGGTGAAGTCGGGAGATGATGCCGGGAAATGCCATGCTGAATACTCTCTAAGGGATAACCGGCGAATTATACGAGTTATGGCCGTGGCAACAATAAAGGTTTCTCTTCGAGACTGTTTACCTGAGGCGACTCTGCGATTACCATCCCCGAGGTTTGTTAGGGTTGTCGTCGAAAGACGCTTATTAAAGATAGAGGCTCGACCATAACGAGTCCGTTCAAAACTGATACACTTGACTACGAGTCGTCGCGAAAAATAAAGGTGGAGTGAATCCGCCGAACGGAGTATGGAACACATGAATTCAAATATCGTAACTGTTGGCAAGAAGATCCGTCAGATCCGCGAAGCGGTTGGCCTGAGCCGTCCCAAGTTTGCCGATCTGCTGGGCGTCCCCCCGACTACCCTGAAGAACTATGAACTGGGTTACCGTGAAGTTGGAGGCGCCTTCCTGGTCGCCCTGGCTCATCACCCGGAACTGCACAAGTTCACCCTCTGGCTGCTGGCCGACAAGAAAGTCGCCGAAATCGGTCAGATCGGTCCGGACGATATTGCCAAGGCTTGATTGCCTGAGCCTTGATAAAAATGCCGCCCGCGAGGCGGCATTTTTTATTTGTCAAAACAGGCATTTATTTAAATACAGAGTGCGTTGTGTGCTTCATGTGGCGATTTCAACTAAATCACCTTGGCAAGCTGGATTAATCCCCGGAAAATTCCGACCCTTTAATTTCAGGCCCCTGATCCACAAAGCGAGACACGCATGAGCAATACCCTTCCCAAAGCCAGAGATGGCTTTACCAGCACCTTCGGCGTGCTTGCCGCGACCCTGGGCTCGGCGGTCGGCCTTGGCAACATCTGGAAGTTTCCCTATCTGACCGGGGAAAACGGGGGCGCCGGTTTTCTGCTGGTCTATGTCATCGCCACCCTGTTGGTGGGGCTGCCGGTGATGATCTCGGAGATCATGCTGGGGCGTCAGGCGAAATCCGATGCGGTGAGCGGGCTCATCAAGCTGGCGCCCAAGGGACAACCCTGGTGGCTGATCGCGGCCATGGGAGTGAGCGCGGCCTTCCTCATCATGTCGTTTTACTCCGAAGTGGCGGCCTGGGTGTTTGCCTACATCTTCAAGGCGGCCAGCGGCGAGATCCTCTCGACCGATCCCGCCGTCACGGGGGCGGCCTTCAATTCGCTCATCACGGATCCCTTGCAGAGCCTGCTGTGGCAGTGGCTGGTGCTGGCGCTGATGGGAGGCATATTGCTGATGGGGGTGTCGAAGGGGATAGAGGCCGTCACCAAGCGGCTGATGCCGGTGCTGTTCATCCTGCTGCTGGTGATCGGCATTCGCAGTCTGACCCTACCCGGGGCGAGCGAGGGGCTGAATTTCCTGTTCTCCCCCGATTTTTCCAAGGTCACCGCCGGCGTGGTGCTGACGGCCATGGGGCTGGCCTTCTTCAAGCTCTCCATCGGCATGGGCTGCATGATGACCTATGGCAGCTACTTTCGGGACGATCAGCACATACCGCTTACCACGGTCCGGGTGATGTGCGCCGATCTGTTCGTCTCCATGCTGGCGGGGATCGCCATCTTCCCGGCGGTGTTTGCCTTCGGCTTCGAGCCGACCGCCGGTCCCTCCCTGCTGTTCATCACCATTCCGGCGGTGTTTGCCAGCATACCGTTCGGCCACCTCTTCATGGTGCTGTTCTTCGTGCTCTCCGCCATCGCGGCCACGGGGGCCATGCTCTCCATTCTGGAAGTGCCGGTCTCGGTGCTCTCGGAGCGTTTCCACATGAGCCGAAGAAGGGCGACCCTGATCAACCTGCTGGTGCTGGGGGCGGTCGGATCGACCTGTGCGCTCTCCAACAGCACGCTGGCGGACGTGCAGATAGCCGGCAAGACCTTCTTCGATCTGTTCGACTTCGTCTCTTCCAATGTGCTGATGCCCCTTGGCGGCATCTTCCTCTGCCTGTTCGTGGGCTGGGTCTGGGGCTTCGAGCGGATGAAGGCGGCGCTGACCAATGGGGGCGAGCTGGAGCTGGCCATTCTCAAGCCGCTGTTCTTCATCATCCGCTACGTGTCGCCGCCGCTCATCCTGATCGTCATGCTCAAGGGACTGGGGCTGTTCTGACCTCGCGCTCCGGACAGAAAAAGAGCGCCTGATGGCGCTCTTTTTCATTGGGGTGCCCCGATGGCGCCCTCATATCAGGCCGAGTCGGGAGAGCTCCTCCTTGAGCTGGTCCAGGTTGCGCTCGACGCAAGCCTCCCCCTCGTTGATGGCATCGCTGGCACGGTGGAAGTCCATGATGGAGAGGCTGCCAAGGCGCGGGCAGAGCTGGATCTCGGGGGGATCCCCGGCCATGCGGGCCCGGGTGATCCGCTCCTGCATGATGTTGATGGAGCCTGTCATCACGCCCCACATGCCGGGGGTGCTGGGTTCTCCCCGGCCCAGCCACTGGCTGAAGATCCCTCCCGGGGCGGGCTCGTCCGGCTCGTCGGTCCAGGGCTGATGCAGGTCTGTGTTGAGGTTGACGGCGATCACCACCTCGGCCCCCATGGCACGGGCCAGGGAGATGGGCACAGGGTTGACCACGGCGCCATCCACCAGCCAGCGATCATCAACCCGGGTCGGGGTCAGAATGCCGGGCATGCCGCAGGAGGCGCGCACGCACTGGCGCAGAGGCCCCTCTTGCAGCCAGATCTCGCGGCCGGTATCGAGCTCGGTGGCGACGCAGGCGAAGGGCAGCGGCAGGCTCTCGATGGCGGGATCCCCCAGGTGGCTGGCGGCGATGCCAAACACCTTGTCACCGCGGAACAGGCCGCCGGAGAGGGCGGGATCGAGCAACCCCATCACCTGCAAGCGGCTGAAGCCGCGCACCCAGGACTCCAGTTTGTCCAGCTCGCCGGCGGCATAGGCGGCACCGACGAAACTGCCGATGGAGCAGCCGGCCACCAGATCCGGTTTGACTCCGAGGCGCTCCAGCGCCCGTATGATGCCGATGTGCGCCCATCCGCGGGCGGCGCCGCTGCCAAGGGCCAGGCCAAGGCGGGGTTTTCGTGCCACTGTGCGTCTCCTGTTGTGAGTTGGGGTTCCAGCTTACTCCTGCTTCTCCTGTGCGTCATCCTGCCAGCCTTCGCTGCGGTTGCGACCATTGGCCTTGGCCCGATAGAGGGCGAGATCGGCACGGCGGATGACCTCCTGCAGGCGAACGCCGGGGCCCTGGCGGCAATGGCCCAGGCTGACGGTCACCCTCAGCTCGGGGGCTATCTCGGCCCAGTCGTGTTCCGCAATGCGCAGCCGCAATTGTTCGGCAAGCTGAGCCAGGGGGAGATCCCTGTCTGCGACCAGCAGCAGAAACTCCTCGCCGCCCCAGCGGACCAGTATGCTGCCTCTCCCCAACAGGGGGCGGCATATCCGCACCAGCTGGATCAGTACCTGATCGCCCACCCCGTGACCGAAGCGATCGTTGACCAGCTTGAAGTGATCGCAGTCGAACATGATGGCGCCGATATGGGTGGTGCCAGCCAGGGCGTGCCGTTGCTCGAAGGCGTTGAAATGGTGGCGATTGAAGGCGCCGGTGAGGGCATCGTGACGGGACAGGTAGTTCAGCTGCCGGTTCAGCAACCGGGCTCTGAGGCTGGAGATGGCGGCCACCACCAGGCAGAGCAGGGTGAGCAGCGCCGTGGCGGACTGCCAGATCAGTGTCTGCAGCAAGGGCAATAGAGGAATACGGTGGATCAGGGTCAGCGGGGTGCCGGGAATGGCATGGGTGAGCTGGAAGGCTCCTTGTTGCCAGTGATAGCCATCCTGCGCCTCGTCAGGGGTCAGGGGCGGCGCCGTACCCGGTTGGCTGCGAGCCAGGATCTGCCTGTGCTGGTTGACCAGAAACAGGGTACCCGCCTGGGGGGCCGGTTGACGCAGATGCTGCTCGAGGCGACCGAGCAGGATGTCGATGCTGATCACCCCGACCAGGGTCTGTGCCTTTGTAATGGGCTGGGACAGGGTGATCATCTGCCCCTGTCCGGCGAGATCCTGATAGGGGCGTGACAGGGTGGCGTTCCGGGTGTGGGATTGCTGTGCCAGGGCGTCTTGCCAGAAGGACTTCTGATAGATGGCTGGATCGAAACGAAACTGGCTCGAGGGCACCCAGGGATAGAGGTAGATAAAATGATCCACCCCGGTGAAATAGATCCAGGCTGCCTCCCTGCCCAGTATCTTGCTGGTGGTCGAGAGCAGGGGAGAGAGGCTGAGCGCCAGATGAAATCTGTCTTCTCGCTCACTGCCTGGGGCCGGCAGCGGGCCCTGACCGGTCAGATTGCCAGTGAGGCTGGCAGGCAGATCGGCAGGCACCTTGTCCAGCGTGATCCCGAGCGCAGGCGTGACCTGCAGAGCCCGGTAGAGCTGGTGGGTCAGGGGGGACTGGGAATGGCTGCGCAGGCGTTCCTCGGCTTGACCACGCATGGCTTCAAGAAAGGTCTCCATCTGCTGGAACTGGGATCCCAACCGGGCCGCCGTGTGGATGGTGTCGCGTCGATTCAGGTCGGTGATCTGGGTGAAGGTGTGTTGCAGCGAGAGCGCCAGCAGGAGTGTCACCAAGACCAGCACCAGCCATTGCAGACGGCGATACCTGGCGAGGGGATGAGACAGTTTGGACATGGGCAGACCGGGACCATGAGTGATATCGGTGCATCAGTTTAGGGCAGAAACGTCTCAGCGTCCCCGTCAGTGGCGAGTTTGATGATCTATCCCATGGGCTGTTACGTTTTGTCACATTTATACATAGTCACGGCATAGTCAGGGGGTAACATGGTGCCATCATTGATGAAGTTCCCTCTTCTTCTTATCTCTTACCTTGCATGGATTGTTTGATGAAAATGCGCGTATGGCTGTGGCTTGTTCCTCTTCTCCTGCTGCTGGGGGCCGGCACCTGGGCTCTCCGGCAGGCCAAACCGGTCAGCAAGCCCGAGCCCAGACAGGTCAACATCAGGGCGGAAACGGTCAGGCAGAGCCTGGCAGAGCCTTCCATCAAGCTGGTCAGCAAGCTGGCGGCCAATCGCTCCGTGGTGGTCAGCCCCGAGGTCACGGGACGCATCGTCAGGATTGCGGTGCGCTCCGGTCAGCGGGTCAAGCAGGGGGAGACCCTGATCGCCCTGGATGCGGGCAAGCAGCAGGCCGAACTCGCCGAGCAGAGCGCCAGCGTGCGCGACGAGAGCCGCAAGCTGCGGGACATACGCCGGCTGGTGGCGCGCGGTGCCATCACCACCTCGGAGCTGGAAGGGCAGGAGGCGACCGTGGCCCAGGCCCAGGCCCGGGTCGACGCGGCGCGCTATGAGCTGTCATTGCGCACCCTGGCGGCCCCCTTCGACGGCACCGTCAGCCTGATCGATCTCAGCGAAGGGGCCCTGGTCAACAGCGGCGACGTGCTGCTCCACCTGGACGAGCTGGCCAGATTGCGGCTCGATCTGGCGGTGCCGGAGCGCTACCTCTCCCTCCTCAAACCCGGCATGACGGTGACGGCCACCAGCTCGGCCTGGCCGGATCAATCTTTCTCCGGCGTGCTGGAAACCCTCGACAGTCGCGTTTCCAACGATACCCAGAACATCAAGGCGCGGGTCATCCTTCCCAACCCGGACGGCCAGCTGAGGCCCGGCATGCTGATGAATGTAGATCTCTCTTTGCCCGCCCAGAAGATGACCCTGATCCCCGCCCAGTCGGTGGAGTATGCGGGGGAGCTTCGCTTCGTCTACCGCCTGGAGGCGGACGGCCGGGTGAAACGCATTCCGGTGGAGCTTGGGGATACCCATGGCGAGGAAGTGTGGGTCATCAAGGGGCTGAACGTCGGCGATCGCATCGCGGTGGAGGGGCTGGTCAACCTGCGTGACGGCGCCCTGGTCCGCGATCTGACCGAGGTAAAAGGCTGATGTGGCTCTCCGATATCTCAGTGCGCCGCCCCCTGGTGGCGGTGGTCATCAGTGCCCTGCTCACCGTATTCGGCCTGGTGGCCTTCGCCAAGCTGACGGTGCGGGAGATGCCGGACGTGCAGACGCCGTCCGTCTCCATCACCACCACCTATGAGGGGGCGGCCCCCGAGGTGATGGAGAGTCAGGTCACCAAGCCCATCGAGGATCAGCTCTCCGGCATCAGCGGTATCAAGAACATCAACTCGGTGACCCGCAAGGGGCGATCCTCCATCACGGTGGAGTTCAAGCTCGGCTGGAACATGCTGGAGGGGACCTCGGATGTGCGTGACGCCATCTCCCGGGCCAGACCCAAGCTGCCGGACGAGGCGGACGAGCCCATGGTGACCAAGGACAACGGCAACGGTGACGTGGCGATCTGGCTGAACTTCAGCAGCACCCAGATGGACCGCACCGCCATGACCGACTACGCCAATCGCATGCTGGTGGATCCCTTGAGCCTGGTGGACGGGGTGAGCGAGGTGCAACTCTCCGGCGATCTGACCCAGGTGATGTATGTGAGGCTGCGCCCCGCCGACATGGCGGCCCGCGGCATCACGGTGGCCGACGTGCAGGATGCCCTCAAGCGGGAGAACATAGAGCTGCCCGGGGGGGAGATCCGCAACAACAGCATGACAATGGCGGTGCAGATCGCCCGCCTCTACCACAGCGCCGAGGATTTTCGCGCCCTGCCGGTCAAGACGGCCGTCAATGGCCAGAGCATCTACCTGGCGGACATCGCCGACGTGGAGGTGGGGGCCAAGAATGAAGACAGTGCCTATCAGCGCAACGGCCGCGAGAGCCTGGGAATAGGCATAGTCGCGCAATCCACCGCCAACCCCCTGGCGGTGGCCCAGGGCATAGAGCGCAAGATGACAGAGATGCAGCGCTTCCTGCCGGAAGGCGCCACCCTGGAGGTGGACTACGACTCCACCGTCTTCATCAAGCAGGCCATCGACGAGGTGTACGAGACGCTGGCCATCAGCGCCGTGCTGGTGGTGGCCGTGCTCTACCTCTTCCTCGGGCAGGGGCGCACCACGCTCATTCCTGCCATCACGGTGCCGGTGTCGCTCATTTCGGCCTTCATCGGCGCCTGGTATCTCGGTTTCTCCATCAACCTCATCACCCTGCTGGCGCTCATTCTCGCCATCGGCCTGGTGGTGGACGACGCCATAGTGGTGGTGGAGAACATCCACCACCATCTGCAGCGAGGGGAATCCCCCCTGATGGCGGCCTGGCACGGCACCCGGGAGGTGGGCTTTGCCGTGGTGGCCACCACGGCCGTGCTGGTGATGGTGTTCGTGCCCATCGCCTTCATGGAAGGCATGGTCGGGCGGCTCTTTACCGAGTTTGCGATCCTGCTATCGCTCGCGGTGCTCTTCTCCTCCCTGGTGGCGCTCACCCTGACCCCGGCCATGGGCTCCTGGCTGATGCGCACCGTCGACAAGCCCAATGCCATGACGGCGGCGCTGGATCGGGGGCTCGGCCGGGTGGAGGTACTCTATCGTCGCCTGCTGGGCGCGGTGCTGCGCCGATCCGTCTGGATGCCGCTGGTGCTGCTGCTCTGCCTCGGCGGCATCGGCGCCCTGTTTGGCAAGCTGCCCGCAAGCCTGACCCCCACCGAAGATCGGGGAGTCATCTATGTGTTCGTGAAAGGGGCCGAGGGCACCAGCATAGAGCGGATGAAGCGCAACATGCAGCAGGTGGAGGCCGCCATCATGCCGCTGCTCGGCAAGGGGGTGGTGCAGGCCATGAGTTTCAGCACCCCGGCCTTCGGGCGCGGCGGCGATCAGACCGGCATGGTCATCATCCAGCTCACCGACTGGGCGGTGCGGGACGAGACCGCCACCGAGTTTGGCCGCAGCTTGAGCGGGCGGCTGGCCGGCATTCCGGATGTGATGATCCGCACCTTCCAGCCCGGATTCAGGGGCGGCTCCACCGCGGCCGTGCAGTTCGTGCTGCAGGGCTCCGACTATGGGGAGCTCTATCAGCAGGGGCTGGCGCTGCAACAGGCCGCCGGCCAGAGCGGGCTGATGCTGACCCCGGATCTCGACTACGCCGAGAAGACCCCTGAGCTGCAGGTGACCATAGAGCGGGAGCGGGCCAGCCAGCTCGGCATTCCTGTCTCCACCGTGGCCAGCTCGCTTCAGGCCCTGCTCGGCGGCGTCAGCCAGACCACCTATGTGGACAGGGGCGAGGAGTATGACGTCTACCTGAGGGCCAACCAGACCCAGTTCAACGGCATCTCGGACGTCAGCCGCATCTATCTCAAGGCCGCCAATGGCGAGATGGTGAGCCTCTCCACCCTGGCCACCGTCACCCAGGTGGCGAGCCCGCAGCGGCTCAACCACTATCAGCGCCAGAAGGCCATTGCCCTCACCGCGGACGTGGCCCCAGGCCACACCCTGGGGGAGGCGCTCGACTTCCTCGATGGCTGGGCAGGGGAGCATCTGCCGAGCGGCATGACGGTGGATTACGCCGGTGAGTCCAAGGATTATCGCGACAATCAGGGGGAGATGGTGATGGTGTTCGGCCTCGCCCTGCTGGTGGTCTATCTGGTGCTGGTGGCCCAGTTCGAGAGCCTGCTGACCCCGACCGTGGTGATGGTGACAGTGCCGCTCGGCATCTTCGGCGGCCTGCTCGGCCTCTGGCTGACGGGGCAGGAGCTCAGCATCTACAGCCAGATAGGGATGATCATGCTGATCGGCATGGTGACCAAGAACGGCATCCTCATCGTGGAGTTCATCAACCAGCTGCGCCAGCGGGGGGAATCCTTCGAGGAGGCCATCATAGCCGCCTCGGTACGCCGTCTGCGGCCCATCCTGATGACCTCCCTGACCGCCATCATAGGCGCCGTGCCGCTGATGGTCTCCATGGGGGCGGGCTATGAGAGCCGGATGGCTGTGGGCACAGTGGTCTTCTTCGGGCTCTCCTTGGCGACCCTGGTCACCCTGCTGATAGTGCCCGCCATCTATCACCTGATCGCCAGACGGGCGGGGATGACGGGGGCGCGGGATCGGCTGGTGGACGAGGCGCTGGCCGAGGGGAACCCTCCGGGTGTAGAGACCCCCCCCGAGAGCCGGGACAAGCCGGCGGCCTGATCCGTCCCCCCATCCGGGGGGCGGGATGCAAAAGAGGATGGCAGCCGAGGCCGGGCTGGTTAGCATATGACCAGTTCCCACAGGGGTCATCTTCCATGCTGCCATCCGCCATCTACGAGCCGCTGCCTTTTCTCTATCTGGGCAGCGGCTTGCTGCTGTTGAGCCTTGCAGGGCAGCCTGTGTTGCTGCTGGCCGGGCTAGCCCTCTATCTGGCCGGGTCGCTCGCCTGGTTCAGGCGCAGTGCCCATCGCAGGCCAGACAAGTCGCGCCAGACGCGGCGACAGGCCTGGCCGCACTGGCTCTACGAGAGCCGCCCCTTCGCCCTCATCCTGTTGGGGGTGCTGATGCTGCGCCTCGCCACTCACCCCGTCTTCCTGGCGCCAGCCTGCATCTGGTGCCTGCTCGGCGGCTATCAGTTGCTGCTGCGCCACCACCACAGGTTCATGCCGGCCCGCTTCTCTCTCTGAGGGCGGTCTCTTCTCCCCTTGTTCTATGGGGGCAAAAAGCCATCGCCCCCGCCTTGCTCTGCCGGTATAATGCGCGACCCGAATTGTTCCAGGTGTTCAAAATGCAGCCGGTTACCCCTCTCTTCTCCTATCCCCGCTACTGGGCCGAGTGCTACGGCACTGCGCCCTTCCTGCCCATGTCCAGAGCGGAGATGGACAAGCTCGGCTGGGACAGCTGCGACATAGTGCTGGTCACCGGCGACGCCTACGTGGATCACCCGAGCTTCGGCATGGCGGTCATTGGCCGCATGCTGGAATCCCAGGGCTTTCGGGTCGGCATCATCGCCCAGCCGGACTGGTCATCGAAGGATGACTTCATGCGTCTGGGCAAGCCGAACCTCTTCTACGGGGTGACCGCGGGCAACATGGACTCCATGATCAACCGCTACACCTCCGACAAGAAGCTGCGCCACGATGACGCCTACACCCCGGGGGACGTGGGCGGCAAGCGGCCGGACAGAGCCACTCTGGTCTATACCCAGCGCTGCAAAGAGGCCTATAAAGAGGTCCCCGTGGTCATCGGCGGCATAGAGGCTTCCTTACGCCGCATCGCCCACTACGACTACTGGTCCGAGACCATACGCCGCTCCATCCTGCTGGACGCCAAGGCCGATATCCTTATCTACGGCAACGCCGAGCGGCCGCTGATCGAGGTGGCGCACCGCATCGCGGGTGGCGAGACCATCGAGACCATGCAGGATATTCGCGGCACCGCCGTCATCCGCCGTGAGCCGCTGCCGGGCTGGCGCGGGGTGGATTCGAGCAAGCTGGATCAGATCGGCCGCATCGACCCCATCATGAACCCCTATATGGAAGGGGCGCCCTGCTCGGACGATGAAGGCACAGCGCCGGTGGAGCAGGAGGCCAAGCCCATCCTGGTGCAGCCCCCCAAGCAGAAACCCTGGGAGAAGACCTACGTCAAGCTGCCGGCGTTCGAGCGGGTGAAGGAAGACAAGGTGCTCTACGCCCATGCGTCCCGCATCCTGCATCACGAGACCAACCCGGGCTGCGCCCGCGCGCTCTCCCAGGCCCACGGCGATCGCATCATCTGGGTCAACCCGCCCGCCTTCCCGCTGGAAACCGACGAGATGGACGGCGTGTTCGGCCTGCCCTACCAGCGGGTGCCGCACCCGGCCTATGGCAACGAGAAGATCCCGGCCTACGAGATGATCAAGACCTCGGTCAACATCATGCGCGGCTGCTTCGGCGGCTGCTCCTTCTGCTCCATCACAGAGCACGAGGGGCGCATCATCCAGAGCCGCTCGGAAGAGTCGATCATCAAGGAGATCGAAGAGATCCGCGACAAGGTGCCGGGCTTTACCGGCGTCATCTCGGATCTCGGCGGTCCCACCGCCAACATGTACCGCTTACGCTGCAAGAGCCCCAAGGCCGAGCAGACCTGTCGCCGTGCCTCCTGCGTCTGGCCCACCATCTGCCCGCACATGGACACCGACCATACCCCGACCATCAACCTCTACCGCAAGGCGCGGGATGTGAAGGGGATCAAGAAGATACTGATCGCCTCCGGGGTGCGTTACGACATCGCGGTGGAAGATCCGCGCTACATCAAGGAGCTGGCCAAGTACCACGTCGGCGGCTACCTCAAGATCGCGCCCGAGCACACCGAGGAGGGCCCGCTCTCCAAGATGATGAAGCCGGGCATGGGCAGCTACTACAGCTTCAAGGAGCTGTTCGACAAGTATTCCAAGGAGGCGGGCAAGCAGCAGTACCTGATCCCCTACTTCATCTCCGCCCACCCGGGCACCACGGATGAAGACATGGTGAACATGGCGCTCTGGGTCAAGACCAACCGCTTCAAGCTCGATCAGGTGCAGAACTTCTACCCGTCGCCGCTCGCCAACGCCACCACCATGTATTACACCGAGAAAAACCCCCTCAACAAGGTGAGCCGCCAGGGCGGGGACGTGTTCGTGGTGAAGGGGGAGCGTCGCCGTCGCCTGCACAAGGCGCTGCTGCGCTACCACGATCCGGCCGGCTGGCCCATGATCCGCGAAGCCCTGCTGGAAATGGGCAAGGGCCACCTGATCGGCAACGGCCCGGACTGCCTGGTACCGCCGGAAGGCCGTGGCGAAGTCAAGGCCGAGCGCAGCCGCAACAAGGGCCTCAAGCCTGCGTTGACTCGCCACAGCAACATAGTTCACCAGCGCGGTAATGGTGCTGGCAAGGGCGCCTCTGCCGGTAAGGGCGCAGGCGCGCAAGGGGCCGCCGCCCAAGGCAAGCCTCGCAGCGACACCCCTGCCGCCAGCAAGGGTGGCAAGGCGGGCAATGGCAAGCCCGCCGCTCAAGGCGCAGCTCAGGGTAAGCCGGTTGGAAAACCCGCTCACAAAGGCAAAGCCCCAACCCGCGCGGGTTCAGCCAAGCCGGGTGCCAAACCCGCTGCTCAAGGCGGCAAGCCTGCGGCCAAAGGGAATGGTGCCAAGCGACCTGCTCGGTGAGTTTTCCTGATTGGAAAGCGATAGAAATAACAAAGGCGACCGGATGGTCGCCTTTAAGTATGTATTACCGTAATTATTGCTTTCTGTAATGTATTAGTTTTCACATCTAATTATATAAATGCTTTGCAGCCTTTTACATGACCATTAAATGTTTTCATTTTTTGTGTATAAATGTGAATCACCAAGGTGAAGAGGTCGAAGCAATCATCTACCATCCAGCGCTTCGCAGAAGATCATGTATGTTGTGTGATTTTATAAATTTTCCAAACGGACATAATTCTTCTTGATGTGCCCGGCGAAATGGGGCATCAATACAATCATTAGTCATATTTTCAACATGTTCAAGTTCACGGTAGCTGCAAAGTGGACATTGTGGGTCCTCTGCTCTAAATATGATGTGAAGTCATAAGCTAATAATTGTATGAATGGTTCTTTTTTATTTTATCGCTTAAGTATGAGACTATTTGACCTTGTGAGTTCATTATTATAGGTATGCCAATTGAAGAGATTATCTCCAGCATTCTGCTATTGAAGTTGTCTGTCATTGGTTCCATTATAAATGTGAAAAAATAAAACCCAGATAATTGACTTTCCACATATTCAATGGTTTTCACAAGCCAGTCATGGATGTCTGGGAATGTATCGTTGGTATATCTTTGTTGTAAAGAAAGAGATAGCTCTTTATGGCAGCGATTTAATTTTTTCTTTTATTGTTCAAAGGAGCCTACCTGCTGACTTGTAATTTCGCTTGCGAGCATTGCAATAAAATCTTGATCGTTAAGGGTCAGTAGTTTGCTATCAATGCTGCTATTATCAAGGAATGACTTAAGAATATTTATCAACATATTAGCTGGATTGTCATTTATAAGGCAATACTCAGCTAACGCCATTTTTTATATTTATGAGCTATTTAAATTATAATGATTTATAACTAAATCTACAGAGTGATAAGGGAAGTCGGCTAGTTTATCTTCATCCGGGTAGTGTTGTTTTTCGATTTTATATGCAATGTACTCAAGAATGTCTCGAGCTCCAAAATGATATTTTTCACCATTTTCAAAATTCAATTCATAGCTATGAAGTGTAAATTTATGTTCAGGTATAGGTTTAGATTTCTGGGTGATAGATATTATTTTTGGTGCTTTTATTATTTGATGTAAGCTGCCCCATGTCATTTCTGTTTGAAGTGTTGTTAGCTCTAACCCATCAATTGAGTTGTTTTGTGGGATTGTTATTTTTTTATCTTTTTTGGCCATTTCCAAACGGTCAAAAAAAGTTGACAAATGTACTAGGTTCTCTCTTACGCAATATGGCAGCGTTAGATCTTGTAAAAAATGGATGTATTCATGAATTAATGTTGATGTCATTTCACATTCAAAGTTTGAAATATCATCAAATGTCTTTATTTTAATCATAAAGGACGATGGAAGGTATTCACCCTCTACTCTACTTAGCAACATATGCTCTCCATGCTTGTTTTGCGAAATAATAAAATATGATCAATTCTTGTCCAAAAAATCTGGCAAAATCTGGGAGGAAAAAACTGGGACATCCACGCTACCGCCCGTAGATTACAGTTTCCAATATGCTCCTTTGACCCGCGCTGGCAGCAACCCATGGGAAAATCTGGGACATCCACCTTTCTGTGTGAAGCTTAACGCAGCCGAATATCATGCACTGCCCGTGGATTACAGCTTCCAATATGCTCCATTGACCAGCGAGGGCAGCAACCCATCGCAGCTCAACAGGTTCTGGATGGCTATGGTAAGCCAAACGAAGCTGGGCCAGCGAGCATAAAACGAATGCAATCATCAGATAATCTTCGTTATTTGAGCCAGGTCATCAAAGCGCTTAAGTAGGTGCGATAAAGGCGGGCAAGCAGGCGCGGCTTTGCTATCTTGATCAGCCTTATGGATAAGGGGAGAGGCCGAATGGCCGGCTCCCTTGCACAGGAGCAATAGATGGCGGTGAAAGCCAAATCCAGAAGGGAGAAGGTGGGCAGCGGGCTGGGGCTGCTGCTCGGGATCCTTATTTTCAATCTGATTGCCTACCAATTTGTTGAGACAAAAGCGCTCTCCGAGACCAACCGGATGATAGGGGCCATTGTCAGCGCCCTGCTCTGCTCCGAGCTGGGGGCCAGAGTGGGCAAGTGGCTGGATCGCAGAGAGCAATCTTAGCGGGATTTCCCGAGTCACCCGGCAAACGGCTGTGAAATCTGGGACACCCACCTTTTTGACAGCGGCGTAAGCTTGTACTTGGCTTGATAAGTCACTGCCCAGGGGGTGAGCCATGACCATTGCCCGTTTACGTCAAATCAGTTTGCAGGATACGCCTTACTACCACGTGGTCAGTCGCTGTGTGCGGCGGGCGTTTCTGTGCGGGGAGGATGCCCACTCCGGCCAGAGTTACGAACATCGGCGTCAGTGGGTGGTCGACAAGCTAGGGCAGCTGTCGCGGCTGTTTGCCATCGGTGTTTGCGCTTATGCGGTGATGAGCAACCACTATCACCTGGTGCTCAAGGTGGAGCCGGATGCCGCCGCCAGCTGGAGCGAGCGAGAGGTGGCCGAACGTTGGGCGGCGCTGTTCCAGTGGCCGCTGCTGGTGCGACGCTGGTATCAGGGGGAATCCCTGATTGAGCCCGAACTGGCTGTGGTGCAACAACTGATAGGTCAGTGGCGGGAGCGTCTGCATTCCATCAGTTGGTTTGTGCGGCTGCTTAACGAAACCCTGGCGCGGCAGGCCAATCGGGAGGATGGCTGCAAGGGCCATTTCTGGGAAGGGCGCTTCAAGAGCCAGGCCCTGCTTACCGAGTCAGCCCTGCTGGCCTGCATGACTTACGTTGACCTCAACCCGATACGGGCTGGATTGGCCGATCGGCCTGAACAGAGCGACTACACCAGCCTCAAGCAGCGCCTCGATGGCGAGCACCCCTCGGCACCATTGCCACCCTTGTTGCTGCCATTTGCACACCAGTCACGACCCGATAGCCTGCCATATACCTTCGCGGATTACCTGATGTTGGTGGATTGGACCGGTCGTGCCATCAGAGCTGACAAACGGGGCCATATTCCGGCTTATCTTGCTCCCATCCTGGTGCGGCTGGGGTTGGACGAGGTTCGCTGGCTCAAGCAAGTGACGCTGTTTCGACGACCAGGCATCAGGGTGGTGGGCGACAGGGATCATTGCCAGCGATTCGCACAGCACTGTGGCCAGCGACGATGTCATCAGCCATCCCTTTGAGTGGTTAGTGCTCGCTTCATACAAGTTCCCGGTATTACACCTGATCCCCTTATGTTGCTGCGTGTGAATTAGCCCTTTTTTATGCCAAGGCGTTCTCTTTAATCCCCCGAGTCTCACAAATGCCATCGCCAATGCTCGGCGGCAGGATGTGCAGACTGCTGGATTGTCGCTTGCCCTAAAAGATGGCTGTCCCAAACAGGGGAGGCTTTGTTATCTTGCCGGGTGTGTAGGCAAGGGGGTATATCCCCCTGCATATCTTCCCGCGCAGGAGCAATCGGATGGCGATTAAAGCAAGATCCCGAAGAGAGAAGGTGGCGGGCTCGGGCTGGTGATGGGGCTAATAGCCTTTAACCTGATTGTGCCCCAGCTCCTGGAATCCAAAGAGATCTCGGATATGAACCGGATGATAGGGGCCATGGTCAGCGCCATGATCTGCTCCGAGCTCGGGGCCCGAATCGGCAAGTGGCTCGATATCAGGGAGCAGGCCAAATCCCCAGAATAGAGGGCGACATGGGTCGCCCTCGTTTGTCGTTTAGCTGCTTCGCCGCTCGGGTTCGCTGCTATGCAAGAAGGTGGTCAGGGTATCGCGCGGTGGCGTGATGCCGCATTGAACCAAAATGCGCCCGATAGCCCCTCTGTGATAGCTGCCGTGGGTCACCAGATGCAGCAGCATTTCCTCGCGGCTCATCTGTCCCTTGTCACCATCCACAAAGTTGAACGAGAGCACGGCCTCGCCATCTGCTTGGTTCAGGCCGGCAACGTAATCCAGATACCAGGCATCCAGCGTGCCGATGGCGGTGCGCAACGAAGCCAGGGTCGGCGTCTCCGGGGTATTGGTGGCACTGAAGCCATGGGGCTTCCCCAGCAGATTGCTCTTGAAGATGGCATCGACCACATGGATATGGTTGAAGATGCGAAGGGCCGTGTGGTGCGCCTCGGGATGTCGCTGCGGATCCAGGGTGGCGAGGGCATCCAGCAGTTCGTCATCGGCCCAGGCCTTGTAGCGAAACAGCGAGAGCAGGGTTGAGTTTGGCATGGCACTCCTTGGCTCTTCTTATGTCCAAAAGCGGGCATCTTAGCCAGATGGAGCCAAAAATGACACTCCCCGAGCAGAGGGCTGGGTTGGGCCAGTCATCGGCTGTGTCCGGGTCGGCAGGGATGCTACCCTGTCAGCCGCTGCCGGATAAAACGGCGCCTATAACCCGCCGCCACAAGGAGTTCCCATGCGCATTGCCCTGATTGGCCTCGGTGATATCGCCCAGAAGGCCTATCTGCCGCTGCTCGCGAGCGACGAGCGGATCACCCCGCTGCTCTGCACCCGCAGCCCTCAAGTGCTCGGCAAGCTGGCCCGCCAGTACCGCATTGCCGAGTGCTTTACCGAGGTGGATGCGCTGCTCGGGAGCCGACCGGACGCCGTGATGATCCATGCCGCCACCGCCGTGCATGGCAAGCTGGCGGAGCAGTGTCTGCGCGCCGGCATCCCCACCTTTGTCGACAAGCCGCTCTGTGACAACGCAGCCGAGGTGGAGGCGCTTGCCGACCTCGCCCTGGCGCAGGATTGTCCGCTGTTTGTCGGCTTCAACCGCCGCTATCTGCCCGCCATGGCGGGCGCCCGGGCGCGGCCGCTTACCGAGCTCAACTGGCAAAAGCACAGGCACTCCCTGCCGGGGCTGCCGCGCTCGTTTCTGTTCGACGACTTTATCCATGTACTCGACAGCCTCTGCTGCTATGGCGGCGTGCCAGGCGGGGAGCTGCATGCGGTAATGAGGCGCAGCAGTCAGCAGCCCGGGCTGCTGGCCGGGGTAAGCGTCGCCTGGCAGAGCGGTGACTGCGCCGTGAGCGGCAGCATGAACCGCAGCGCCGGTCTCACCGAGGAGCGCATCGACGCCTATGGCGACAACCTCTCCCTGCATATCGAGAACTGCACCCGGGGTACCCTGGCCCAGGGCAAGGTGGTGCAGACCCTGGCCCCCGATGATTGGCAGCCGGTGCTGGCAAGCCGGGGTTTTGTCGCCATGCTGGCCCACTGGTATCAGCAAATTGAAACGGGCAGGGCCGATGGGGGACTTATCGAGAGCTATCTGCACAGCCACCGGCTGGCGGAGCGACTGGTTGAGCTGGCGGGGGAGTGAGCCCGGCTCGCCCTTCCCATGGGCCGCCGATGGAGTGCAGGGGCGAGAAATCAACCAGAGTACTGTACAAGATGACGCATCCCTGCGCGGTTGACAGGGGAGGACGCCGCCGCGCGAGCCAAGGGGGCGCTTGTTTGCTATCTTGGCGCCCATGAAAGACCTGCAGAGCAACAGAGTGTGATGAGCAACGTTTCGCAAATGGCGCCTGGCCTGCCACGGGCCCGTGATGAGCGCCCGGTCGCGGCGGACAAGGTGATCCCTTCATGAGCATTATTCTGGGCATAGACCCCGGTTCGCGGATCACCGGCTACGGCGTCATCCGCATCGTCTCCGGCAAGGCGGAGTACCTGGGCTCGGGCTGCATCCGCACCGACCTGGGCGAGCTGCCGTCTCGGCTCAAGCAGGTGTATGACGGGGTGAGCGAGATCATCACCCAGTTCAAGCCGGACGAGTTCGCCATCGAACGGGTCTTTATGGCCCGCAACGCCGACTCGGCGCTGAAGCTAGGTCAGGCCCGCGGCAGCGCCATCGTCGCGGCGGTCAATGCCCTGCTGCCGGTGAGCGAATACTCGGCGACCCAGATCAAGCAGGCGGTGGTGGGCACGGGCGGCGCCGCCAAGGAGCAGGTGCAGCACATGGTGACCCATCTGCTCAAGCTCTCTGCCACCCCCCAGGCGGATGCGGCGGATGCCCTCGGGGTGGCGCTCTGTCACTTCCACACCCGCCAGAGCCTCATCAAGATGGCGGGACGTGCCACCGGCTCGGTGCGTGGCCGTTACCGCTGATCCCTGACGGGCTCTGGGAGGACGCCCATAGCGCCTGGCACCACCCTGTTGCCAGGCGTGCTGTTCTCAAAAGCGCTGATTGGGTCACAACCTGTCGCACGGTCAGGGGGGACTCTGATGAGAAGTGGGGACGGCGCGGGAGAGGAAGCTCCTACCGAATCAACAACTTGTGATGCACGTCACACATTCTGCGTAAAATAAGCCGGCTTCGTCTTACTCCACCACACTCCCATAATATGGCGCCTGTTGAATAGCAGTGTCCGTATGAGCCTTTTCTAGGCTCCTGTTCTAGTCATCATCGGGAGATATGAGAGTGAAACCATTTGCAGCTGAATTTATGGGCACCTTCTGGCTGGTGCTGGGGGGGTGTGGCAGTGCCGTGCTGGCTGCCGCTTTCCCGAATGTGGGGATAGGCCTGCTGGGTGTGGCCCTGGCGTTCGGTCTGACCGTGTTGACCATGGCCTTTGCCATAGGTCACATCTCTGGTTGTCACCTGAACCCGGCCGTGACCCTGGGTCTGTGGGCCGGTGGCCGTTTCCCGGCATCGGGCGTCGTGCCTTACATCGTGGCTCAAGTCCTTGGCGGGATTGCGGCGGGCGGCGTGCTCTATGTGATCGCCAGCGGCCAGGCCGGGTTTGACGTGAGCGCCGGCTTTGCCTCCAACGGTTATGGTGAGCACTCACCGGGCGGTTACAGCCTGCTGGCGGCACTGGTGTGTGAAGTGGTGATGACCGGCTTCTTCCTGTTTGTCATCATGGGTGCCACCGACAGCCGTGCACCGGCGGGCTTTGCCCCCATTGCCATCGGTCTGTGCCTGACCCTTATCCACCTCATCAGCATTCCGGTGACCAACACCTCGGTGAACCCGGCTCGCAGCACGGGTGTGGCGCTCTTTGTGGGTGACTGGGCCGTCAGCCAGCTCTGGCTGTTCTGGGTCGCTCCCATCGTCGGTGCCATTCTGGGGGCATTGGCCTATCGCGTGATCGCCACCAAAGAGTGAGCTGTTACTGAACTACGTGTGGTATCGACACGCCTGAGGGCGTGTTTTTTTGTTTCTGGAGGGCAGCAAAACCGGGATGACCCCGGTTTTATTTGTTGGCTGAGGAGAGGGGGGAGGAAGGCCTTACAGGCTCCGGGCGCTCAGCATCTCTTTATAGCGCTGGTGCAGCAGCTTGACCCGTGCCACCTAGGCCCGGGTTTCGGCAAGGATGGGAGGGGATGCCGCCGTACTCGTGTCTTGGACAGGGTTTACAGGCCCCGGGCGCTCAGCATCTCTTTATAGCGCTGGTGCAGCAGCTTGACCCGTGTCACCTAGGCCCGGGTTTCGGCAAGGATAGGAGGGGATGTCGCCATGCTTGTTCTTGCACAGGGCTTACAGGCCCCGGGCGCTCAGCATCTCTTTATAGCGCTGGTGCAGCAGCTTGACCCGTGCCACATAGGCCCGGGTTTCTGCATAAGGCGGTATGCCGCCGTGTTTTTGCACCGCACCGGCGCCGGCGTTGTAGGCGGCTGTGGCCAGGGCAACGTTGCCGTCATACTGCTTGAGCAGGCCCGCCAGGTATTTCACCCCGCCGAAGATGTTCTGCTCCGCCAGCAGGGCATTGCCGACCCCGAGCTCGCGGGCGGTCGCCGGCATCAGCTGTGTCAGCCCCATGGCCCCCTTGCGGGAGACGGCCAGCGGGTTGAAGGCGGATTCGGCGTGGATCAGCGCCCGGATGAGGGCGGGCTCCACCTGATAGGTCTTGGCCGCCGCCGTGATGGTGCTGGCATAGTCGTAGAGGAAGAGGCCGGTGGTGCGCCAGTTGACCCTGGAGGCGGGATCGCAGGCGTAGCAGTCGTTGAACAGCAGCAACTCGTAATGACCCTGCTCCGGCATCATGTCGGAATAGCGCACCACACCGTTCTTTTGCACCGACTTGTAGACCTGGATCTGGCGCGCGGCGGGGGGCGGTGCGGGCTCTGCCACCCTGGGTGACGGGATCGACTCGGATGTCAGGACCACCACCTCGGCCGGTGGCGGCGTCTGACTCCAGGCACTGAGGGGGAACAGCGAGATGGCTCCCAGCAACATCCATGCTTTCAACGGCTTGCTCCTTAAGCCTTGTTAGCCACGTTGAGTAAAGCATCCGGGGCGAGGCAGAACAAGGGCCCCGGCGACGAGTCGCAAGAAAAGCCCGGGCAGAGGGCGCCAATACCCCCCGAGGTGGATGACGCAGCCCCGCAAGGGGCCGTGGATGGCGCCGCAACTCCCCAGCTGGCTATTGGCTTTTTTGTAAGTTAAAGGCGTGTTATCTTGCTGTTGCTCCACTCTGGTCTGATCTCTTCGTGGGGCCGGTTGATAGGGCAAGAGAGGGCCAGGTGGCCAGGGCGAAATGGGTATGATAAGCAGGCGGGCGATGGAGCTCAGATTCGAAGAGTACTGTGATGCGGATCTTTCCCTGATCAGGGACTATTACGAGACGACGTTTTCCCACTATGTACCGGATCTGGCCGAGCGGATCTTCGTGGTACGGGATGCCCATTGGCTGGTGGGGGCCGTGCGCCTGCGCGACGAACAGGATTATTACCACCTGTGCGGTTTCCGGTTGTTGCCGCACTACCAGTCACTGGGGCTGGGGTCCCGGTTGCTGCAGCATGCCTGCAGCGATCTGCTGGACAAGCCCGTGATCTGCCACGCCTTGCCCTTCGAGAAACCCTTCTACCTCAAGGCGGGCTTTGCCCACCTTCCCCTGCATGAACTCGACGGACCGCTACATACCCTCTATCACCAGCAGCGCGAACAGGGTTACCAGATCGAGCTGCTGGTGCGTCAGGCGACGGCCACTGTCTACAACTGATCCTTCGGCTTGGTCAGCAGGCGGATCTTGCCCGGTGACAGCTCCAGCCCCAGCAGATTCTCCTTGAGCCAGGCCTGGTTGGGATCCTTGTCGTCGAGCTTGTAGACGGGCTGGGTCTCCAGCCGTTTCTCCATGCTCTGCAGCAGCATCCTCAGCATGAAACCGAACTTCTGCTCCGCCGCCGCCGGCTCCAGCTTGTAGTCAATCAGCTTCATGTTGTCGAGGAAGAGCGCGCTCTGGGCCTTGTCGTAGCGCGGTCTCGCCTCATAGGTCATGTTCAGCAGCGCGTCGTACTGGGTCTGGTCCGGCAGGGAGATCTTCAGTTTCCCCTTGCCAAAGACCCTGGCGGTATCCGGACTCTGGCGACCGATCTGGACATCGCTCTGCTCGAGCTGGACATGGGCCTTGATGATGCCGGGTAACTCCAGCTGTTTGTCGACTTGCACCTGAGATTGCAGGTACTGGTTTATCTGTTGCTCATTGATGTCATATGAGCCTTGACCTAGCATGGCCAGACTCAGCAGCATAGATTGCAGGATCATGCTAACGACCTGATAGAATGGGTTTGTCCCACAGCATACCATTGTGGCCCTGCGGGATCTGCCCATGCCCTTTGTCCATTACACCAAGGAGTCGTCTTGCTCGACGGTCTGGAATACGACATTCAGTTGCTGTTCTCCCGCTTTCTTGGCTGGCTGTTGCTGTTGTTTCACACCGTGATAGTGGCGGGGATCTCCCTGCGAGTGGTGATGAAGCGGCGCCCCATCGGCGTCTCCCTCGCCTGGCTGGCGCTCATCTATGCCATCCCCTTCGCCGGGGTCGGCTTCTATGTGCTGTTTGGGGAGATACGGCTCGGCCGCAAGCGGGCCGAACGCGCCCAGGCCATGTATCGTCCTTATGCCATCTGGATCCGCCAGCTCGCCCGCCTCTTCCCCCAGCACTGCTGCGAGGTGGGCAGCAAGGCGCGCCCGCTCCATGATCTGATCCAGGGGCGGCTGGCCATGCCCATGCTCTCGGGCAACCGGATGACGCTGCTGCACAAGCCCGACACCATCATTCAGGAGATAGTGCGCGACATTCTCGGCTCCTCCCAGTCCTGCTACCTGGAGTTCTACATCTGGCATCCCGGCGGGGACGTGGACGCCGTGTGCGAGGCCCTTGTCGAGGTGGCGGCGCGCGGCGTGGATTGTCGCGTGTTGCTCGATTCCGTCGGCAGCAAGACCTTTTTCCGCTCCCCATGGCCGAAGTCGCTGCGCGCGGCCGGGGTCAAGGTGGTGGAGGTGCTGCCGGTGGGGGCCTGGCGCATTCCGTTCCAGCGCCAGGACTTGCGCATGCACCGCAAGCTGGTGGTGATCGACGACAGGGTCGGTTACACCGGCTCCATGAACATGGTGGATCCCCGCTTCTTCAAGCAGGATGCCGGTGTCGGTCAGTGGGTCGACATCATGATTAGGGTGCAGGGGCCTGTGGTGCCCCTGATGTGGTCCACCTTCGTCTGGGACTGGGAGATGGAGACCGGCGAGCGGCTGCTCGACAGCCTGCAGCACGAACCCGAGGCCTGGCCGCAAACCAACTATCGGGCCCAGCTCATTCCCTCCGGCCCCTTCGTCGGCGGTGACTGCATCCAGCAGAGCCTGCTGCTGGCCATCTATCAGGCGCGCCACCACCTGGTGCTGACCACCCCCTATTTCGTACCGGACGATCCCCTGGCGGCGGCGCTCTCCTCGGCGGCGGCGCGGGGCGTGCTGGTGCAGCTGGTGCTGCCGGCGCGCAACGACTCCCTGATGGCCAACCACGCGAGCAACTCCTTCATGGAGGATCTGCTGGCGGCCGGGGTCGAAATCTACCGCTATGATGCCGGTCTGCTGCACACCAAGAGCGTGCTGGTGGACGACGACTTCGCCCTGGTGGGCACGGTCAATCTCGACAGACGCAGCCTCTGGCTCAATTTCGAGATCACCCTGCTCATCGATAACCCGGTGTTTGTCGCCGAGATGAATCAGCTGGTGCAGGGCTACATGCTGGAGGCGACCCCCATGTCGCTGACCCAGTGGCGGGCCCGCCCCTGGTACAAAAAATTGCTGGAGAACATCTTCTACCTGTTCAGCCCCTTGCTGTGACAGTCGAGAATGGGCCATGAGCCGGGATCTGGCTTGCTTGTGTTCCCATACTCCCCGTAGAGTGCGCCTAGGCACCCGCCATAGAAAAATCAGGAGTAAGAGAGCAGATGAAAAAGACAGTGGCCATGGCTGCCGGAGCGGCATTGGTGGTGGGTGGGCTGGGCGCCTGCTGGTACACGGGCAATGCCTTCGATCGCATCCTGGGGGAGCAGATCGCCAGGGCCAAGCAGGAGAGCGGCGTCGAGATCACCTGGTTGCCCAACAGCGAGAACCTGTTCACCCGTGATGGGGTGCTCAAGGTGGTGGTGACACCGGAGACGCTGGCGAGTTTCGATCCCCAGATGGCGGGAAGCGACCCCATAGAGCTGCAGCTGCGCGTCAACAGCCGCCTGCTGCCGCTCTATATCAAGAGCAATATGCTGCTCGACACCTCGGCGGGAACTCTGGCCCCGGTCTTCACCGCCCTCGGCATGCAGCAATGGCAGCTTGGCCTGGAGTCGGCCAGCAGCCTCTGGACCATGAGCAACAGCTCCCGTTTCTGGGCCAACGACTTCAAGGTCAAGGAGGGGCTCAACGAGTTCAGCTTCCTGCCACTGAGCGGGGATTATCGCGGGGATCTCGATGGCAATGGCCACCTGGTCTTCCAGTGGCTGGGCATGACGGTCCACGATGCGCAGAGCAAGATGGATTTGGCCCTGGCGGATCTCAAGGGCAGCGCCGACATGGCCGAGATCAGCGGCATCTGGCTCTCTCCTAACAGCGAGATGACGCTGTCCGCCCTCTCCTTGCAACTGCCGGAGAGCGTCAAGCTCTCGTTGCAGGGGGTTAGCACCAACACCCAGCTGGCGGGGGACGATGCCCAGACCCTCTCCAGCCGTTATCAGATGAAGGTGGCGACCCTCAATCTGGAGAACGAGAGCGACAGTCTGGCGCTGACCCAGGGAAGTCTGGATCTGGCGCTCAAGGGGCTGGATCTGGAGGGCTATCAGACCCTGCAGGAGGCCAGCAGCCAGCGGGTGGACGAGGCGGCTATCCAGCAGGCGCTGGACAAGATGCTGCAACGGGGCGCCACGCTGGAGCTGACCGATCTCAGCGCCCAGCTCAACGGCGAGCCCGTCAGCCTGAAAGGGGAGGCCAAGCTGGCGCCAACGACCCTGGCACAGTTGATGGGAAGCGAGGAGGGGATGCAGGCCCTGTCCGGGCTGCTCAATGCCAGTCTCGGCGACCAGTTGGGCAAGGCGGTGCCGCAGCTGGCACCCATGCTGGCCCAGTTCACGGCCCTGGGTTATCTGAAGGCGGAGCCGGCGCACCTCAATGCCGAGCTCAAGCTCGACAAGGGAGTGGTCACCATCAACGGTCTGCCCCTGCCTCAATAAGCGCAGGCAGACGAAGAAAAAGGCTCCCTCGGGAGCCTTTTTGCTGGGCGTCGAACGACGGGCTGGGTTACTTGAACACCACCGTCTTGTTGCCGTAGACGAAGACCCGCTCGTTCAGCACCAGCTCCAGGGCACGGCTCAGCACGGATTTCTCCACATCCCGTCCCGCCTTGGCCATGTCGTCGGCGCTGAAGGTATGGCCCACGTGGATCACGTCCTGCTCTATGATGGGGCCTTCATCCAGATCGTCGGTGACGAAGTGGGCGGTGGCACCGATCAGCTTGACCCCGCGATCGAAGGCCTGACGGTAGGGGCGGGCACCGATGAAGGCGGGCAGGAAGGAGTGATGGATGTTGATGAGCTTGCGCGGATAGGCCTCCACGAAGCTCGGGGTCAGCACCCGCATGTACTTGGCCAGGATCACGTAATCCGGCTGATAGCCGTCGATGAGGGTGCGTACCTGCTCTTCATGCTCGGTGCGGCTGAGATCCTCATGGCTCACGGCATGGAAGGGGATGTCGAACTTGCCCGTCAATTCTGCGAGCGTGTCGTAGTTGCCGATCACCGCCACTATGTCCATGTCCAGCGCGCCGGCGTAGTTCTTCATCAGGATGTCGCCGAGGCAGTGGGTCTCCTTGGTGACCAGGATGACGATGCGCTTCTTGCCCGCCTTGACCAGACGGCGCTGGGCGCCCGCCGGCAGGGCGTCGTCGAGATCCGCCAGCAGGGTCTCGTCGTTGAAGCGACCCTCCAGTTCGGTACGCATGAAGAAGCGACCGTTCTCGTGATCCACGAACTCGTCGTTCTTGTTGATGTTGAGCTGGTGCTTGTAGCAGATGTTGGTGATCTTGGCGATGAGTCCCTTGGCGTCGGGGCAATCGGTCAGCAGTATTTTCTTTTCCATCTCTGTCATGATTCCGTTTGTGGTGTTGGCGCCCGAGTCTGCGCGGGCTGCACGTTTTTGCTGGCACTATGCCATAAACAAAATCAGAAAGGACAGCGCGCCGTGCAGCTGAGTGGCAAGTCGCCAGCGGGGGGCAGTGCACTGCATCCTATTCATCTTTGATGGGTTTTGGGCTGGTATCCTGGGTTTTTTTTCTTTAGGCTGTCTGCGCTTATTCTCAGGGCGGGGTGAAATTCCCCACCGGCGGTATCCCGATCTGACTCGGGGAGCCCGCGAGCGCCCGACCCTGGTTTGAAACCGGGGGCGGGGTCAGCAGATCCGGTGAGATGCCGGAGCCGACGGTCACAGTCCGGATGAAAGAGGATAAGACAGATACTGCACTCCTGGCTCCCTATGGGCCGGCTGCTGCATACCTATCTCTGTCTGCCTTTCCATGCCCTGATTCTGGTCCTTGTCTTGTTTAGGAGTCTTACCATGAATCAGTCTCTACTCAGTGAATTTGGTGATCCCATTGCCCGCGTCGAAGCCGCGCTGGCCGCATTGCGTGCCGGTCAAGGTGTGCTGGTGGCCGATGATGAAGATCGGGAGAACGAGGGTGACCTCATCTTCGCCGCCGAGTCCATGACCAATGAACAGATGGCCATGATGATCCGCGAATGCTCCGGCATCGTCTGCCTCTGCCTGACCGACGAGCGAGTTCGCCAGCTCGAGCTGCCCATGATGGTGGAGGCCAACTCCAGCCATTATCAGACCGCCTTCACCGTGACCATAGAAGCGGCCCAGGGCGTCACCACGGGTGTCTCCGCCGCCGACCGCATCACCACCATCCAGGCCGCCATCGCCGACGGCGCCCGACCCTCTGATCTGCATCGCCCGGGCCATGTCTTCCCGCTGCGTGCCCGCACCGGCGGCGTGCTGACCCGGCGCGGTCATACCGAAGCCACGGTGGACCTGATGCAGCTGGCCGGTCTCAAGCCTTACGGGGTGTTGTGCGAGCTGACCAAGGCCGATGGGTCCATGGCCAGGTTGCCGGATCTGGTGACCTTCGGTCGCCTGCACCGGATGCCGGTGCTGACCATCGAAGATCTGGTGCAATATCGTCAAATGCTGTCTGAACGTTCAGCTTAAGCTTCATACGAAATTGTATTAAGGGCATTTTTTGGTTACGCTTGGTGCGAACCTCATCCAGGGCACTCGTTTTTGACTTAGATTTGCACAAAAAGTGTGCGTTTAAAAAAAAATGAGGGTTTTAATGCATTTATCTGTGATGGGGCCTATCCAAACTCGTATTTATTTGTGCCATAATCACGCCGCTTGCTAAACGTCTGGCGAGTTAAAGGGAGCTTTAAAAATGAAGAAAATGTTGTTGGTAGGTGTTGTTGGTCTGTCTGCCCTGCTGGGCGGTTGTGCAAACACCAGCGAACTGGAAACTTCCGTTCAGAATCTGTCTAACAAAGTTGACCAACTGGCTCAAGATGTTAGCGCAGTTCGTGCTGATCAATCCAAGATGGCTGCTGATATCGCAACTGCTAACCAAGAAGCAGCTCGTGCTAACCAGCGCATCGACAACATGGCTACTTCCTACAAGAAGTAATCCATGCGAAAAAATGGCGCATTTCAATGCGCCATTTTTTTTTGCCTGAAATTCGTCATTTCTCTTATTACTGCACTGCCTGCCTGAACAAGGCAATGCCGATTGCTCGGCATCCCCTGATATCTTCATCGATCAATAAAGCAGGCTGTAGAGCTTGCGGCGATAACTCTGCGCCGCCGGGTGTGCTCCCATGGTGGTCAGAATATCGAGATAGATCTTCTTGGCATCGCCAAACGCCATGTCGCGCTTGAGAATGTTGAACAGCAACGCCAGGGCTTCTTCCTGACGGCCAACCTGACTGTACTGCACCGCCAGCTCCTGGGTGAGGGCGTCGTCGTCCGGTGTCTCTGCGTGACGCTGCTCCAGGGCGCGCAGCTCCGGGCTGTCGCTGGCTTGCAGCGCCAGGGCCAGGCGGGAACTCAGGGTCTGATAGTGATCATCCTGCGCCACCATGGGGATGGTCGCGAGCAGGGCCTGAGCCTCATCCAGCAGAGCCAGATCCAGCGCGGCCTGCACCAGCCAGAGGCTGATGTCGTGACGCTCAGGGGCCAGTCGGTGGGCCTGGGTGAGATGGGCATGGGCCACATCTGCCTGACCCTCAGCCAGGGCTTGCTGACCCTTCTCGAGCAGCAGCTCCTCTTCCTTGGGGGAGAAGGCGGCGAAGTACTGGCGCAGGGTGGCCTCATCTTGAGGCCCTTCCAGGATGGCCTGCTCGTCCGGGCGCCCCTGATGGAACAGCACCAGAGCGGGCAGCGCGCGCAGACCCAGCTGGCTGGCCAGGGGTTGCAGCTGGGGATCGTTCATGTCGACCTTGGCCAGGGTGACCGCGGGATTGGCCGGGCCGACCAGGGTCTCCACCAGCGGGGTCATGCCCTGGCATTCTGGCATCTGCGGGGCGTGGAAATAGATGACGACCGGCTTTTTCATGGACGCATCGATCAGTTCGGCGTGGAAGTTCTGGGGATTGATGTCGACGATCATGAGGCTGACTCTCGGAAAATGGTGTGGATCAACATGGGGTCCAGGGACGTGGATTTCAAGCGCTCATCCAGCAGGTAGCCATTGATCTGGCGAGTCGGGGCGGCGAGGCTCAGCCAGCCGCTGCCAACATGCCAGTCCAGCACCTGATAGCTCCGGGTATCGAGCCGGTTGTCCAGCCGCCACCCCTCTTCCGGTACAAAGCGCACCTTGTCGAGCCCCGCGGCAATGCCGGCCCCCTGGGCTTTCAGCACCGCCTCCTTGCGTGACCAGAGCCGATAGAAGGCCGAGGCCTGCTCCCGGGATGGCAGGGCAAGCAGCCACTGATATTCCTCAGGAGCATAGAAACGCTGGGCCAATGGCAGGACGGGGCGCCGGCGCAAGCCCATCTCCACATCCACGCCGAGGGGGCCTTGCTGGCAGAGGGCGAGTACCAGCCAGTCCCCGCTGTGGCTGAGATTGAACTGCCAGTCATGGCTGATCAGGGTGGGCTTGCCGTGCTCGCTGGTGCGAAACACCAGCGCATCGGGCGGACAGCCAAGCCGCTCGGCCAGCAGGCGGCGCAACAGTATCCGGCCGAGCAGGTACTCACGCTGGCGGCCAGGCTGGCGGATCTCGTGCCAATGGCGAAATTCGTCCGGCGAGAGCTCTGCTTGCAGCCCGATCAACTGCTCGGCGTCGATGAGCGCCGGTTTTAACAAATAGAGATCCGCATAGAGCATAATATTTCACTTTAAAATGAGGTCGAAACAGCGATAACGATCCGTTTTGATAGGGCAAAACCGCTACTTTTGCGATTGTATATTGTTTGGCCATGATCACATTAATCATGCAAAACAGTGCATTTCCTTGCAAAAATGTGAGGTCGATAGGGATTTTCGCTTGCCTCGATAGAATTCTTGGATATAGTCGGGTGCTGTTGCCTTATAAATTGCCCTGTCGGGCTGCATTTTAACAAGTTTCACTCTATTTGCGGGGATAAAGGATTGCGCCACCTGATGCTACTGCTGGTCGCGCTCGGAATGGTGGGTTGTGCTTCTGCACCCCAGCCCGAGGTCGCGAGCAAGATCGAGGTTTCCATGATGGAACCCGTGATTGAACCTGAAGTTTCACCCACACCAGATGTCAACGAAATCCTGACCGTATACAAAGAGTGGCGTGGCGTCCCTTACCGCATGGGGGGCAGCAGCCAGCGAGGCATAGATTGCTCCGCCTTCGCCCGTGAAGTGTTCCGCAATGCCGTCGGCATCGAATTGCCCCGCGATACCCGCTCCCAGGTTCATGAAGGCACCCGCGTTTCCAAGCAGGATCTGGTGGAAGGGGATCTGGTCTTCTTCAAGATCAACCGCCGCCTCAATCATGTGGGCATCTATGTCGGCAACGGTGAATTCATCCACGCCTCCACCCGCGCCGGGGTGACCCGCTCCAAGCTCGACAACTCCTATTGGCGCAGCAAGTTCTGGCAGGCACGCCGGATCGAGATCTGAGTCAGGCTGGACAAACGGCTCGCAGTACGGACTGTTTTTCCAACCTCACTTGAACCGGGCTCCTAGAGGCCCGGTTTTTTATGGCCCTCGTTTAGACTTTCCCTGGCCGACTCTCTATAGTGTGGCCCCCTCGATCCTCGGCAGGCCCAGCATGAAGACCCAGCACAAATCCGGATTGCACCCGCGCAATCGTCATCAGACCCCTTACGATTTTGACGCCCTCTGTCAGCGCACTCCCGAGCTGCTGCCTTTCGTGTTCGTCAACGAGCATGGCACCCGGACCCTGGATTTCGCCGATCCGGCCGCCGTCAAGGCGCTCAACCGGGCCCTACTGGCGTTGCACTATGGCATCCAGCACTGGGATCTGCCGCCGGGCTACCTCTGCCCTCCCATCCCGGGCCGGGTCGATTACCTGCATCGTGGCGGATCTGCTGGCCGAGTGCGGGGAAGTACCAAGGGGCAAGGGGGTGCGGGTGCTGGACATAGGGGCCGGGGCAAACTGCATCTATCCTGCTGGGGGCCCGTGAGTATGGCTGGCGCTTCGTGGGATCGGACATCGATCCCGTGTCGGTCAAGGCCGCGACCCTGCTGGCGGCGAGCAATGGCTTGGGCAGCCAGATAGCGTGCCGCCATCAGGACAACTCCAAGCAGATCTTTCGCGGCGTCCTGGGGCCGAAGGAGCGCTTCGCCCTGACCCTGTGCAACCCGCCGTTCCACGCCTCGCTGGCGGAGGCGAGCAAGGGGACGGAGCGCAAGCTACGCAATCTCGGCAAGGGCCAGGGCAAGGCGCTGACGGGGGCTCCCGTGCTCAACTTCGGCGGACAGAAGGCGGAGCTCTGGTGTGAGGGCGGCGAGGCGGCGTTTCTGGCCGGCATGATAGAGCAGAGCAAGGAGTTTGCCGGCCAGTGTCTCTGGTTCAGCTCGCTGGTGTCGAAAAAGGAGAATCTGCCTGCCGCACGAAAGGCGCTGGCTCGGGTGGGGGCTCAGGATGTCAGGGTGATCGACATGGCGCAGGGCAACAAGGTGAGCCGGATCCTGGCCTGGAGCTTCCTGGACGAGGCGAGCCGAACCGCCTGGTGGTCTGCTCCCGGCCGCTGAGGAAAAAGGGGGTGTTGAGAGCAAAAACACCCCGAACCACGCCCTTTGTCAGCCTCGAGGTTTTCCGTCTCGTTCCCCTCGTTGCAATCGTTTTTCCGCTTTATACCTGTCCGTTTTTCCCTGGGTGTTAGTGACCACTTTCATCCCCGGTACAGTTGTACGCCGAGATTTTTTTGTACTTACCTGTGAAACTTTCATAAAATGGGACTGGTTAGACCTCTTTACAGGCTTTGAATCGAATAGGGATCGGTACATGAAAGTTGTCGATTTTCTGAAGCACAAGCGCGAAATCCTGGCGCAACACCCCTTTGAGCTCAAGGATTGGCTCTCTCCGGCGATCCGTGACTACTGGCGTGAGTTTCAGCAAAAGGCACACCTTCACCCTTTGCTGGGTCGAGTGCTGGATCTGCAGGCCGACCAGTCGCTGGTGCGGCAGCAGCGCGCATCCCAGGCTCAGGCGGTCAACAGTCAGCCGACCCTGATCGAAGATAACCCGGTTGAGCTGAGTGGCGAAGCCGCCACCCTCTACGCCGAGCTGCAGGCCCGGATCGGGGAAGAGACCCATGTGGGTGAGTGGTTGCAGATAAATCAGGGGTTGATCGATCAGTTCGCGGCCGTGACCGGTGACCATCAGTGGATCCACACCGACCCCGAGCGTGCGGCGGCCGAGTCGCCATTCAAGACCACCATTGCCCACGGTTTCCTGACCCTGGCCCTGCTGCCCCAGCTCACCGGCTCGGTGGACGAGGCGACGCCGGAATTCCCGAGCGCCCGCATGGTGGTGAACTTCGGTCTGGAGCAGGTCCGCTTCCCTTATCCCATCAAGGTGGACAGCAACATCCGTGCCCGTACCAGGCTGTCGCGAGTCACTCCCATCAAGGGGGGGATCGAGTTGCTCAAGGAGATCAAGATAGAGATCGAGGGGATCCGCCGCCCTGGTTGCGTCATCGAGTCGGTCACCCGTATCTATTTCTGACGCCCGTCCCTCACGGCGATACACAGGCCCACTTCGGTGGGCCTGTGTCGTTTCTGGGGGCTAGAAGCTGGCGCCCAGGGTGATGATGTGGCGCCACTCCTTCTCGCTCACATCCATGTCCAGGCCGTGGTAGTCGAACCAGACATCGTCCCAATCCAGCTCGCTCGACCAGGAGAGACGCAGGTGATCGTTGAAGTAGTACCTGAGCCCCAGGCTGCCGCTGACGGACTGTTTTCTGGTCAGGTAGGGGGAGGGTTGATCGACGAACTTTTCATAGCTCCCCTTGCTGAACAACTCGAACTTCTCCTCCCAGAAGGTGAGAGGTTGCCGGTAGTCCCAGCCCAGGTTGACGAAGGGGTAATTGATAATCCTGTCGTCAAAAATGTCCGAATTGCTCCACACCTCCGGCCTGAAATAGGCCCGCTCCAGACCCAGCTGGGTGATGAACTCCAGGCGGCGCCGCTTGTCATTCCAGAAGCGGTAGCCGGGGCCTGAGGCATAGTCAATCTCCAGGTAGCCCGCTTCGATCAGGTTGTAGTCGATGTCAATGGAGGAGCTCAGGAACCAGTGATCGTCGAAGAAGAAGTCGAGTTTGGGTTTTAGCTTGTATTCGTGGCTGTCGGTGATGTTGTTCGCCGTCTCGTAGATGTACTCGCCATCCAGGCTGTAACGCCAGTCCAGATTGGCCAGCTCGGTGGAGACCTTGAGGTTGACGTTGTTGGTCTTCTTGGTGTTCTCCTTGAGCTTGATGTTCAGATCGCTGGTGCCGGTCAGGAGCCAGGCATTCACTTCGTCAGGAGCGTCCAGCAAGGGGATCCCCGTCTTGGTCAGCGGCTTTGGCTGCTCCTGCTTGTCCAGGCGCCAGCGCTTGATGGCATGGCGCTGGACGGTCAGGGCCTTGCTGTAGGATGGCTTGATGCGGATCTGATCGTCCGTGATCTCTTCTATGGTACCGGTCAGGCGATCGCCGTTCTGCATCCACAGTATGTCCGCCATCGCGGCTGAGCCGGGCAGCAGGGTCAACAGGAGCGCCAGCAGGGGAAGGCCGCATCTCGTCATGGTGATCTCCGGGAGGATCTTAGGCTGTGTTCTCAAAATGCTGGTTTTCTCTCCACCAATAGTTCCCGTAAGTAACGAAGGCAGAAAGCCAGCTTGATAAAGGCTGCAAAACTTCCCGCCAGCTTTTCATACCTCGTTGAGAATCGGCGAAACTTCTTCAGCCATCCGAAGCACCGTTCGACCACATTTCTCCTACGATAACGAGCTTTGTCTAACACCAGTGGACGTCCCTTATGGTGCCGTTGCTGGTCGCTGCGTTGCGGGATAACCGCTTTTATCTTTCTGCGCCGGAGTTCTGCCCGCAGAGCCCTGCTGCTATAGGCCTTATCTGCGGCAAGATGCGTTGGCCGCGTGCGATAACGGCCTGATGAAGTCGGGATCCTTGCCATGGCCAACGCACTTGTCGCATATCTGATTTCCGCTGATTGCCCCGGCGAAAGGCAGAACCCCAGCGGTAAACCATTACCATCAGTGACCAAGTGAATTTTGCTGCCAAAACCACCACGAGAGCGACCAAGAGCTTGATTCACCGGAGTGTTTTTTTACGCGCTCCGGCAGCATCTTTGGATGCCCTGACATTGGAGCCGTCAATGCACCACAGGTCGAAGTCGATAAGCCCTTCTTCATTGAGATGCAGTTGCAGTGCCGCAAGGATGGCATCGATGCGGCCTGTGCTTTGCCAACGTCGAAAGGAGTTGTAGACCGAGTTCCATGGGCCGAAACGTTCTGGCAGATCTCGCCAAGGTGCACCGGTGTGAAGTATCCAGAGAATGCCATCAAGCACTTGGCGTGGCTCACGAGTAGGGCGTCCGCTTATGCGGTGATGTGGAAACAGGGGCTCGATAAGCCCCCATTGTGCATCGGTTAACTGATAGCGACGGGACACTACATAGGTCTTAAGCTGTTGAGAAGATGTGAGATTATATCTTCATCACTTTAAGAACACAGCCTAGCCGCTGATGGGGCGGGGCAGTCCGTTCTTGTGGTCGAGCAGGGCCGTCACCCGGGCGCCGTCTATCTCGGGGGCCGCGATAAACTGCTCGACCTCGGGGGAGAGCACCAGGGGCGCCCCCTCGGCCATCTCCGCTTCGGTGCGGGAGAGGGGGGAGTGCACCTCCAGCCAGCGGCGGCCATCGGGCTCGACCGCCATCTTGACCGGCTGGTTGATCACCTGCACCCGGGTACCGACAGGCACCAGGCTGAACAAGGTCTCTATGTCATCCGGGCGCAGCCGGATACAGCCCGCGCTGACCCGCAGACCGACCCCGAACTCCTTGTTGGTGCCGTGAATGAGGTAGTCCTTGTTGCCATAGCCGAGGCGCATGGCGAACTTGCCGAGGGGATTGTCCGGGCCCGGGGGCACCACGGCCGGCAGATCTATGCCCTTTTGCTCCAGCCAGGACTTGCGCACCATGGGGCCTGGCACCCAGGTCGGGTTCGGATTCTTCGCGATGACTGTGGTGGTCATCTCGGGCGTCTCGCGGCCTATGTCACCTATGCCGATGGGCAGCACCATCACCTCCGCCTTGTCCTTGGGGAAGTAATAGAGGCGCAGCTCCGGCAGGTTGATGACGATGCCCTCCCGCGGCACATCGGGCAGCAGCATCTGGGTCGGCAGTGTCAGCCGGGTGCCGGGTGTGGGTAAATAGGGATCTACCCCGGGATTTGCCTCGAGCAGCGCCAAAAAGCCAATCTGGGTATGTTTGCCGACCAGCTCCAGATGATCGCCAGGTTGGACTATGTAATCTTCCAGCTCACCGATGAGACGGCTGCCCGCCGGTGGAAGCGGATAGGTTATCGACCAGGCCGGTGTGGTCCAGAGGCTGGCAGCGGCCAGCAGCAGTGAGACGATACGGATATTGCGCATGGTTTTTCCTATCGGCAGTTCTCGAGGGAAGTGCTTCCCTCCCCAAAAATGAGCGGAGATTGTCAACCAATCGACCGGGGATTACCAGCGCCAGACCGTGCTTCTCCCGGGCCGTATTGCGGCATGTCGAGGGGAGTTTTCGGCCCGCAGCCCCCGGTTTGTCGGGGAAAGGGGCATAAGCCTGGATCGGCGCCGGGGTGGCCGGCTCTGGGTCCAGGTCTGACACCTTGGCGTCGCACGCCGGCAAGCCAGCCTGGGCCCGGCAAGGGGAGGGCCGCCACAGGCTGACGGTTTAATAGCCAGTCGTCTGATCTGCAACGAGATTTACGTTGATTTCCCGACTCGGGTTGGGTCAATATGAGGGCCCGCGGAGAGATGCCGGAGTGGCCGAACGGGATTGACTCGAAATCAATTGTGGCAGCAATGCCACCCAGGGTTCGAATCCCTGTCTCTCCGCCATCTTTTGAAAAAGCCCGGTCGATGACTCGACCGGGCTTTTTGCATTTATTGCTCTGGCTTGGCCAAGCCATGGCCCAGCGTATCTGAGCATCAGGCCATGCTCCTGCCTAGTGTGGCTGATGATGCAATAGGCCTGCGGCCACCATGGCTGTGGTAGCGACAGCGCTGCAGCGAGTGGAATCCGTGCAGGCGGTCGACTCCTGAGCGCTCTGCCCGTCACGTCGGTAGATGGAGACCCCCTCCTTTATCGTCTCTTCGATCCGGATATCGGCCAAAGTCTCGGGCTTGACCTTGAGCGGATTGGCCGAGAGCACCACCATGTCTGCCAGCTTGCCGACCTCCAGAGAACCCTTGTCGTGCTCCTCCTTGTATTGGGTTGCCGCCCACAGGGTCTGGGCCTTCAGTCCATCCAGAGCGGAGACCCGTTGATCCGGCCCGATGGGGCGTCCGGTACGGCTGATCCGGTTGACGGTCGCATAATAGACCCGCATGGCATCAGGCAATGCCACGGGGGAGTCGTGGTGGGAGGTGAAGATCATCCCCAGTTCACGGGCCCATCCGGTGGGAGAGATATGCTGCGCCCGCTCCTTGCCGAGCACGGAATCACTGTGCCAATCCCCCCAGTAGAAGGTATGCATCGGGAAGAAGGAGGGGAAGATGCCGAGTCGCTGGAACGAGGCGACCTGATCCTTGCGGGCTGTCTGGGCATGGATGGCAACAAAGCCGCGATCCGGTTTGCCATGTTGCTTCTCGCTGGCCTCAATCCCCTTGATCAGCTGATCGATGGCCGCATCACCGTTGACGTGGGTGAGCAGTTGCCAGCCGTTGCGCTGGGCCAGTTCGATATAGTGGGCGGCCTGTTCGTCGCTCATGCTGGGATAGCCCTTGTAATCGGCCTTTTGCCCGGCAGGGGGAACGAAATAGGGCTGGGTCAGCCAGGCGGTCTTGCCCTGAGGGGAGCCATCGAGGTTGAGCTTGGCTCCCGCGACCCGGAACCCGTTCAGGTAGTGGCTGGAGTAGTAGGGCGGGGCGATGACATCCCGCGCTATCTGGATATCGGGATAGGCCGCGACATCCAGGGGCAGCCTGGCTTTCTGGGCCAGCTGGTACATGGTCTTGACCGCTGAGGTGGAGGCGCGCCCCTCCTGGGCCGTGGTGTAACCAAAGCTGGCATAGAGTGTCATGCCTGCCTTGAAAATCGCCTCGTTTTCCCTGTCATTCAAGTTGGCGAACATCGGCAGCAAGGTGCCAAAGAAGGCGGTCTCCTCCAGAACGCCGTCCGGGGTCTTGCCGTCCGCTTCACGGCGGATCTTGCCCCCTTCCGGATCCTGGCTGTCGGGCCCAAACCCGGCCAGCGCCAGTGCCTTGCTGTTGAGTGTCGCGAGGTGACCGGACTGATGAATGATGAGCACCGGGAGATCCTGCGATACGGCATCGAGCTCCTGACGGGTGGGGTGGCGCCTCTCCTTGAGCTGGGAGTCGTCATAACCGAAACCCAGAATGATCCCGTGCTCCCTGTTTTGCGGTTTGGCGACCCAGTTTCGCAGCGATTGTTGCAGGGTCGCAATGCTGGTCACTGCTCCATCCGGCGGGGCCAGCAGATTGGCGGAGAGCGCCTGGATCCCGGTGTTGAACACGTGACCATGGGCATCGATAAAGCCTGGGATCAGGGTCTTGCCCTGCAGGTCGACTACCCGGGTTTCGCCATCTCGCAGCGTGAGGATGTCGCGCTCGCTGCCCAGCGCCAGAATGCGGCCATCCCTGATGGCCAGCGCCTGCGCCGTCGGCGCCGCATCATTGACGGTAACGATATCGCCACCGAGATAAATAGTCTGGGCGGTGGGGTTGGCTGGGCTGGCGGCATGGGCCGAACTGGCCGCCAGCAATGCGATGGCGATAGGGGTGATGTTCATGTGACATGCTCCATGCCGACAGGTCGCTGGGATGGATCACCGCAGTTGCCCAATCAGGCGCGTTGTGAAGGGAATATGCTGAATATACAAGGATATGCCCCGCTCAAATGTGACACAGCAGGGAAATTCATCTGAGCCTTAACACCCGTTCAGAGCGCCCTCTTTTCCCGGGCCTTGCCACTCCAGCATGGGATCACCGTCGTGTCTCGTGTCTGCGCAGTGACAGTGCGCACGTCAAGCACCTGCTGCTTGTTGGCCAGTCTCAGGGCAACCCCCATCGCAGCCAAAGTGTGGCCTCGATCGGCCGGTTGAACCGTCCGTATCAAAGAAACGTTGGCTATGGCGCGCTACGCGGCTGCAGCGACCCTCCAGGCTGCGCCATGGCGGGGGTTGTCGTGCCGTCACCACCACAAAAAGCGAGGCTGACCCGGCGCCCTGATCGGGCCGCACAGGGTCAGGCAGGGCTGTCTCCAGAGCAGGCCAGCCCGACGGACTGGCCTGGGGGTCAGTGGCCGATAAACCAGCGGTAGTAGGGGTTGGCCCGCTCCTCTGGGGTCATCTGGCCGACCCCGCGCGCCCAGGCGTCCCTGTCTCCCTGATAGGCATAGAAGGCCACCGAGTAGAAGTGATCCAGCGACTGCCACTGGCGCTCGACCTCTCCCTTGAAGGCCGCATCCGCCTGCTGTAGCGGGGGCGGTGAGCGCAGCGCCAGCAGTTCGGGCAGCACCCGGGTGATCTCGTTGCGCCTGACCCAGGGGGCGTATTCGATGCGTGGCCAGTCATCGGTGACCGGCAGGGCGTCACCGGCAAAGCGCAGCAAGCCATCCCTGTCCGTGACCCAGGTGGCCAGCAGGGCGGCGGGTGTGTCTATGCCGACTTCGGTCAGGGCCGCGGCCACCCCGGGCTCGGCGAAGCGCGCCCTTATCCGGGGGACATCCAGCACCAGCGGGTCGAGGGATCCTATCAACAGCATCTCGTGAAACTCGGTCGTCCACAGGGTGGCGTGAGGAAAAACCTCCACGAAGCTGCGCACCAGGGAGCGACTCTCCTCGCTGTTCTGGGTGGGCAGCGGCAACCATTGGGCCACCATGCCTCCCCGATGCAGGCGCCGGGCGGCCAGCTGATAGAAGTCACGGGAGTAGAGGTTCACCACCCCGGCCGCCGAGGGGGGTGGCGGCTCCAGGGTGATGAGATCGTACTGCTCGTCGCTGCGCAGCAGCTCCCGTCGCCCGTCCCGCAGCCTGATGTCGAGGCGTGGATCATGGACGGCATCGTAGTTGCCCTTGAAGAGGGGGGCGGCCTCCAGCACCTCAGGCAGCAGCTCGGCCACCACGGGGCGGGTCAGGCCGGGGTCGCGCAGCATGGCGCCGGCCGTGATGCCGGTGCCAAACCCGATGACCAGGGCCGAATCCGGCTGCTGGCCGTGGATCAGCAGCGGCAGCAGGGCTTGCAGCCGCATGTAGCGCAGCGAGGGCATGGCATCCCCGGTGTTCGAGACCCCCTGAATGTAGAGACGCTGGAAGCGGCGATCCCCCTGTCCCTGGGTGACGACGGCCACAGTGCCCCCCTTGCCCTCATGGTAATAGGCAAGGTGCCCGTTTCTGGCCCCGGGCAACAGCTCGGCCAGCCGCTGTGGTGGCGTAAGCGCGCCGAGGAGGATCGTCATCAGCGTCATGGCCAATGTGGCTCCGGCCAGGTAGCGGCGAGGAGCCGGGCTCTGCCAGGTCGCAATGCAGCCAAGCAGGGCCGCCAGCACGGCCAGGAGTGCCAGGGTGCGCACCAGGCCAAGGCTCGGGATGAGCAGGAAGCCGGTCAGGGCGACCCCGGCGATGCCCCCCAGGGTGTTGAGGGCCACCAGGGTGCCCACGTCCCGGCCTATCCGCGAGCTGGTGGCCGCCAGCCGCAGGGCCAGTGGAAAGGCGGCACCGAGCAGGGTGGTGGGGAGGAAGACGGTGGAGAGGGCCACGGTGAGGAAGCGGGCACACATGCCGGCCAGCTCGTTGCCGGTCACTTGCAGGGTCCAGAGCTCCATCTGGGATTGGGCCATCACGAGCCAGCGACCGAGGCCGGCCACCTGCAACAGCGCCAGCAGGCCGGCCGCGGTGATCAGCAGGCCAAACAGGCCCCAGGGGTTCTGGATGCGCTCGGCTCGCCTCGCATAGAGCGCGCTGCCGAGCATCAGGCCGGTGAGATAGGTGGCCAGAACCACGGCGAACGCAAAGGTGCGGGTGCTCATGAACTGCACTATGGACTGGCTCCAGACCACCTCGTAGCCGAGGGCTATGCCCCGGCCACGCAATAGAGGGCGACCGCGACTCTGGCCCGGGGCGAGGGGCTGTCCTGGGGCGGGGCGACGGGGAGGGGCGTGCGCGCCTTGCGACACCAGAGCCAGGCGCCGAGGGCGGCCAGCAGATTCAGGGTGGCGGCGGCGAAGGCGCTGCCATGGACACCGAGCCGGGGCAGCAGCAGGAAGGCGGTCAGCAGGGTGCCGAGGATGGCCCCTGCGGTGTTGGCCGCATAGAGGCTGCCCCCGGCGCTCGCCACCCTGTCACTGGCAGGGGTCAGGGCACGCACCAGGACCGGCAGGGTGCCCCCCATCAGCACGGCGGGCAGGCCGACCAGCACGAAGGGCAGCACCCAGGCGAGCAGGCCCAGACTCGCTTCCAGGCGAGCGAACGGCTCGGCCAGGTGGGAGAGGGCCAAGGTGGCTCCAACGCCGAGCAGCGCCACGGCCAGCTCGAGCCAGGCGTAGAGGCGCACCGGATCCTGCAGCCGGTCGGCTCTGCGACCGAAATAGAGACCACCGAGGGCAAGGCCGGCAAAAAAGGCACTGATGCCGGTGGTGACGGCATAGACCTCCACCCCCACCACCAGAGAGAGTTGTTTGACCCAGAGTACCTGGTAAATCAGGGCCGCGCCGCCGGAGGCGAACAGGAGAGCGGCGGGAAGCAGCATCTTCAAAGAGGCCCGTTGACGGCAGGGAGCCTCCACCTTGTCACGGCGGTTGGCAACGGGGGAATGGGCGGCTTTGGACATCGAATTAGCCTTATCGGGCGGGACTATCCGCACGAACAGAAGAGAGAAAAGGTGCCCGCCGGGGCGGGCACCTGGCACAATACTTATTGTTTTTGGTTCATTTTTTCTTCTATTTTCTTGTCCACGTCGGCCCGGATCTGGTCGATGCTGAAGCTGGCAGGACGCTGGCTGGGCGGGTAGTCCACGAAGGTCTGCAGGAACTTCGCCGCCTTCTGGGTGCCCTGGAACAGCAGGTAGTCGTTCTTGGTCAGCCAGTCATAGTACTGATCGGAGACGATGTCAGCCCGCTCGTACGGATCCATGCGCAGGTTGAACAGCTTGGGCACGCGCAGGCAGGTGAAGGGCTCGCTCCAGACCTGCAGGCCACCCGGCGCACGCTGTTCGCACCAGACGATCTTCCAGTTGTCGAAACGCATGCCTACCAGCTCGGCATCATCGTTGAAGTAGTAGAACTCCTTGCGAGCCCCCTTGTCGGCCTTGCCGGTCAGCAAATCGAGCTGGTTGTAACCGTCGAGGTGCACCTTGAAGTTCTTGCCACCGAGATCGGTGCCCTTGAGCAGTCTCTCCTTGATGTCGGTGTCACCCACAGCGGCCAGCAGAGTCGGGAACCAGTCAAGACCGGAGAACATCTCGGTAGAGATGACATCCGGCTTGATGTGGCCCGGCCAGCGGACCATGGCAGGTACCCGGTAGGCCCCTTCCCAGTTGGAGTTCTTCTCGTTGCGGAACGGCGTGGTGGCCGCATCCGGCCAGGACCATTGATTGGGCCCGTTGTCGGTGGAATAGACCACTATGGTGTTGTCCGCGATCTTCAGGTCGTCCACCGCCTTGAGGATCTTGCCCACATGGCCATCGTGCTCGAGCATGCCGTCGGCATAGTCGTTGCCCGGCATGCCGCTCTGGCCCTGCATGGATGGGCGAACATGGGTAAAGGCGTGCATGCGGGTGGTGTTCATCCAGACGAAGAAGGGCTTGTCGGCCTTGACCTGTTTCTCCATGAAGTTGATGGCGGCCTGGGTGGTTTCGTCGTCTATGGTCTCCATGCGCTTGCTGTTGAGCGGCCCCGTGTCCTCGATCTTGCC
This sequence comes from Aeromonas sp. Marseille-Q7275, assembly GCF_965119515.1. Taxonomy (NCBI): domain Bacteria; kingdom Pseudomonadati; phylum Pseudomonadota; class Gammaproteobacteria; order Aeromonadales; family Aeromonadaceae; genus Aeromonas; species Aeromonas sp. Marseille-Q7275. The sequence continues at coordinate 317,838 of NZ_CBCPLW010000001.1, forward strand.
GTCCGCGGTGGAGTGGATGACCCCGCGCGGTGTCGCGGCCTTGGTGAACTCGGTATCATCCTTGGGCCAGAAGGGGCGCTCGGGCTCTTCTTCGGCATTGAGGTGGTAGAGGTTGCCGAAGAACTCGTCGAAGCCATGGGCCGTCGGCAGGTACTCGTCACGATCCCCCAGGTGGTTCTTGCCGAACTGGCCGGTGGCGTAGCCGTGGGACTTGAGGGCCTGGGCTATGGTGACATCACGGGCCTGCAAGCCGACAGGCACGCCGGGCATGCCCACCTTGGACAGGCCGGTTCGCAATATGGTCTGTCCCGTGATGAAGGTCGAGCGTCCCGCCGTGCAGCTGTTCTCCGCGTAATAGTCGGTGAACATCATGCCTTCCTTGGCGATGCGGTCGATGTTGGGAGTCTGATAACCGACGACCCCCTTGCCATAGGCGCTGATGTTGGTCTGGCCAACGTCGTCACCGAAGATCACCAGGATGTTGGGCTTGTCGGCCGCCATGGCGGCCGAGGCCCCCAGGGCCGTCGCAATGGACAGTGCCAGCCCGGGCACCCATTTTCTTGCAAATGTCATAGTTGTTTCTCCGTATCACGCTACAGTCCTTGTCCGCGACGGCGAGTGCCGGAAAGCTGATGACGGTGCGTCATCCCGAGACATCCTGCGGTCCTTCTCTACTTGCACTTACTCTACCTGGGCGACTCGAACGGATAGACACGGCGCCACTCTCTGGCCATGTCCACGACGGTCCAGTTACCCCTGTTCGCTGCACTCAACGCCTTGTCCAGACGCCCAACCTTGCTGTTCCTGTCATAGGCCCATTCCCGTTTGGCATCGGTGTGATGCACCAGACCGGCGAAGCGCTTGCCTGCCCCCGCCATGGTCCATTGCAGCATCTGCAGGTCGCCATCCGAGTTGCCAAAGGCGAAGAGGGGGCGGCGACCTATGATGCGGTCTATGCTCTCCGGCTTGCCGACGCCATCGTCGTTGTGCACCAGCTTGGGCAGACGCTGGATGCTGAGGCGACCCGCCTTCTCCTCGAAGCGGCTGCCGAGGGTGGTGCCTATCACCTGCTCGGGGGGGATGCCGTACACCTGCTCGGCGAAGGCGCGCATGAAGACCACCTCGCCCCCCGACACTATGTAGGTCTTGAAGCCGTTGGCCCGCAGGTAATCGAGCAGCTCCAGCATGGGCTGGAACACCATCTCGGTGAAACGGCGCCCCGTGGTGGGGTGACGGGCGGTGTCGAGCCAATGCCGGGCATTCTGGATGAACTGCGCCGAGCTCATGCCGCTGTGGGTGGCGAGCACTATCTGGAGCAGGCCCGCCATGCCGCTCTTGGCCAGGGTCTGCTGATCCCCCTCCAGGGCGGCCTTGAAGGGCTGTTGTTGTTTCCACTCCGGGTGCTCAGGCGCCATCCGCTTGAGCTCGGACAGGGCAAACAGCACCTGGAAATAGGCGGGCTGTTCGCTCCACAGGGTGCCGTCATTGTCGAACACGGCGATCCGCTCGGCGGGGGCCACATAATCCTTGCCCCCTTCCGTCGTCACCGCGGTGACGAAGGCCTCGATGGCCTGGCGTGAGGGGCCATCCTGCCAGGAGGGGAGCGGATCGGCGGCCCGTGCCAGCAAGGGCAGTACGAGCAGCAGCAAGGCACACCAGCGCATGAACGACAGCATGGGGGGATGACGCATTATGACCTCCTTGTATGACGACGATGATCCGGTTCATCCAGCCCAGGATGCAGTGGTTGCAAGGCATGGGGCCGGGATCGGCGATCGGTTGCTTCCATCATGGCCCCTTCGAGGGCCGGCACGATCTGCTCGGCGAGGGCGGTGGTGGCGTCCTCTCCCGAGGGCTTGTTGTCAAGGCCGTAGTTGAGTCTGAAGAAGGCTAGCACAGGGTGGAGGCGACTCGTCGGGCCGCTCTTCAGCAAGGGGGCAATGGCCAGCAGCCCGCTGCGCCGCCTCACCCAGAGATAGAGTCCGCCCAGCTCGGCGGGTTGCTGCCGCAACTGGGTGCGTGCGAGGCGCAGTGCGTAGTCGGGGGAGTCGAGCCAGGCGAGCCGGCGGCTTGCCCGCCACCGCTGGAGGCGGTGCCACAAGGCTTGCAGCCGGGGCCGCACCAGCCAGAGGAGGGCGACCGCCATCAGCCCCAGGCCAGCGAGCAGCACTCCCTTACCGGCCAGGGTGATGCGGGCCTGCTGCCCCAGGGCGTGCAGATCCTCGCTGATGGAGAAGGGGGCCTGATAGGTGCCAGCTGCCGCGCTCAGGGCGATCTCGGGGATCGTCAGCTCCTGGGACTGGCCACTGCCTGCATCCCACCAGATGAGCCGGATGGGGGGCAGGGTGAAGTGGCCGCTCTGCTCTATCACATAGCTGACCTTGTCCTCGCGCACGCCCCCCGTGGTGGTCCCGCGGCCGTCGTCCATGGCCATGACACTGGGGGTCTGCACATAACGCCTGAGCCCCTTCACCGCCGCGAAGTGCGGCACCGGCAGCAACATGGCCTGGGCACCCTCCGCTTCGATGCGCAGCTGACGCTGCACGCTGTCACCCACCCGCAGCGGGGTGTGAGAGCGCTGGATCTGCTGGGTGAAGCGCACCTCGTTGGCGACCAGCTGGGGTGTCTTGCCCCCATGAGGCAGGGCCCTGGCCTGGAAGCTCAGGGGCGGGCTGCTGAGGCTGACCGGCCCCGTGCCCTGCCCGGGCTGAACCTGAAACTGCAGGGGGGGGATCTCGAATGTCTGGGCAAGCTGAGGGGTGATGCGGTAGGTGAACCTCATGCCAAAGAAGGTCTTGCCATCGATCTGCTCGGTCAGATGGCTGGCTTCGCTGCTGGGAGGGGCAACCACGGCCCCCGCCAGCTGGAGGGGCGCCAGCACGGGGGCGGCGGTAAACCAGGTGTCCACCAGCAGATCCACCTCCAGATTGAGGGTGCCGCCCACGCTCACGCCGTCGGCGGGCACCAGCCTGCTCTGAATGCGGACCTCGGGCTCGGCTGCCTGGGCAAGGGCGCCGAGGCCGAGCAGCAGGATGAGCAGCAGGGCTCTCATGGGGCAGGCTCCGGCGTGCGCTCGCTGGCTGCATCCTGCAGCAGGAACTTGCGCCTGAGGAACTGGGCCGGCGAGGTGCTGAGGTTGTCGAGCCAGAGCTGATCCGAGCTGGCCTGGGGGGTCTGCTGCTGTTGCGCCTTGCCGCCCTTGGATGGGGTCTGGTCCTCCAGGGTCTGGTCGGCCTTCTCATCCGGCGTGCCGGCCTCCTGCTGATCCTCGTGATCCTGCTGGAGCGCCCGGGCCAACGCCAGGTTGGCCTTGGCCTCGGGGAAGTCGGGTTGCTGCTTCAGGGCCTGCTGATAGGCGAGGATCGCCTCCGGGAACTTGAACAGCTTCACATAGGTGTTGCCGAGGTAGAAGTAGGCATTGGCCGTGTCCAGCCGGGCCAGGCTGGCCTGGGCGAGATCGAAGTCGGCGGCCAGGTAGGCCGAGAGCCCTTTCCAGTAGGGATCCTTGAAATGGGCCGCCGCCTCGGGGTAGTGGCCCTGCTCGAAGGCCCAGCGGCCCTGTTGATCCGGGGTGAAGAAAGCGTCGGCCAGGGCGTTGGCGTGCGTCGGCGCCGGGGCTGCGCCCAGGAGCAGCATCAGCAACACGCCCCCCAGCCAGTGCACCTGCCAGCCCCGGCGCACGCAGCACAGGGCGATCAGTGCCAGGGGCCAGCACAGCCAGTAACCGGCATCCTGCCAGTGGATCTGCTGATCATCTCCCTGGGCGGCCTGAAAATGCTGCTGGGCGTGCAGCCCAATCCAGTCGAGATCGTCATCGCCTAGGGTCAGGCTGCCCAGGGGGGCATTGGCGGCGCTGGCCAGCCCCTTGAGGGCGGCCTCGTCGAAGCGGCTCACCAGAGGGCGGCCGTCAGGCCCTGTGCGGGGTTGACCCTTCGCATCGCGGATCAGGGTGCCATCCTGGCTGCCCACCGCCAGGACCAGCACCTGAAGCTGACTGCCCGCGAGGCGCTTACGGATGGCATCAAACTGGCTGGGGTCGGCGCCGTCGGTCAGCAGGACCAGGGTGCCGGGGGAGTGCTCGGCGGCCAGCAAGCGCTGGGCCTCATCGATCACCCCCAGCACGTCCTTGCCGGGACTGGGCATCAGATCGGTGGCCAGCGCCTGGATAAAGGTGTCGAGCAGGGCGGGATCCTCGGTCGCGGGCAACACCAGGTGTGCGCTGCCGGCATAGGCGATGAGGGCGGTGCGGGCACCGGCCCGGCGCTGGACGAGGTCGTGCAGCTTGTGTCGGATGGCGGCGAGCCGGGTCGGCGGTACGTCATCGGCATCCATGGAGGCGGAGAGATCCACGGCGAGGATGAGCGGGGCCCGATCGTCGAGGAAATCGGGGATATCTTGTTGCCAGGTGGGGCCGGCGGCGGCCAGCCCCCCCAGTACCAGTAGGCTGGCCAGCAGGTGTATAGGGTGCAGGGTGCGCTCCCTGGCCGGGGTGATGACCAGGGATGCCACCAGATGGGGGGCTATGATGCCGCGCAGCTGCCGCTTGATGTCGTGGCGACGCAGCCAGAGCAGCGGCAGCACTATCCCCGGCACCATCAGCAGCAGCCAGAGGGGGCGCAGGAAATGGAAGGCCGCCAGATCGATCGTCATGACTCCTCCTCGATACGGGAGGGGGGCGCGCGCCTGCCGAGCAGGGCGGCCAGGAGGTGGCACACCAGCAGCAACAGCAGACTGGCCCCCAACGGCCACCAGAACAGGTCGCGCTTGGGCTGGTGGCTGAAGGTCTTCACCCTATGGGGGGTCAGCTCGTCCAGGGCGGCATAGACAGCGTGCAGCGCCTGGCGATCGTCGGCCCTGAAGAAACGCCCGCCCGTGGTGTTGGCGATCTCCATCAGCACCTGCAAGTCGACCCTGGCATCGCCGCTGGCCGCCGGATCGCCTATGCCAATGGTGTGCACCCTGATCCCCCGGTCACGGGCCAGTTGGGCGGCGTGGGCCGGGGTGATGGCGCTGCCGGTGTCATTGCCGTCCGTCAGCAGGATCAGCACCTTCTCTCTCTCCCGGGTCTTCTCCAGCAGCTTGATGGCCAGACCAATGGCGTCCCCGAGCGCCGTATTGGGGCCCGCCATGCCGATGCCGACCTCATCGAGCAGCAGTTGCAGGCTGGCGTGATCCAGGGTCAGCGGCGCCTGGGGGTAGGCGCCGGTGCCAAAGACGATGAGGCCGAGGCGATCCTCCTTGCGGCGCTGGATGAAGTCCTGCACCGCCCCCTTCACCGCGCTCAGGCGATCGCTCTGGCGGCCATCCGGAGTGGTGTAATCCCGGGTCTCCATGGACTGGGAGATGTCGATGGCCAGCATGATGTCGCGGGTGGGGCTGTCATGGCGAATGGGGGGCTCGATCAGCACGGGGCGGGCGCAGGCCGTCACCAGCAGCGCCCAGACCAGCAGGTTGAGGCCAAGCTGCCAGCGCCCCCCGCCCAGGGTGCGGGGAGACTGGCCCAGGGCCTGATCCATGGCGGCGAAGAAGGGCACGCGCAGGGCACTGCGGGCGGCGCGATAGGGGGGCAGATAGCGGTAGGCCAGCCAGGGCAGGGGCAGCAGGAGCAGTGCCCAGGGGGCGTCAAACTGCCACATGATGCTCTCCTATCCAGCGTCGGCTGAGCTGGAAGATCTCATCGATGCGGCCGTGGGGGATGTCCAGCACCCGGCTGGACGGGGCATAGGCCAGGGTGAACAGATCCTCGGCAAAATGGGTGGGCAGGGGGAAGGGGGCGCTGCGGGCCAGGAATGCCATCCAGGCGTCGCCACCGAGCGGCCGGGCGCCCTCGCCGCCGGGCATGGAGATCGCCACCCGCTTGAGCAGGGTGGGCAGTGCCCGCAGTGCCGCCAGACGGGATTGGGGATCGGCGAGGGAAAGACGCAGCGCCTCTAGCCGTGCCTGCGCCTCCCGGCGGTAGCGATCGCGCCGCCATTGCCACCAGCGGCGCCCTCCCCAGAGCAGGAACAGGGAGAGGACGATCAGCAGCAACAGCAGCCAGCCCCAGGTCTGGGGCAGATAGCTGACCGGGGGCGTGGGAATGGCCAGCTCCCTGAGCTGGGCTATGTCGGGGACCTGGGCCGTCATCGCGCGCTCCCGGTCAGGCGGCCGAGCGCCAGGCGCAATTGCCCCAGCACCTCCTCCCCCGTGCTGAACATCATCAGGGGCACCCGACTGCGGCGCAGCAGCTCGGCCACGTCCCGCAGGCGACCGGAGAGGAAGTCGCCGAGCGGCCCGTGCACCTGGCGCTTGTCCACCTGCAGCTCCCGTTGCACCGAGCCCTGGGTGATGGTGATCCTGCCCTTGTCGGGGAATTGCAGGGCGATGGGGTCATAGACCTGCATGGCGATCACGTCGTTGTGGGCGCTGAGCTGGCGCAGCAGCTGCAAGGTCTGATCGCTGGCACCGGCGAAGTCGCTGATGATGCAGATGAGGTGGTCGTGGCCGGCACTGGCGAGGCAGTGGCGCAATACCGTGTCTAGCCTGTCCGGCTGGCCGGTCTCCGGCAGGGCGGCATGGAGGGCGTGATTGGCCCGGATCACGGCGGCGCACAGAGCTTCGATGCGGGCGCGGCTGCGCTGGGGGCGGATATGCTCCAGCGTCTCATCGCCAAAGACCAGGCCACCGACCCTGTCGCCGGCATGAAACGCCATCCAGGCGCAGAGGGAGGCCAGCTGGGCCGCCGCCACCGACTTGAAGCAGTGGCGGGAGCCGAAATACATGTTCATCCGCTGATCCACCAGCAGCAGGGTCGGGCGGTCGCGCTCCTCGGTAAAGGTGCGCACGAAGGGTTTGCCGTAACGCAGGGTGGCGCGAGCGTCCAGGTGACGAAGGTCATCCCCGGGGGTGTAGTTGCGAAGTTCGTCGAAGCTCAGGCCACGCCCCCGCAGGCGGGAGGCATGGGCGCCCGAGAGAATGCTCGACAGGGGCTGGCGGGAGAGGAAGCTGAGCCCGCGGCTGTGGTGCTCCAGCGCCATAAGCTGGGGAAGGGAGGCATATACGAAGCCATCTGGCGAGCGCAGGTCCGTCTCTGCTGTCATGGTGCTCCTTAGGCCGGAATGGCCACCTTGTCGAGCAGCCGGTCGATGACATCATCCCCATTGACCCCGTCGGCGATGGCATCGTAGGAGAGCTGCAGCCGGTGGCGCAGCACCGGGTGCACCACGGCGCGAACGTCATCGGGCGAGACGAAGTCGCGCCCTGACAGCCAGGCTTGCGCCCGGGCGACCCTGTCCAGGCTGATCCCGCCCCGCGGGCTGGCGCCGATGGCGATCCAGCGGGCGAGATCGACATCCACCTCGGCCGGGTGGCGAGTGGCATTGATGAGGGCCATCAGGTAGGTGTCGATGGCCTCGGAGACATGGATGGCCGCCACCTCGCGCCTCGCCGCGAAGATGACCTCCTGAGGCAGGTGGCTCGGTTGGGGATGTTCCCCCGCCTGCTGCCGATCCTCGCCCCGGATCAGGCGCAGGATGCGGATCTCGTCCTCCACCTTCGGGTAGTCCAGTTGCAGCTTCATCAGGAAGCGATCCATCTGGGCTTCCGGCAGCGGATAGGTGCCCTCCTGCTCTATGGGGTTCTGGGTGGCCAGCACCATAAACAGAGAAGGCATGGGGTAGCTCTGCCCCGCCACCGTGATCTGGCGCTCCTCCATGGCTTCGAGCAGGGCGGCCTGCACCTTGGCGGGGGCGCGGTTGATCTCGTCGGCCAGGATGACGTTGCCAAACAAGGGGCCCTGCTGGAAGCTGATCCGGTTGCCGCTGGGGGTCTGCTGGAGGATTTCGCCCCCTGTGATGTCGGAGGGCAGCAGATCCGGGGTGAACTGGATGCGGCTCATCTGCGCATCGAGGTGGGTCGCCAGTGCCTTGACGGTGCGGGTCTTGGCGAGCCCGGGCAGGCTCTCCAGCAACACATGGCCGTTGGCCAGGAGCCCAAGCAGCACGTGGCGTATGGTATCGGCCTGGCCGAATACCAGCTCGGCGACATTGGCCTCCAGCTGGGCAATCTGTTCGCGTGTCGTCACCATTCCATTCCTTGGCAGAGTGAGGTTCGCTCATCGACGGCATCCCCATGGGGCGGCGCGATGAGCCGTCAGATCCAGACTAACAAGCTTTTTGTTAACAACTGAACAACCATAACACAGCATCTCGGCGCTATCGTAGTGAGAACATTACTGTTTCTCAATTACCCATTTGTGACGCCGAGTGCTGACGCAGACGCCTGGTTCGCGCCAGGCCAGGTCGCCAGGCAGGCGCAGAATGGGGTATGAATGCTCCCCATTCCGAGGATCATTTGGTCCAGTAGGGTTCGATGGCCAGCAGCCTGGGATCCTGCGGGGCGGCCTTGCGCATCCGCTTGACGTATCCGAAGGCTTCCTCCTGTTCACCGGCAATGGCATGGAGGTAGATCAGGGTGTAGAGCAAGTCGGGATCGTCCGGCGCCTGCGCCAGCCCCGCCCGCAGGGCGGCCAGCGCCTCCTCGCGCCGGTTCAGCTGGGAGAGCAGCAGACCCTGGTTGTAGCGGATCCGCACGTTGCCAGGCAGTTCGGCGGCGGCCTTGTCCAGCCAGTCGACCGCCTCTTCGGTCTTGCCCCGCTCCACCAGCAGCAGCGCCAGCATGTAGGCGAGATTGCCATGGTCGGCGATGGGCATCTTGTCCAGGGCGACGCCGCCGCGCAGCAGGGTTTCCGCCTCATCCAGCTGCTGGGCTGCGCTGGCGAGGGTCACCAGGTTGACCCGGGCTGGCACGAAGTAGGGATCCATCCGCAGGGCCTGGCGATACTCGTCCATCGTCTCCTGCTGGCGCCCCTGGCGCGCGAGCAGCACCGCCAGATTGAGGCGCCCGCCCGGCAGATCCGCATTGCCACGCAGGCGCTGCTCATAGTCGGCAAGCTGGCGCTGGAATCCTGCCCGCTCGGCCTCGGGCAAGCGCTCCGGCGGTATGTCGGCGAGAGCCCTGATGGCCTCGTCCCGCACCGCCAGGGTCGGGTCCCGCAGTAAGGGCAGGAGGTCGTCTAGTCGCGCCATGGGAGGCGTAGTGGCAAAGCCGGAGACGGCATAGGCCCGTACCAGTGCACTGTCGTCCTTGAGGGCGAGACGCAGCTCAGGGATGGCAAGCAAGCCGAGGTCGGCCAGCTGCTCGGCCGCGGTGGCCCGCACTATGGCGGGCTTGCTCTTGTCCGCCAGCAAGGGGGAGAGCAGGTCAAGGGGAGAGCCCTGGCCGCTTTGCACGGCGTGGAAGCTCTCCCCGTAGTGGGGGGGCCGTTTGGGCTTGCCATACCAGGTGTCGATGGCCTTGGCCGCCCAGGCGGGCTCCTTGTCCTGATGACAAGCGGTACAGGCATCCGGGCTGCCGGTCCTGGCCGCGAGATCCGGGCGCGGGATGCGCAGGCTGTGGTCACGGCGCGGGTCGACCACCATGTAGGTCTTGGTCGGCATGTGGCAGTTGACGCACTGTGCCCCGGCGCTGCCCGGCTCATGGTGATGGTGGGCCTTGCTGTCGTACTCCCTGGCCTGCAGGCTCGGGAAGCGGCTGGTCGGGGGCTGGGGATTGTGGCACTGGAGGCAGAGGCCGTTGCCCTCCAGCTTGACCTTGGTGGTGTGGGGGTTGTGGCAATCGGTGCAGCCCACCCCGGCGGCGAACATCTTGCTCTGCACGAAGGAGTCAAACTCGTAAACCTCGCCATCTATCTGGCCATCGGCATGATAGAGAGAGGCCCGCAGCGTGGTGGGCAGGCTCTGATCCAGCTGCGGATGACCCGGCTGCTGACCGGTCCCCAGCCCTTGACGCCGGCTGTGGCAGAAGGCGCACTGCTCCACCTGCCCCTTGCTGTCGAGCGCTCTGGTGTCGACGCCGAGACCATAGTGATCATCCGGTGCCTTGGCGCTGCCGCCCGCCTTGTGCTGATTGGCCCAGATCACATGGCTCTGGCTCGGGCCGTGACAGGCCTGGCAACCGACGGTCTGCTCGTGCCAGGTGGTGGTGAAGCTGTCGTTCTTGTCGTCGTAGCCCTTGTCGAGGGCGGTGGAGTGGCAATCCGCGCACATGGCGTTCCAGTTCTGATAACGCCCGGTCCAGTGCAGGGGATCGCTGGTGGCAAAGCGCTGACCGGGATAGAGGGAGAACCAGCGCTGCCCGCCTTCCCCTTTCGGACGGCTGTCCCAGGCCAGGGTCAGGGCCTGCAGGCGGCCGCGGGAGAGGGCGACCAGGTATTGCTGCAGCGGATCATGGCCGAAGGTGTAGAGGATCTTGACGTCTACCGGCTTGCCGTCTTCCCCCTCGAGATTGACGAAATAGTCCTCTCCCTTGCGAAAGAAGCGGGCCTTGACGCCAGCCTCGTCGAAATGGGCGTCGTTGAAATCCCCCAGCACGTTGTCAGGGGTGGCGTGGCGCATGGCCCAGGCATGGTCGGACCCCTTCCACTGGGCCACCTGGCTGTCGTGACAACCGAGGCAGCTCGCCTCGGCGGCATAACCCTCGGCCTCGGCGGCCAGCCCAGGGAGCTGACCTGGGCTGGTCGGCTCCGCTACGGCATGGGCCAGGGTGGCGATACACCAGATCCCCCCCCAGAGGGCGGATAACAAGACTGTCATGACCCTGCGCGGCAACCCGCCCTGATAACGCCTCTCCCTCACTGATCGCTCCTTGATCCTGTATCACCCCGGATCTGGCTGCTTGCCTGTGTCCGGGATGGTGCTCCCCTGCCGCTCGGCATCGAGGTCGCTGGCGTGGTCATGTGTCCGACATGACTGATTTTTCTGGTTATTTAACTATCACTAAGCGCCAGGACCATCAAGCGCTAAATGGAAACCTGGTCGTGCTCTCGTCAACGCAGGCGGTGACGAGATCGTGGCGAAGAGGCTGCTGGCGGCCTTTTGCCGTCAGCTTGCAGGGCATCGAGTCTGCCGATCTCTTGGCCCCGAAACGGGTCGCTGGCGTCTTCTCAAGACGCATGGAGCAGAGGAGTGTGTCTGGGGTAAATGCCAGAGGAAACAAGCCCCTGGACAGGGCCAAGGCCCCCGGATGGGGGGAGGATTCAGGCCAAGTTCAGCGCGACTCCGGTATGGTGCTCGGCGTCGATGGGAGGCAACGAATGGCAAGCGAGGTGGCTGCAGGCCGAGCCCTGCCCGTTTCTCTTCAAGCCCGCCAAGGCGCTGAGGAACGGCGAGATGGGGTGACATCCTGATCCGGGCCTGCTCTCACGGACTACACCCATTTTCTGCCGCGCCGAGCGGCCGCCCCCATGCCGGTCCACGACCTTTTCTGCCGCACCGGCGCCCCTCATTCTCATGCCGTCCAGGAGGACATATGACCGAAGGCCATCTGCGCAAGTGCAACCCCGCTTCCCTCATTCGCCAGATAGGAATAGGTCTGGTGGCAGGCGCCCTCTGCTTGCTGATGTTGAGCTATGTGAGCCCCACGGCTCGGCAGGACGAGCCCGAGGTGGGGGAGGCCGCTACGGATCAGGTCAGTGGCGCCGCAGCGACGTTGATCCCGCCGGCTGAGACCGGGTTCCTGCCTTCTGCTCCCGAGTCGATCGAACGGCAGGTCGACGGTGCGGCCGGCAAGCTGACCCCCATGCTGGGTATGCAGGCCAGCGGCGCCCTGCCGATCGTGGCCGAAGACGTCGTGCAGCCTGAGCCGCCAATACCTGCCCCCTCGGCGCCTCTGGTTGAGGTCGAGCCTGCCGCAATCCCCGAGCCCGTGTCCACGCCTGCCCCGGAGCCTGTGTCCAAGCCGGCAGCGAAATCGCAGTCTAAACCAGCCACCGTGCCTGAGCCGCAAGGCAAGGCATCCGGCAAGGTCAACCTGACGCCCGCCAGCGTCCTGCACCAGAAGAACATCAACCACCTCAGCATCCAGCTGATGGGAGCGAGCAGTCTGGATGCCGTAGAGCAGTTTGTGCGTGTCAATCGGCTCGCCGACCAGGTGTGGATCTATCGCACCAACTACCATGGCAGTCCCTGGTACGTGGTGCTGAAAGGGGATTATGTCGGCCTGAGCCAGGCGCAGGCAGCCATTCGCCAGCTGTCGCCAGCTCTGCGGAAGGCACAGCCCTGGCCCAAATCCTTCGCCCAGGTGAATAGAGAATTGAAGCCATAAGCCGGGTGACAGGGGATAGGCCTGAGTGAACAGGCCTATCCCCTGGGCGTTGGGCTACCGGCGCCCTTGGGGGGAGGTGAGCGTTGGCTGACATGGGGTAGGCTGTATGCCCTCGTTCGGGATGTGCCGGACCGCTTGCTGAGTCGCACCGCCGGAGCAGCCCCTTAGCCCCAATGGCACAACCTCTAAAACACCACACCCGCGTCATTCGCGGGTGTGGTGTTTTTGGCATGTCATCTGCTCGATATCTCGGGCTCATTCGTCAACGGAAGAGAGGCCACCCGAGATCGCAGCAGAACCTCAGCCCTTGCGGCTGGCGAGCTGGCGCAGCAGCTGGGTGCTCTGGTGCAGGCTCTGCTGCTGCACTTCGCTCAAGGGGCACTGCTTGAGCACGTATTCGGCGCTGGCCACCACCGTCTTCCAGCGCGGCGCCTTGGGCAGGGTGTCCAGGCTCAGGTATTTGTCGAGGGTGCGGGTCTGGGGGCTGGATCTGTCCATGTAGACGCGCCACAGCTTGCTCTTCTCAGCCAGCACTATCTTGCCCTTGCCGGTGCTCTGCTGCCAGGTCTCCAGGGTGAGGCGCATGGTGTCCACCAGGGCCCGTCGCAGGGGCTCGTCATCCTGCTGGCGAATGAGGTTGTCCGCCAGCGATCTGAACTCCCCTCCCAGCCTGCTCAGCTCTCCCAGCAACTGGCCATCTTCGATGATGGCCTGGCGCGACAGGCTCTTGAGGGCGTTCTCCAGGGCCATCACCCTGTTGTCGTCCTGGCGCTGCTCGGTGCTGAGGGTGAGGGCGAAGGCGTGCTGACCCCCCAGGCTGATGGGCAGGGCCCTGGCATTGAGCCCGTCCTTCTGGCCCGCCACCAGGAAGCTCAGATCCTGCTCCGGCCGCGCCGCCATGTCGGGCCACTGGCTCGCCAGCGGGGTCGCCAGCCACTCGTCCAGCGGCAGCCCCTCCATGGCTTCCGGCTCCTGGCCCAGCAGGCGGGCCAGGGCCCGGGAGGCAAACAGCACCACCCCTTGCTCGTCAATGAAGACCATGGGGTCGGCCCCTTCCCCGAGCAGCGCAAGCAGCCGCTCCTGGTCCTGATGCAGCTGGGCCTGCAGCCGCAGGCGGTGCTCTATCTCCTGTTTCAGCAGGTGATTCTCCACCAGGGAGGCGCGGCCGGCGCTGGCCTCCAGCAGGGCCCTGACCCGGGCAAACAGCTCCTCCTTGCAGAAGGGTTTCACCAGATAGTCGTTGGCCCCGGCGTTGAAGCCCTCTTCGATCTCCTTGGGCTGGTTGAGGGCGGTGAGCAGCAACACCGGCAGCTTGTCCTTGGGATGCTGCTGGCGCAGGCGGCGGCAGACGTCGAAGCCCGACAGGGTCGGCATCATCACGTCCAGCAGGATGAGGTCCACCGGCTCCTGGGCCAGCTTGGCCAGGGCGTCGTGGCCGTCGCTGCTCGGTAGTATGCGGTAGCCGCAGGGTTGCAGCAGGTGGCGGAGGATATGCAGGTTGATGGGCTCGTCATCCACCACCAGGATGAGGGGCGCGCCAGGTGGGGGCGGGGGCAGATCGTCGCTCTCCCAGTCCGGCAGTATGAGGGGCTGCTGGCGCATCAGCTGATGCTCCATCTGGCGGCTGTCGAGCGTCAGGCTGCCCGCCTTGCCGCTGGCCAGCGGCAGGGTGAAGGCGAAGGTGGAGCCGACGCTCGGCTCGCTCTCGACGAACAGCTCGCCCCCCATCAGGTGCACCAGCTGGCGGGTGATGGAGAGGCCAAGGCCGGCCCCCTGCTTGCTCACTTCCGGGCTCATCTGCACCAGGGGTTCGAAGATGTGCTCCAGATGATCTTTGGCGATGCCGATGCCGGTGTCTGTCACCCTGATGCGCAGGAAGTTGCCCTCCACCTGGGCGCTCAGCACCACCTTGCCCTGGGGGGTGTACTTGATGGCGTTGCCCACCAGGTTGTAGAGCACCTGCTCGAGGCGCTGTTCGTCCGCCAGCACCGGAGGCAGCTCCGCCGGGCTTATGTCCACCAGGGTGAGGGGCTTGGCCTGCACCAGGTGCTGGCAGAGATCCAGCACCAGCCGGATCACCCCCTTGGAGGAGACGGGCTGGGGGTGGATCTCCAGCTGGCCGTAGCGCATCTGGTGGTAGTCGAGCAGATCGTCCACCAGCCGGGCCAGGCCGTCGGCGCTCTTGATGATGAGGCCGAGCTGCTTCTGCTGCCCCTCGGTCAGATCCTGCTGGCTGGCGAGCATGGACTCGGCCATCCCCTTGATGCCGTGGATGGGGGTGCGCAGCTCGTGGGAGGTGTTGGCCAGGAGCTCGTCTTTGAGCTTGTCTGCCTGTTGCAGGCTGAGGTTCTGCTTGTGGGTCAGCTTGACCTGCTGCTGCAGCTCCTGGGTCTGGCGTTCGATGAGCTCTATCTTGTCCTTCACCGAGCGCTGCATGTGGCGGAACGCCTGGGCCAGCCGGTCTATGTCGTCGTCGGTGCGCGGTATGGTGATGGGGTGCTCCAGGGCGCCATCCGCCACCTGCTCGGCGGCGGCGGTGAGGGAGCGCAGCGGCGCCGTGATGGAGTGGGAGAGCCAGCGGGAGAAGAGGATCAGCAGCAGCAATGAGCCCGCCCCCAGCAGGATCACCAGGGTTTCCAGCTGGCGTATGGGGGCATAGGCCTCGCTGGTGGAGATCTCGGCGATGAAGGCCCACTCGGTGTCGAACACCTTGACCTGGGTGTAGGCGGCCAGCACCTCGTCGTCGTGATAGGAGAGGAAGGGGCCGACCCCCTGCTCCCCGGAGAGGGCCTTGATGACGAGGGGGGTCTGCAGCGGCCGGAAGTTGGGGCTGAAGCTGTTCTCCACACTGAATTCGGGGGCCAGCCAGGCGTTGGCGCGCATCCGCTTGTCCGGGCCTATGAGGATGGTCTCGCCGGTCTCGCCGAGCCCCTCCCGCTCCGCCATGATCTGGTTGAGCTTGTCCGGCAGCAGCTCGAAGATCACCACGCCGCGCACATAGTCGTACTGCATCACGGGGGCGGCCAGATAGGCGACCACCTGGCCGGTCAGCTCGTTGCGGCCAAAGTCGGTGAACTCGAAGATCTGCTGGGGCTTCTGGCCGCCGTCGAGGCGGCGCTTGATCTTGGCGAAGGTGTTGCCAAGACCGCTGGCCTGATAGGGGCCGGAGAGCAGGTTGGTGGCGAAGTTGGCGTGCTTGGTGACCGAATAGACAACGTCACCGTTGAGATCCACCAGGAAGATGTCGCTGTAGTTGGACTTGCGCACCATGTCGGCGTAGCCGCGGTGAAAGCGCTGGTGCACCCGGCCATACATCTCGTCAGCGAGGATCAGAGCGCTGATGGACGGCTCTATGTCCACCTGGCTGTCCGGCTGTTGCAGCTTGTCCCAGGAGCCGGGCACATAGCGGGCCTGGGCGCGGGCGCGGGCCTCCTGCGGCGTGGTGCCGAGCTTTTCGAAGGCCCCGGTGAAACCGTAGAAGCGACCGATACTGTTGCCGGCAAAGTCCTGCTGGGAGAAGTTGATGATCTGCTCCTTGAGGTTGCCGAAGTAGTCTTCCAGCTGGCTCTTCTTGATGTTGCGCACCGACACCAGATGGTTGGACGTCTGGGTGGTGAGATCCTTGCCGTGGCTGTAGAGGAAAAACAGGGTGACGACCAGGAAAGGCACCAGGCCCCACATGAAGAAAGCCAGCATCAGCTGCGGTCTGAGCCCACGAGGCCTGAAAATCCATTTCATGGTGTGAATTTCAATTGAGAATCCAGTTACTAAGCGGCTTGAGTTTCTGACTAAAGACTAACTATTTCAATGGCTTTATCTTAAATTCGCTCGTCGGGTCACAGGGAATGGCGGGAATTTCGACCAAGGCGTTTAAAGCCTGAGCAAACGCTCCCAAAAAGCGCTCAAAGTCATAAAAAAGGGTTGTGCCCGGGCTCGGGGTACGTATAATGCGCCTCGTTGTCAGGCAACTGGCATCATGCAGTCAGGCGGGAATAGCTCAGTTGGTAGAGCACGACCTTGCCAAGGTCGGGGTCGCGAGTTCGAGTCTCGTTTCCCGCTCCAATTTTCCATCGCACCAACGATGGAACTCACTTTCAAGACAATCAGTCTTGTCAGCATGGCGCGTTAGCAAAGCGGTTATGCAGCGGATTGCAAATCCGTTTAGTCCGGTTCGACTCCGGAACGTGCCTCCATCTTCTTCCTCGGTTTCATTCTTGTTCCATGCCAGGTTTCATCCCAAGAACCTCCTTCGGCATATCCCCTTGCGTTCAATATCCTTGCTGGGTCAATAACAGCTCGCAGCTCTGATGGCGCCACTCTCTTTGCAGATAGTGACTTATCTCGTCGAGGGATTGCCCCCGATACTGAAGTTGCAGCTCGGCGGCGTGGTCGGTCAGATCGGCCATCTTCTGCTTCAGTTGACCGCATTGCCACAGGCTGACGACAGGCACCCCCTGATACGCCAGCGTGATGGCGTCGTTCTGGTTGAGCCGCCACTCCTGCCACTGTGACCAGGCGAGCAGACCCAGTACGCTCAGGACAGCAATGTCTGCCAGTTTCATGCGCTTCTCCCCCCATTTACCTGCCCATGTTCTAACTCTTGCCCAAGGCGTGGTTTTTGCCAGCCTTGTTACTCTTTGGTTAAATAATGTAATCCAGTTTCACTTTCTGGTTTTTAGGCGGTTTTTTTATAAAAAAGTGGGCTTGTTGGTGTAGTAATCCTACAGATTGTGGAGTAATCTTTGCTCAGTGGTCTTACCAGTGAGGCGTTAAATCATGTTTCATCCCTTCTCCCTGACTCAGATAATCCTTCGCCGCATCTTCGTACTGATGGTGGGTCTGCTCGCCTTCCCTGTGATGCTGTTTCGCCGCGATCGCGCCCGCTTCTACAGCTACCTGCACCGGATCTGGAACAAGACCAGCACCAAGCCGGTGTGGCTCAAGATGAGCGAACGGGGTGAGCGGATCTTCTACTGATCCCCGTCGCGTGACCTGCCTCGCCTAGCCCATGTCGGCGCAAAAGGAAGGCAGGGCGCACCTCCCGATACAAAAAACCGACACCACTGGTGTCGGTTTTTTTATGGCTATGTCCCAATTACGTGTTGCATGGGGCGCCCCAGCGCCTCATGCAGGCAACGTGGGATAGTCACCCACTCCCTTCCATAGCGCTCTAACATCTTCGCCGCCCCGGGTAATTCCTCAGATGGTAGGTCGCTACCCCATGGAACCGCTCCATCCACTCCTTCAACCGCCTGGTACCCGTTCACATGCTGGATGTGATACGCACCCACCACCCGCTCCCTGCGGTTGCACCACCTGATGCGTTATCCCTTGCCCTCGCTGAAACAGCATACACCCGGCGCCATCACTGCACAGTACCGCATCCGGCGCGATAAGCGGCGTCAACGCTGCCCTGACTGCTTTGGCATTTAGCTGCTCCAACTGGAAGTCAGCCAGATGACCTGCTCTGTCCTGCACCACCATCACCGGGATGTAATCCGGCCCTGTGCCTCAGGTGCGGCCTTTGCCGCCACGATGACGGGCCGAGCGGGGCAATCCGCGCTGTCCTTTGAACGACTCCAGGAAGAGGTTTCATCGACCTCGACAATCCCCTCTTCCGGCCGCTTGGTGGCTCGCCATGGCGTTCAGGAAGCAGTGACGCCACAAGAAGGCAGTGTTTTTGCAGGCTACAGCGAATCGCAGCCTGCCGGACGGTCAAGCCGTCGATGAAGGGCCTGGGCGTAGTCTTCCCAGCATTGTGCCTTGCGAAGTCGGGCCAGCGGCGTCTTGAGAACAGGCTTGTGCGTAGACACTGCTTGCAGCGATAACGGCGCAGCCTATTCCATTGAGAGCCAACTGCGGCGGCCTGGCAGTGAGGGCAACATTGGCAAGCGAGGAGTTGGGTGGCCAACGAGGTGATGGGGTGAGGGTGGTGAGTTCATGTTGCACGAGGCGACGTTGGCGGAGGGTGAGCTGTGGGAAGAGACAGTAGATGCTGAAAGGCTTGGGTATCCATGATGGAGGCCTCAAGGTGATGGCTTGCTTCAAGGTTAGCCTTTCAGCACACCGCTGGGACAACGCCTTTTTTATGGGTATCGAACAGCCACAGCACGCCTTGCAGCTGGTCGCTGGCCCTCGCTGGGCTTCCATCTCATCCATCTTCGCCTCTCTTCACTCACACCTCAGAAGGGGCCGCCAAGCACCGCAGCAGAGCCCGGTGGCAGAAATAGGATTGCCTGACCGGAAATGGCCAGCATAGGGCTGCGCCATGGCTAACATGGTGTCTTTGATCAGAGGGGGTGCGATGAACACCGATTTCAGGATTCAGGGTTAGAGAAGGTCTGTTTGCTACGCTTCATGGCGATGAGCGAGGAGGAGCGGGAGCTTCAACGCAAGATGGGTGACGGCCGATGCTGAACCCGGTTGCAAATGCCGGGTTTCCTGCAGGATGCCATGCCGGGGAAGAGGGTACTGCTGATCGCCTGCACCATGACGTCGACTCTCCCTATCGGGCAGGGCCCATCTTTGTGCGCGAACACGCCGACACTGCGGTGCTGGAGTGTCAATGAGATACCGGAGATCCTGCAGGGCGCCTGCTCTCGGTCAGGTCCTATGACAGGGCACACATGATGATCCACGCCCAGACCATTCAAGGCAGTGAATTCAGGCGAGCCATTTCGACCAGCAGCTGTCGAATGGGGAGTCCCCGCTGTCTGTCTAGTACACAATGCCAGCCGGAGTTGTTTCGGTTACCGTCAGCCGTGCCTGAGCCAGCTCTGGTTCAGGCACCGCCGAAACGCAGCCCTGTCTGCCAGGCAAGGCGGTGCTCGCGCACCGCCGGACAACTGCTTCTCTTGCGAAATGGCGCCTGCCCTCCCGGCCGAGTTCGGCCAGCGCCGCGCAGGCGGGCAGAACCTATGGGTTTGAACAGGCAGTCGTTCATGCCGGCAGCGAGGCAGGCTCCCGCTCCAGGGCAAGGCGTGGGCGGTAAAGCCCAGACCGGCAGCTCATGGCCACGGGCCGCAGGTTGCGGGTCAGTTCAAGCAAATCCATCACCGGCATCTGGCAAGTCGGTGATGACGAGATCAAGTGGCTGCCGACGGCGCACTGCTTCTCCAGCCCGATACTGCGCACGCTCACCTCGTGTCCCAGGTGCTTGAGCTGCTGGCGCAGCGGCAGGATCTGGTTGGCATGGTTGTATCCACCACCAGTATCCGCAGCGGGGCCCTGGCTCCCGCGGGGAGGGGGCCATCACCTGGGGAGCGATCCGGGGTGGCCAGGGTCAGGGGCAGTTTTATCTCGAGCTGAGTCCCCCGTCCTGGCGCACTGTCGACGCCTATCTCTCCCCCCATCAGCTGGCACAGGATGCGGGCCAGGTTCAGGCCAAGGCCGCTGCCCGGGTACTGCTCGAGGGAGTGCGCACGGTAGAAGGGGGTGAACAGCCGCGGCAGCTTGTCCGCCGGTATGCCGACCCCGGTGTCTGCGATGACCAGATGCAGCACGGGGGCCTGCTGGGGGTCTCCCGTCAGGGCGGCGCTGATGCTCACCTCCCCCTGCTCCGTGAACTTGATGGCGTTGCCGATCAGGTTGAAGAGGATCTGGCGCAGCCGAAGGGAATCGATCAGCACGGTCGGCAGGGGGGCGCCGGGCAGCTCGACGCGATAGGCCACCCCCTTTTGCCCGGCCATGCCATGGAACACCCGGGTGACCGACAGCAGCAGCGGCGTCAGCTCGCAGGGGGTCGGGGTCAGGGTCATCTGGCCCGCCTCTATGCTGGCGATATCCAGGGTATCCCCGAGCAGATCCAGCAGACCGTGGGCCGAGTCCGCGGCGATGCGCAGCAGCTCGGCGCTGTGACGACTGAGGGCGGGATCCTCGGTGGCCAGCTCCAGCATGCCGAGGATGGCGTTCATGGGGGTGCGGATCTCGTGACTCATGGTGGCGAGAAAGTCGCTCTTGGCACGGCTGGCGCTGTCGGCCTGCAGCTTGGCCTGGCGCAGGGCCTCCTCCAGCCGCTTGCGGTCCGTGATGTCGATCCAGCCGTCGATCACCCCGCTGATGGCCCCTTCGGCATCGAAGTAGGGCACCATCCAGTGATAGATGTGGGTCTGCCTCCCTTCGCGGTTGAAAATACGATCGGCGAAGACGGGCTGGCCATGCTGCAGCACCTTTGTAAAGTCCTGCTCCAGGGCGGCGATGCTCCGGGGCTCGATGAGCCCCTCCAGTCCCTGGACGAA
Organism: Aeromonas sp. Marseille-Q7275; assembly: GCF_965119515.1. Lineage (NCBI taxonomy): Bacteria > Pseudomonadati > Pseudomonadota > Gammaproteobacteria > Aeromonadales > Aeromonadaceae > Aeromonas > Aeromonas sp. Marseille-Q7275. The sequence goes on from NZ_CBCPLW010000001.1 coordinate 338,216, forward strand.
GGGGTGCCCCATGACGTCCTCCGAGCGGGCACCGAGCTGGGCCAGGTATTTGCTGTTGCACAGCAAGACCTTGCCGCTCTTGTCCCGCACCACTATGGGGTGGGGCTGGCTCTCCCCGAGCGCCTTGATGAACCTCACGTGGGCCTCCAGCTGCTGGCGGGAGGCCTGCTCGGCGCGGGCCAGCCGCTTGAGCATGAGGTTGCGATAGAGCAGCACCAGGGCCAGGGCGAAGAGCACAGCAAACAGCAGGTAGAAGACGTGGGCGTGGCGCTCCATGAAGCCGGGCATTGGCAGTTTGCGGTTGCGCCACTCGTAGCTCGTCATGGCCAGCTCGTTGGGCGGGATGGCGAGCAGGGTCTTGTCGAGAATACCCATCAGCATCGCGTTGCCGGGCTGGCTGGCAAAGCCCATCCGTATGGGCTCGTCATCGGCGGGCCCCGCGATGCGCAACCGGGTTTGCGGATCGTTGTCCAGGGCGTGGCGGGCAAAATAGAGCGGCACTATGGCGGCATCCAGTCTGCCCCCCTCGACGGCCTGCATCGCCTCATCGGCGCTCTCCATGGTGGTGAGCCGGCTGCCCTTGAGCTCATCGGCGAGGGGGTTGTAGCGGGTCATCCCCACGCGCTTGCCCGCCAGACCCTGCAGCGAGCCCATGCTCTCCTCCCCCTGATGGGTGAGGATCACGTAGATGTCGTCCGTGGCATAGGGGACCGAGGGGCGCAAGCCATAGCGCTCGGCCACGGGCCGGGAGATGGCACCGATGAGATCGAGGCGCCCCGAGCGGATCGCCTTGTCCCGCTGCCGGTCGGAGTCGAAGCGGATGAACTCGAAGGAGAGGCCGGTGCGCTTGCTCACCTTGGCCAGCATGTCGACCGTCATGCCGGTGAGCTGGCCGTCGTGATCCAGGGCGCCATAGGGGTAGAGGTTGTCCATCAGCCACACCTTGATGGGGGGAGACTGGCGCATCCAGGCAAGCTCGGCGGCGTCATAGCGCTCGCTCGCGCCGTCGTTCATGTCACGTATGGGCCCGTTCCACTGGCTGAAGATGGCATTGCGGGTCCCGTCGTCGATGGCGTCCAGGCCGCGATTGATGAGGCCGAGCAGGGCCGGCACGCGGGCGGAGACTGCGAAGCGAAAGTCGGCCGGAGCCAGGCTGGGCTGCGCCTCGCCGCGCTGCCTGAGGTGGTCGAAGCGCTCGCTGTTGAGGTAGTGCATGGCGTGGGCGTCGCTGAGCAGTATCTCCTGGCGGCCGAAGAAGACGGCGTCGAAGGCCTCCATGTTGGAGTCATGGGTCACCAGGGTGAGGGTGGGGTAGTAGAGCCTGAACCGCTGCGCGTCTATCTGGCCCTTTACGGCGGCGACGCGCTGGCCCGGGGTGAGCAGGGGGCCCTGATAGGCTTTGGGGGCCGAGAAGACCAGGGCGCTGCTGAAGTAGGGTTGGCTGAGCCGGATCCCGGAGGCCTCGGTGTCCGCCAGGGTCAGGTTGCCGAGGTTGACCAGATCGAGTTCTCCCCGGCGCAGGGCGAGCAGGGCGCTCTCCTTGTCGGCGAAGAGCTGCAGTGACAGGGGCTTTTGCAGCATATGGGCGAGGATGCCGAGGTAATCGGCGGAGATCCCCTCGAACCTGTGCCGGGAGACGATGATGCTGAAGGGGCGGTAATCCTGTGCGAGGAGGCCGACCCGCAACTGCCCGGCCTGCCGCAACCAGCCCTGCTCGGCCTTGGACCAGCGGGGAGGGACTATCTCGGGATGGTGACGGCTGTGCAGGGTCAAGGCCAGCGCAGGCTGGCCGAACAGCAGACAGAGCAGGATCAGTGATCGATAGAGGTTCATCATGCCACCTGGAACGGGACAGCCATCCTTGCCGGGTCTGGGCCAAAGACGGCCATTCTACCGGAAAATGGCTATAACGAGTCCCCTATTTGGCCGCAGCCAGCATGAAAGGCATGAGCATGGCGGCGTGCGCCGCCATGCTTGTCCAGGGTCGCCGGGATCAGCCGAACCGGTAGGCGCCCATGTAGAGGCTGCCATAGTCCCAGCTCTGGTGCAGCCTGGTCGGTCTGTCGCTGCCCGCCGCCCCGAGCGCCACGAACAGCGGGCGCAGGTGATCGTCATGGGGATGGGACTCCACGGCGCCCGGTGCCCGGGTCCGATAATCTTCCAGCGCCGCCCTGTCACCCTCATCCATGGCCTGCTCCAGCCAGTGAACGAAGGCGCTCGCCCAGTGGGGCACCGGGCTGTCGTCCGGCCCGAGCGCCCTCAGGTTGTGGGTGATGGCGCCGGAGGCGAGGATGCCTATGCCCTGCGCGCGCAGGCCCTGCAGCGCCTCCCCCAGTTGCCACAGCTGGGCCGGGGTGAAGCCGGCCGGAATGGAGAGTTGCACCAGGGGGAGCTCGCTCTGGGGATCCATCAGGGAGAGGGGCGACCAGACCCCGTGATCCAGCTCGCGCTTGACCGGCGTGGCGGGCAGGCCCGCCAGCAGCAGCTGATCGCTCACCGCCTCCTGCAGCCACTGGGGGCTCCTGGCCGGCCAGCGGATCTGGTAGAGAGGATCGGGGAAGCCGTAGAAGTCGTACATCAGGGCCGGGCTCGACTCGACGTTGAGCTGCGGCTCGCCGCGGCTGAACCAGTGGGCCGAGACCACCACCAGCCCCCTGACGCCCTCGAGGCGCAGCTGTTTCAGGAACCGGGTGGCAGGCTGATCCCGCAGGACCAGATCCGGGGCGCCGTGGGAGATAAACCAGACGGGGGCGATAGCCATAGGGAGACTCCTATCAATGAGGCCGGCACGCAGAGCATGGCCGGGTCAGGGCAAGGGGCCACTGACGATGGGGTCATTATCTGCCCAGGATAGGAAGTTAACAATGCGGCCATATGTATAAGCACTGTTCACTATGAGTTGATAGATGAAGACGGGAGATGACCTTAAAACAACGGGGCCAGCATCGCCATGCTGGCCCCGTTGTTCTTCATCAGCCGGTTATTGCTTGATGCCCGGCGGGCTCTCGCCTGGTGGTGGCCGAGCCAGAAGCCTTACTGAATACCCAGCAGTTCCACATCGAAGATCAGCACCGAACCTGGCGGTATCTTGCCGGCGGCGCGGTCGCCGTAGGCCAGGTTGGCGGGAATGTAGAAGCGGGTCTTCTCCCCTTCCACCATCAGTTGCACCCCTTCGGTCCAGCCCTTGATCACCTGGTTGAGGCCGAATTCGATGGGCTCGCCGCGGGCGACCGAGCTGTCGAATACGGTGCCGTCCAGCAGCTTGCCCTCGTAGTGCACCTTCACCTTGCTGGTGGCGGTGGGGTGAACTGTGCCGCTGCCCGGTGTCAGCACCTCGTACTGCAACCCGGAGGCCGTGGTGGTGACCAGGGGCTTCTCCTTGTTGCTGGCGAGGAACTCGGCCCCCTTGCGCACGTTCTCTTCGGCCAGTTTTTTGTTGTTGCTGCTGGAGTAGAAGTAGTAGGCGGCGCCGGCGATCAGCAGGGCGATCAGAATGAATTTCATCGGGTTTTCCTGTTCCTTGAAATCAGAGTGCAATGAAGGGGCATCTTATCCCAGCCGGGGAGGGAGGGCGAGGGGGGATGCCGGAGGATGTGACCGGACGGGCAAGGCACCGGGGGCATCATGCCCCCGGTTCGGATTTACTTGGCGGCCACCATCATCAGGGCGGGCAGGGCGAAGAAGAGCCCGGCCACGTAACCCAGCGCCAGCAGCTTGTTCTCGCTGCCCACCCGGGCCAGGGTCTCGGCGGCCTTGATGGGCAGCTCCCGCAGGAAGGGAACCCCGTAGATGAGCACCACGGCAAACAGGTTGAACAGCACGTGGACCAGGGCTATGGTCAGCGCCAGCTGGGCACCGGCACCGCTGATGGCGGTGGCGGCCAGCAGGGCCGTGATGGTGGTGCCTATGTTGGCCCCCAGGGTGAAGGGGTAGAGCTGACGGGTGGTGAAGACGCCGCCGCCGGCCAGGGGGATCATCAGGCTGGTGGTGGTGGAGGAGGACTGCACCATCACCGTCATCAGGGTGCCGGAGGCGATGCCGGTCAGCGGGCCACGGCCCAGTGCCTTGTGCAGCAGCTCCTTGGCGCGGCCCACCATGACCCGTTGCAGCACCTTGCCGAGGCTGGTGACGCAACCCAGGATCAGCAGTATGCCGATGACTATGGTGGCGATGGCGGGGCCCTTGCCCGGCAGGAAGGCGACGGCAGCGTCGATGAGATCCAGGGACGGCGAGATGAGGGGCTTCATGAAGTCCATCCCCTTCATCGACATGTCGGCGGAACCCATCAGCAGGCCGGAGATCCACTCAGCGCTCTGTTGCAGCAGTCCGAACATCAGCTCCAGGGGCAGGAAGATGAAGACCGCCAGCAGGTTGAAGAAGTCGTGTACCGTGGCGGCGGCGAAGGCGCGGCGAAACTCGCCTCTGTCCCGGATGTGACCGAGGGAGACGATGGTGTTGGTGATGGTGGTGCCGAGGTTGGCCCCCATCACCATGGGGATGGCCATCTCCATGGGCAGGCCACCGGCCACCAGACCGACGATCACCGAGGTGACAGTACTGGAAGATTGCACCAGGGCGGTGGCCAGGATGCCGAGCAGCAGGGCGACGAAGGGGTTGTTGGCAAAAGCGAAGATCTGGGCCGCGCCTTCTGCGCCGCCGGAGAAGCCCTTGAAGCCGTGGGAGACGGCGCCAACGGCGACCAGGATCAGGTAAATCAGCGTGATCACCGCGAGCCAGTTGAACAGGGGGCCGGGACGGCGGGTCTGCTGGGGTGCGGAAGATGCGGTGCTGTGCATATGGCCTCTTGGGGTCGTTCTGCGTTGAAATGGACGGGCGCATTAAAGCAGCGCTCCATGACAGAAATATGACAAAGTGACACTTTTATGATGTTTTGGTGACAGGGCGGCAGGGGGCGTCGCAGACAAAAAGTGTCGGAGCAAACGCCGATATGGCGCCATCCGGCTCAGCGCCGGTCTCCGCCCTTGCACTGAGGCCCCTGGGTTATATGCTGCCAGGCTTTCCTGTCTTCAAACTGAGGAAGTGATGATGCGTGCATGGGTTTTGTGTCTCTCCCTGGGTCTGCTGTCTGCCGGTGCGCAGGCCAGCGTGTTCAAGTCCGAGTGCAACCTCGACAAGGCGGCCAGAAACGAGGCGATGAATGCGACCCTGGGGGTCAAGGGCAACTGCGATGCCGACAAGCTGGTGCGTCAGCAGAAGGAGAAGGCCAAGGCCGAGGTGAAGAACACCACCACGGACGCGCTGGACAAGAAGACGGCGGGGCTGAAAGAGGCGAAGCAGAACACCAAAGCGGCCATGGACAAGCAGAGTGCCGATCTGAAGCAGGCGCAGGACAAGGTCAAGCAGACCCGCAAGGACGTCAACGCCGTGGCCAGGGATCCGGTCAAGGCGGCCGCCACCGCGGTGATCAACCAGGGGTGAGGAAGAGTCAGGCGCAGGTCTGCATGCAAGAAGGGGAGCCATAGGCTCCCCTTCTGTTTGGCTGTCGTCCGGCCGGCCTTACTGGCCGTCGGCCGTCTCCTCGTACTGACGGAAGGGGATGCGGAACACGGCGAGGCGCAGGAAGAGGTAGGTGACCCCGATCCCCGCCCAGATGAGACCAAGCTCCAGGGAGCTCTGCTCCAGGTTGATCCAGAGCGCCCCTATGGTGGCGGCCCCCAGCAGCGGCAGCACCAGGAACAGCAGGTGCTCCTTGAGGCTCTTGTTGCGCTGCTCGCGCACCCAGAACTGGCCGATGACCGACAGGTTGACGAAGGTGAAGGCCACCAGGGCGCCGAAGTTCACCAGGGCCAGCGCCATGTCCAGATCGAAGGACACCGCGGAGAGCGCCAGGGCCCCCACCAGCAGCACGTTGATGGCCGGGGTGCGCCAGGTGGGGTGGATGTAGCCGAACACCCGCTCCGGGATCATGCGATCGCGCCCCATCACGTAGAGGATGCGGGACACGCCGGCGTGGGCCGCCATGCCGGAGGCGAGCACGGCCGCCGTGGTGCACACCAGCACCACGCTCTGGAACAGGGTGCCGCCGACGTAGAGGGCGATCTCCGGCAGCACGGCGTCCGGCTCCTTGAAGCGGGCCAGATCCGGGAAGAAGAGCTGCAGGCTGTAGGAGACGGTGACGAAGATGATGCCGCCGATGAGGGCCGTCAGCACGATGGCACGGGGGATCACCTTGCCGGCGTTCGGGGTCTCTTCCGACAGTGAGCTCAGGCCGTCGAAGCCGAGGAAGGAGAAGCAGAGAATGGTGGCGCCGGTGAACAGCGGCAGCATGCCGGCGGACTCCAGGTGGAAGGGGCGGCTGCTCAGCAGGGTGCCCGTTCCTTCGCCGTGCAGCAGTCCCCAGGCGATGAGGCCGAGGAAGGTGAGGATGATGGCGACCTGGATGAAGACGATGAAGCCGTTGAGGTTCGCCACCAGCTTGATGCCACGCAGGTTCAGGAAGGTCATGACCGTCACCAGGCCGAAGATGAAGATCCAGGGATCGACGTTCGGGAACATGGCGGTCAGATAGATCTTGGCCAGCAGGATGTTGATCATCGGCATGAACATGTAGTCGAGCAGGGAGGACCAGCCCACCATGAAGCCGACATAGGGGTGGAACACCTTCTGGGCGTAGGTGTAGGCGGAGCCCGCCGAGGGGAAGCGGCGCACCAGGTGGCCGTAGCTGAAGGCGGTCAGCAGAATGCCGCCGAGCGCCAGCAGGTAGGCGGTGGCGACCCGGCCCTCGGTGATGTCACCGACGATGGCGAAGGTGTCGAACACGGCCATGGGGGTCAGATAGGCCAGGCCCATCACCACCACTTGCCACATGCTGAGGGTTTTTATCAGACGAACGGGTTGCTGGCTCACTCAGGCTCCCTCCTTGCACGGCTGGCAGGAGGTGGAATGGCGTGAGGCCATGGGACTGGTTTCTCGCATCCGCAGCGAAGCGGTATGCAAACCACAGACGTTGGTCGCGCGGCGACCAAAGCAGGTTCCGGTGGCAACCGGAGACAAAGCCAATAAGAGCCCCATGTTTTTCCTCATTGCGGCATTAGGTTCATCTGAACCTAGATATCATTTCCGGAATGGTTCCGGCCTCGAAGTAGACACTTGTTTTCAAAATGAAAAATAACCGATGTGAGGATCACATCGGTTATTCAAATCGGCGCGCATTTTGCCCCAGATGGGGGGGGATGACAAGCCAGGATCGGCATTCCCGGCAAGAGAATGCACAAGGACAGGGTTTACATCAATAAACCGCGCCTATTCAGGTGTCGACGGCAGGGGGGCCAGCCCGCTGCTGGCAAGGCTTGCCGCCTGCTGGCTCGGCAGCGAGACCCGCCAGACCGTGGTGCGCAAAAACAGGTAAATCCCGCCGATGGCGGCCCAGATCAGCCCCAGCACCAGGGAGGTCTGCTCCAGGTTGAGCCAGAGTATGGCCACGGTCCCGGCCCCGAGCAGGGGCAGCACCAGGTATTGCAGGCGATCCTGCCAGGTCTTGTTGCGGCCCAGGCGCAGGTAGTAGCAGGAGATCACCGACAGATTGACCACGGTGAAGGCCACCAGGGCGCCGAAGTTGATCAGCGCCAGGGCTATCTCCAGATCGAAGCTGACGGCCGACAGGGCCAGCAGGCCCACCAGCAGTATGTTGAACACCGGGGTGCGCCACTTGGGATGGATATAGCCGAAGGTGCGCTGGGGCAGCACCTTGTCCCGCCCCATCACGTAGAGGATGCGGGAGACCCCGGCGTGGGAGGAGAGCCCCGAGGCCAGCACCGCCACGCAGGCACAGACCAGCACCACGCTCTGGAACAGCTTGCCGCCGACGTAGAGGGCGATCTCCGGCAGCACGGCGTCCGGCGCCTTGAAGCGGGAGGCGTCCGGGAAGTAGAGCTGCAGGGCATAGGCCACCACCACGAAGATGAGGCCGCCAAGCAGGGCGGTCAGGATGATGGCTCTGGGGATCACCTTGCCGGCCTCCGGGGTCTCCTCGGAGAGGGCGCTCAGGCTGTCGAAGCCGAGGAAGGAAAAGCAGAGGATGGTGGCCCCGGTCAGCAGCGGCAAGATCTCTGTGCTGCCGCTGTAGATGGGCTGCAGGCTGAGGCTGCCGAGCCCTTCCCCCTGGTAGACCCCATGCGCGATCAGGCCGAGGAAGACCAGCATGATTGCCACCTGGATGAAGATGATGAGGCCGTTGAGGTTAGCCACCAGATCGATGCCGCGCAGGTTGATGGCGGTCATCAGCACCGTCATGCCGAGGATGAAGATCCAGGGCTCGACGCCGGGGAAGAGGGCGCTCAGATAGATCTTGGCCAGCAGCATGTTGATCATCGGCAGGAAGATGTAGTCGAGCAGGGAGGACCAGCCCACCATGAAGCCTACCACGGGGGAGAACTCCCGCTGGGCATAGGTGTAGGCCGAGCCCGCGATCGGGTAGTGACGCACCATCTTGCTGTAGCTAGAAGCGGTGAACAGCACCCCGACCAGGGCCAGCAGGTAGGCGGTGGTGACATGACCCTGGGTGATGTCGGTGACGATGCCGAAGGTATCGAACACCACCATGGGGGTCATGTAGGCCAGGCCCATCACGACCACTTGCCACAGGGTCAGGGTTTGTTTCAGTCGCGCAGGGCGTGGGGCCATGGGGCCTGTCTCCTAAGAATGCAGTGGTGAAGGGCCCGCCTGCCGAGCAGGGACAGGGCCCCATGACAGGGTGACTGGTCACAGAGGGAGCCAAGTGCTCCTGCCATCATTTTTTGGGGGCGAGATGATACCGTATAAGCAGGCCATCCGCGATGGACGGCCTGTCGTTATCTGACGATATTGTTCGTGCCAGCGAGAACCGCGGGCACTAACCCTGACTGGCGGCGGCCAGCGCCTGCTCCAGCAGGTCGAGTCCCTCGTCGATCAGCGCCGGGGAGGCGGTGAGGGGGGCGAGGAAGCGGATGACGTTGGCCCGCACGCCGCAGGCCAGCAGCACCAGGCCGCGCTTGCCTGCCTCTGCCACCAGCCGCCTGGTGAGATCCGGGTCCGGTTGGGTGGCATCGCGCCCCTTGACCAGCTCCATGGCCACCATGGCGCCGGGGCCGCGGATGTTGCCTATGCTGTCAAATCGCTCCGCCAGCTGGTGCAGGCGCGCCTTGATCTGCTCCCCCTGCACCAGGGCCTGCTGGTTCAGGCGCTCCTCCTCGATGACCTCCAGCACCGCCAGGGCGGCGGCGCAGGCGATGGGGGATCCCGCATAGGTGCCCCCCAGGCCACCGGGCTTGGCGGCGTTCATCACCTCGCTCTTGCCCACCACGGCGGAGAGCGGGAAGCCGCCCGCCAGGCTCTTGGCCAGCGTCATGATGTCCGGCTCGACGCCGCTGTATTCGGTGGCGAAGGTCTTGCCGGTGCGACAGAAACCTGTCTGGATCTCGTCGCAGATGAGCAGGATGCCGTGCTGATCGCAGATCTTGCGCAGGGCTTGCAGGAAGCTCGGGGAGGCGACATAGAAGCCCCCCTCACCCTGCACCGGCTCTATGATGATGGCAGCCACCCGGGCCGGCTCTATGTCGGCGCTGAAGCAGAGATCCAGCGCAGCCAGGGCATCGGCCTCGCTCACCCCCAGGTAGTCGGCCGGGAAGGGCAGGTGATAGACCTCCCCCGGGAAGGGGCCGAAGCCGGTCTTGTAGGGCACCACCTTGCCGGTGAGCGCCATGCCCATCATGGTACGGCCGTGGAAGCCCCCCTTGAAGGCGATGGTGCCGCTGCGACCCGTGTGGGCGCGGGCGATCTTGATGGCGTTCTCCACCGCCTCGGCGCCGGTGGAGAGGAAGAGGGTGCGCTTGGGGGTGGGGCCCGGCACCAGGGCGTTGAGCTTCTCGGCCAGCTTGATATAGCCCGGGTAGGGGGTGACCTGGAAGCAGGTGTGGCTGAACTTCTCGAGCTGCTCGCGCACGGCGGCGACCACCTTGGGGTGGTTGTGACCGGTGTTGAGCACGGCGATGCCGGAGGCAAAGTCGATGTAGCGGTTGCCCTCCACGTCCCACAGCTCGGCGTTTTGCGCCCGGTCGATGAAGACCGGCAGCAGGGTGCCGACCCCCTGTACCACGGCCGCTTCACGGCGCGCTTGCCACGCCTGGTTTGAATGCTGTTCTGACTGACTCATCTTTCCTCCCTGAGGGGCATGGGCCCCTGATATTCCTGTGCAATCTGCTCATCGAGTGAACCGCGCTGCCATCTGGCAGGGCGGCATGTCCGGTGCGGTGCGCGGGTGGCGTGCCGCAGGGCGCCGTCGACGCTCTCGTGAGGCCGAGCGGGCGCCCATGTCTATCTATAAAAACGATGGACGGGTATCAGAGGCATCTTTTTAGGCGATGTCTCTGTGGGCCATGGGCATCAGCGGATGCCGCCGAAGCAGAGGTATTTGGTCTCGAGGTACTCCTCCAGCCCCTCTGCCGCCCCTTCCCGACCCAGCCCCGACTCCTTGATGCCGCCAAAGGGGGCCAGCTCGGTCGAGATGATCCCCTCGTTGATCCCCACCATGCCGTACTCCAGCTGCTCGGCCACCCGCCACACCCGGGCGATGTCGCGACCATAGAAGTAGGCGGCCAGGCCATAGGGGGTGTCGTTGGCGATGGCGATGGCCTCCGCCTCGGTCTCGAAGCGCACCAGGGGCGCCACCGGCCCGAAGATCTCCTCCTGCAGTATGGGGTTGTCCGGGGTCACGCCGGTCAGGATGGTGGGGTGGTAGAAGAGCGGGCCGGCGGGGTGGGCTTGCCCCCCCACCAGCACGCGAGCCCCGGCGGCCTCGGCCTGGCTGACCAGGGAGGCGACCTTGTCGGCGGCGGCGGCATTGATGAGGGGGCCTATCTGGGTGCCTTCCCCCATGCCATCCCCCACCTTGAAGGCGCGCACCGCGGCGGCCAGCTTCTCGGCAAAGGCGTCATGGACGCTGGCCTGCACCAGGATGCGGTTGGCGCAGACGCAGGTCTGGCCGGCGTTGCGGTATTTGGAGGCGAGCGCCCCGGCCACGGCGGCGTCGAGATCCGCATCGTCGAACACGATGAAGGGGGCGTTGCCACCCAGCTCCAGAGAGAGCCGTTTCATGGTGTCGGCGCACTGGCGCATCAGGAGCTTGCCGATGCGGGTGGAGCCGGTGAAGGAGAGCTTGCGCACCGTCTTGTTGCTGCACAGCTCGTTGCCCACGGCCGCCGCCTGATGGGAGGTGACTATGTTGATGACCCCGGCGGGGATGCCCGCCTGCTCGGCCAGGGACGCCAGCGCCAGCGCGCACAGGGGGGTCTCGGCGGCGGGCTTGATGACGATGGTGCAACCGGCGGCGAGTGCCGGGCCCGCCTTGCGGGTGATCATGGCGATGGGGAAGTTCCAGGGGGTGATGGCGGCCACCACGCCCACCGGCTGCTTGATGGTGGCCAGACGCCGGTCACCGCTGAAACCCGGGATGGTGCGGCCATAGGCGCGCTTGCCCTCTTCCGCGAACCACTGGATGAAGCTGGCGCCGTAGGCCACTTCCCCCTTGGCCTCGGCGAGCGGTTTGCCCTGCTCGCAGGTCATGATGCGGGCCAGTTCATCCTGACTGGCCATGATGAGTTCGAACCAGGCGTGGAGCCGGCTGCCGCGCTCCTTGGCGGTGAGGGCAGCCCAGGCGGGCTGGGCTTTGTGAGCCGCCGCGATGGCGAGCCGGGTGTCCGTCTCGTCCATGTCGGGTACCTGGGTGATGAGCTGGCCGGTCGCCGGGTTCAGGACCTCGAACCGTTGTCCGCCATGGGCCTCGCACCAGCGGCCATCTATATAGGCAAGGGACTTGATCAGAGAGAGAGCAGGTTGTGATGCTGACATAGATAGGAAGCCTCGATTGTGGGTCTGGGTGGCCGACTCATCCCGTGGTGCCACCGTATAGAATAATAAGCACCTAACGACCATAAAGTGAGCCGAAATGTTTTTCAAGTGTTAAATATATTTGAGTGAACGGGGCGCCGCATGCTAGAAATGGGGCTGTCAGGACGATTCTAGCGTTTCTCATTGTGTTGGGTGTGCAAAATAATGAACGCTCTCGGCTGTGCAGGATAGCGAACAGGGTGCCGGGATTGACGCATTATATTAACCAGCCGCCACAAGGTATTCGAATGGCCATACAAGGAGGTGGGGATGCAGCAACCACAAGGTGAGGTCCAGTGGCAGACCATGACGGATAACCCCTTGTCTGACAAAGGGATGGATAAAACCATGGGGGAGCGGCTCGCCCTCCTTCGCCGTAGTCTCGGGCTCTCTCAGCGCCGGGCCGCCGAGCTGAGCGGTCTGACCCACGGCGCCATCTGCATGATAGAGCAGAACAAGGTGAGCCCCTCGGTCGCCTCGTTGCAAAAATTGCTCTGCGTCTACGAGCTGCCGCTTTCCCGCTTCTTCGCCGAGGAGGAGGCGCGGGCACCGAGCGTGGTGATCAAGGCGGAGCAGCTCATCGAGCTGGGCAGTCAGGGGGTCTCCATGAAGCTGGTGCACAACGGCAACAATCGTCGCCAGCTCGGCTTCATGCTGGAGACCTATGCCCCCGGCACGGACACCGGGGGCCAGGTCAAGCACCTGGGGGAGGAGGTGGGCACAGTGCTGGAAGGCTCTGTCGTGCTGAGCCTGGCGGGGCAGACCTATCAGCTCAGCGCCGGGGACAGCTATGTGATCGACACCGGCGAGCCCCACAGCTTCAGCAATCCGTCGGGGCAGGTCTGCCGCATCGTCAGCGCCCACACCCCCGCCAGCTTTTGACATTGAACAGCGCGAATATTGGAAACGAACCGGTAAGGAAACAGGGATCATGACCGAACATGTAAAGAGTTACTACGCAGCCAGTGCCAACAAACACGCCCCCTATCCCACGCTCACCGAGCAGCTTGAGTGCGACGTCTGCGTCATCGGGGCCGGGTATACCGGCCTCTCCAGTGCCCTGCATCTGGTGGAGAAGGGCTACAAGGTGGTGGTGCTGGAGGCCGCGCGAGTCGGCTTCGGCGCCAGCGGTCGCAACGGCGGCCAGATCGTCAACTCCTACAGCCGCGACATCGACACCATAGAAGCGAACTGCCCGCCGGATCAGGCCAGGCTGCTCGGCTCCATGTTGTTTGAGGGGGGAGAGATCATCCGCGAGCGGATCCAGCGCTACAACATCCAGTGCGATCTGCAGCAGGGGGGCGTCTTTGCCGCCGAGACCGAGAAGCAGCTCCACGAGCTCAAGGCACAACATGCCCGCTGGCAGAAGTGGGGCAACGATCAGCTGGAGCTGCTCGATGCCGACGGGGTGCGCGAGGTGGTGGCAAGCGATCGCTACGTCGGCGCCCTGCTGGACAAGCGCGGCGGTCATATCCACCCCCTCAACCTGGCGCTCGGGGAGGCGGAAGCCATCCGCATGCAGGGGGGGCAGATCTTCGAGCAGTCCGCCGTCACCAGCATCACTCCTGGCCAGCCGGCTCTGGTCAAGACCGCCAGGGGGGCGGTCAAGGCGCGCTTCGTGGTGGTGGCCGGCAACGCCTACCTCGGCAACCTGGTGCCCGAGCTGGCGAGCAAGAGCATGCCGTGCGGCACCCAGGTCATCGCCACCGAGGTGCTGGGGGAGGAGCGGGCCCGCGCCTTGCTGCCGCAGAACTACTGCCTGGAAGATTGCAACTACCTGCTCGACTACTACAGAACCACAGGGGATCACCGGCTGATCTACGGCGGCGGCGTTGTCTACGGGGCGCGGGATCCGGCGGACATAGAGCGGCTGATCATCCCCAAGATGCTCAAGACCTTCCCCCAGCTCAAAGACGTCAAGGTGGAGTACACCTGGACCGGCAACTTCCTGCTCACCCTGTCGCGCCTGCCCCAGTTTGGTCGCATCGGCCCCAACATCTACTACATGCAGGGTTACAGCGGCCACGGCGTTACCTGTACCCATCTGGCGGGCAAGCTGCTCTCCGAGGTGCTGAGCGGTCAGGCGGAGCGCTTCGACGCCTTCGCCAGGCTGCCGCACTACCCCTTCCCGGGAGGGCGTCTGCTGCGTATCCCCTTCACCGCCGCAGGAGCCGCCTGGTATACCCTGCGAGACAGGCTGGGGGTGTGATGCCCATAAAGGGCGTCGCGCTATGGTGCCATGACTGTTGAATGGTGAAGGACGTGAGTCTCTGGTGATTAGGCTGTCGCATAAGGGAAGTGGCAAGCCATTCCCTGTATCGCAGCGAGGGCACCCCAGGCACTTCTTTCAGGGGAAGCGGCTGCCCTCAGGTGCCCGCCGGCAGCCAGGAGGCAGAACGACAGAGGGAGGCATAGTGCCTCCCTCTGTGATGGGTGAACAACCTGGATCCGCTTCAATGGCATGGGACCATCATCTGCCCGCTCAGGTTGCATCGACTCGCCGCTCTCAGAACCTATAGGGGAAACGCAGCCCTAGGCTGTAGTCAGGCGCATCCGTGGTGAGCCCTGCCGACCAGTTGACTGCCATTGAGAGCTTGTCGGTGATGGCCCAGGTGGACCCCATACCGAAACTGGCCGCATTGGCATCGGAGCCGGTCACCTTCTCCATGTCAAAGCCTTCGGCCCCCTGACTGGATTCGAGGGTGATGCGCTGGTTGATATTGAAGGAGAGGCTGAAGCGCTCGTTCAGTGCAAACGCGACCCCCAATCCATATTCATACCAGTCACCGAGCTGGATGCTGCCGGGCTGATCGCCGGGCTGGTAGGAGACATCGTCAAAGTCTTGCTTGAGGCTGTGGCCATAGTTGAGGTTGGCGAACAGGATGGCGGGATCCAGGGTCTTGACCAGGGAGAAGCCGGTGGACAGCTGCCAGAGCCCGTTGCCGGTGGCGAGCTCCTTGGGGACCATCAGGTTGCCAGATTCTGAGGTCATGAGCTCTATCCCATAGGGATCCTTGCCGGTCGGCGCCTTGGCCCGCAGGTTCCAGACCAGATCCGGCCAATCTTCATCCTCGGCCAGGACCCTGTAGTAGATGGCGAGGCTGAGATCGCCGAGCCCGCCATCGCTGACGCTCTGCTCCTCAAAGTCGCGGCTGGAGTTCTCCTTGCCGGTGCTCTGATAGTTGGTGTTGCGATACATGTAGGGCACCGCAAGTTCCAGCTGCCAGCGATCATTGAGGGTGTAACGGGTCACCAGATCGGCCGTCCATTGATCCGAGCGGACCCTATCCAGGTTGATTTCGCCCAGGAAGATGGCGTCCAGCGCCAGGAAACCGCGCAGGGCGAGATCCTTGCGGTTGTAGTGCTGATAAGAGAGGCCGAAGTCGAGGGTCAGCGCGCGATCGAACACGTTGTGTTGCTCGATCATCAGGTCTTCGGTACTGCGACCGACTTCCGGCGTGCGCCGTGCCGTATCGGGTTGGGAGGAGGCTGCGACGGCGGCCCCGCTTGTTCCTGCTGTGGCGGCAGGCGTGGCCCCCGAGGCCTTGACGGCCTCCAGGCGAGCCTGTAACTGATGGAGGGCCTGATTCTGCTGGATCAATTGCTGACGCAGCTGATCCAGCTGTTGCTGCAGGGCCTCTTCTTCTGCAGTTGCGCCCCAGCAGGTGAAGGGGGTCAGTGCAATCAACAGCATGGTCGACTGTTTCATCGAGATACGTCCTTGTTGTTTATTATCCTTTTTATTGTTCAGCCAATGGGGCTCATCTGTTCTCAGCGAGAGAACCAGATCCGGGTCTGATTGAGGGTCTGCAAACCGTCACCCTTGACTCTATTGAGTTGCAGCAGACCTCGACTGAAGTCGGTGCCTCTCAGACTCTGTTCCAATCGAACGCGTCCGTCGGAGGAGTTTAGTTGCAGCCCCGCATAATTGCCTGACACGCGGTAACTGGCAGTACCAAGGTTCCCCTGGTGCTCGTAGTTGCCTGCGGAGACGATCTGTCCCGTCATGTCGGGGGGCGTCAGTGTTATACCCGCCTGGTTCACCGAGCTGTTGCCGCTTCCCTCCAGTTGCACGACCTGCACCAGGCCTGCGCCTTGTACGGGGGCACTCTGGGGCGTCGTTGTCACAGTCTTGACCTCGTCCTTGATGCGGACATCCAGCTTGGGCTTGTTTTGCACCACGCTCAGCGCCAGGTTCATGGCGGCCGTTTGTTGAGCCTGGGCCGTGGTCAGGGATGAGATGAACTCGATGCCGAAGTAGCTGATCCCGTGGCTGCTGACGTAGCGGCCACGCAGATGGGCCAGTTCCCCATCGGCCAGTTCGGGGGCAAAGCTGTCTGACAGTAGTGCCAGAGGATCCGGGGCGGCCAGCAGCGGAGAGGCAAAGCCACCCAGACTGCAGATGAGGCATATGGCGGGTCGGGTATTCATGATGACCTCACATTAACTCTTTGTGCTGAAAACCAAATTCCAGCAGGGATGTTTCATTGAGGGGGGCGAACAGCCCATCTTTTCCTCTGGCAGACAGGGGAGGAGCAGGGTTGGCAAGGGGCGCATCAGGCCGATAGCCAGCGCCGATCACGGCAAGCAGTATGCCGTTCCAGCTCTCCTTGAACTCCTTGAAGGTGATCACTCGATTGCCGAGGGCGGGGTCTGCCAGATAGACACGGTCGTGGCGATCGATGGCGCGCAGCACGGCAAAGTGCTGGTAGCCGCGAATATTGAGCAGCACTATGGTGGGGACTCTCACCTGCCGCAATTTTTCATCTCCCAGGCGATAGCCTCTGACACGCATGCCGAGCATCTGCAAATATTGCTTCATGTCGAGCATGGAAAAGCCGTAATTCTTGACCTGTTCAGGGTCAGCCATGGCCAGCATGCCATCCATCACCCAGCGTTCATTCGTTACGTGGCCGTAGGAGTAGCGCAGTATGGTGGCGACTGCGGCGGCCCCACAGCTGAAATCTGTCTGTTGGCGCTCGATATTGGCATAACGGCGCTCCAGAATGCTCTGTACCGGTTTGTTGAGATCCCCCAGTGCCGGGAGATGTTCTCCCAATGGCATATTGGCCGACCAGGCAGCAGGGCAGAATAACAACAGCAGTAGCCAGCGCATTGAGACCTCCATGTCCTGAAAAAAGGGGGCGCAAAGGCCCCCTCTGAAGTGCATTACTTGGCAAAACCTGCGGCCAGCGAGAGGTTGTTCGCTTGCAGGTTGTTGGTGCCCGACGACACGTTCACCCCGATGTTGCCCACGGCACCGTTGAAGGCGCCGCCATCGATGGTTGCCCGGTTGAAGGTTTCGCGGCTGGTGTAGGTGTTGACCACGGGAATGAAACCGGTGGCATAACCGCTCAGCTTGATATCACCCTCTTCCTCGAACTTGAACTTGGAGTCCTTGCTGCCATCATCGTCCTGATTGTCATAGTCGATGTGGCCCCAGAGACTGCCGCCATTGGGATGATCACCATCCTTCCAGATTTCCGGATAGACGTTGTTGGTCTGCTTGCTGGTCCCTTCGTACTCACCCTCGGCTTTGAGCTTGAGGAAGATGGGGTTGTAGTCCACGGTCTTGGTGGCGCTCAGGCTCTTGTTCTCGGTCATGTTCTTGGACACGCTCTGGCTGTTTGCCACCGTGGCCACGGCCATGTTGCCGGTGGACACCGAGGCCGCCATGTTGTTGGCCTGAACGTTACCCGAGCCAGACGTCACGTTGGCACCTATGTTGCCTGCGGCATCCTTGAATGCCCCATCGCCTACCCCGGCCTTGTTCTGATGACCGTGGTTGGTAGTCCAGTTCTGGCTGGCGCTTTGGGTGGAGAAGATCTCGGCATCCGAAGATCCACCGGCCATGCCATGTTGCTGGCCACGACCCATGATGAACTCGGCATCGACTTCGTCATAGGCGGCCAGGGCGCCACTGTTGCCTTGTACGTTGGAGTCACCGGCTGCCACGTTGGCGCCGACGTTACCGGATGCACCCTTGAACGAGCCGTCAATCTTGCTCGTGTTTTCTGTTCTTGAGTTAGCAGTGCCGATCATGGAGCTGGATTGCTGGTTGTCCACCACCGCCATGCCGAGTTTGTTGACATTGATGTAGCCGCCGACATTGACTCTGCCTTCGTACTCCACATCGACTTCTGCCTTGACCTTCTTGGTCAAGGTTGCCCCTGTCTCATCCCTGTCACCGCGGTAATCGGCGGAGGCGGTGCCTGACATGGCCATGACAACCGCAGCGGCTAATGAGCTATAAATAAGTCCACGCATAATGAGTCTCTCCATTGAACTTTCTGTGGAAGATTTGCCCATCGGCTGAATCTAAGCCCCCGGACTCGGCTTCCGATCCCTGCGACATCATGGGGATGTCGTTACTGCGCCAGCCAGAGGCAGGGAGACCATGTTGACTGCCTGGTTTCCCTGTCCCGTGACCTGGTTCACCTGGATGACGCCTTTGCTGCCCGTCAGGGCGTTGTCATCCAGATAGATACTGGTGGTGGTGTTGGGGGGCACCTTGCCTGAAGGTGTCTTTGCCACACTGGTGCTGAGGTTGATGTCGGTCACCACGCCGATGCCGCTGTCATCCAGCGACAAGGCGAAGGCATTCAGCTGCTGGTTGGCTTCACCGGCGCCCTGATTGATCCCGACCAGCCCCTGGCTCTGGCTCAGCGCCGAGTCCAGAATGGCCACGCTCTGGTTGCCATTGAGATTGGTAGTTGATTGATTCTGCTGGCTAAACTGAATGATGGCCGGCCCTGATAGGGCGATGGCGGCGAGGTTGCCCTGCTGGTTGTTATCACCGGCAACCATATTGACACCCATGGCGCCACGAATGTTGCTGAGTGCTTGCGAGCCGAGATCAACCCGATTCTCTGCTTGTGACTGAGGTGCGAATGCGGAAAGGGAAATAATTGCCAATGCAATATATGTTTTCATGCTCTGTCTCCATATGCCAGGAGGGCTTATTAGAGAGAGCAATGAGTGTGCCACTTGGTAATTTATTGATATGTATTGTTTTTGTATTTGAGTTATTTGTCTTTAAGTCTCAGTTTTGATAATGAACTTTTATATGATTCATCAACATATTGTTTATTAATGATTTTATTGTTTCTCATCGTTAATTCTGCTATCTCATGATTGTGTTGCCACTAGTCAAAATGCGGGATGGTTTATAGTTATCATCGTTTGGTTGCCTTGGGTTGGCGTCACTTGATAATAACCATGCTCTTTCCAGATGAAATAATGGGTCTCAAAGAGAAATGGTCTGACTCTCTCGTGCAGAGGCGATAACAAGGAGTTTCCCTATGACAGAAACGGCATTGTTACTCATCAATTCATGTGCCGTGCTGGAAAGCCTGCTGATAAAAGGCGAATGGCAAGTGGAGCAGGCGAGCTCCCTGGCGGTGGCAGAACAGAAATTGCAGGAAAAGGCGTATCCCCTGGTGCTGGTGGCCATCGAGCCGGAGCAGCATGACGCTTTGTATTCCCTGATTGGCCAACACTCCAGCAGCCTGTGGATTGGCCTGATCGAGCGTGATTGCCTGGCCAGCGAGGCCCTGCGCAACCTGCTTGCAGCCTGTTTTCATGATTTCCACACCTTCCCGCTCGATCAGGAAAGGCTCTCCCACAGCCTGGGTCATGCGCTGGGCATGGCGCGGTTGATCCGGCGTCATCGCCCCAAGGCGCCGGCTCAGCTGCGCTTCATCCAGGGGGAGAGCAGCGCCATTCGCCAGTTGCGCGAGCAGATCATGCGGCTGCAACATTGTCGCTTGCCCGTGCTGGTGACCGGGCCCAGCGGCACCGGCAAGGAGCTGGTGGCCCGTGAGCTGCACTACAGCACCTTCGGCGAAGACGGCCCCTTTGTGGCCGTCAACTGCGGTGCCATGCCCCATCAGCTGATCCAGTCCGAGCTGTTCGGCCACGTCAAGGGCGCCTTCACCGGTGCCCAGAGCCGCAAGATAGGCAAGATTGAGGCGGCCGATGGCGGCACCCTGTTCCTCGACGAGATCGGGGAGTTGCCACTGGAGGATCAGGCGACCCTGCTGCGCTTCTTGCAAGAGCAGAGCATAGAGGCCGTGGGCAGTCATCTGACTCGGAGTGTGGATGTGAGGGTCATTGCCGCCACCAATATCGACGTGGAGCAGGCGGTGGCCAACGGCGGATTTCGCATGGACCTCTACTATCGGCTTAATGTGGTGCGGCTGCGCACCCCTGCCTTGTGCGAACGGGCCGAGGACATCCAGCTGCTTGCCGATGACATCCTGGCAGAAGTGCGGGGAGGGCGGGTGCTGAGCTTTACCCACAAGGCGCGTCAGGCCATGCAGTCCTATTGCTGGCCCGGCAATGTCAGGGAGCTGCGCAACCGGGTGCAGCGGGCAGCCGCCCTGTGTTCGGGCCCCTTCATCGAGGCCGATGACATGGAGCTGACCAACATGGACACCCTGTTGATCTGTGGCTCGCTCAAGGCCGTGCGTGAGGGGGCAGAGCGTCAGGCGCTGCAACGGACGCTGGCCCGCTTCCCGGACCAGCTGGAGGAGGTGGCGCGCACCCTCGACATCTCGCGCGCCACCCTCTACCGGCTGCTGGACAAGCACGATCTGCTGTAGTCCCCGTCATTGCGTGCATGGCGGCCCTTGCCCCATGCCGTTCAGTGCCAGGCCCGGGTTATAATTTGTGCCAATATGCGCAAACCTGTCGGGTGATGGATGCGCTCGAGGGGGTCGTCAGGAGGCGTGCGTTGCCAGCTGGCACAGACGGCGCGCCGCCTCCTCTTCACTTTGGACCACCTGATGGGCGCCGCGGATCAGCAGGTGATGCACCTCTTCCGCCTGGTGACCACAGGCGGCAATGCGCAGCAGGTCTCCCTGTTCACGGGCTCTCGCAGCAATTTCTCCGGCCAGCAGGCTGTCATCCAGGGTGATGAGCAACCAGCTGGCATCGGGGAGCGCCACCGAGAGCAGGTCGTTCTGGATGGGGTGGCCTGCGAGGCAGGTGATCCCCTGAGCGCGCCAGGGTTCCAGCAACTGCTCATCCGGATCTATCACTACCATCTCCCTTCCTTGCTCATGCAACTGCCGAATCAAATGGCTGCCGATGGCGTCGGCCCCGACCACCACCACATGACCGTGCAGGGGACAGAGGGAAGTACCGGTCTCGACCCGGGGCTCAGGCTTGCTTCTTAGCCAGCGCTCGACCTGGTTGAACACCAGTGGATTGAGCATGATGGAGAAGCAGGCGCCTACCAGCACCAGATCGCGCGCCACATCGGGTACCAAGCCGAGCATGGCACCCAGCCCCATCAGGATGAAGGAGAACTCCCCCACCTGGGCCAGGCTGGCCGAGATGGTCAGTGCCGTGCGCAGGCTGTGGCCAAACAGGCGCACTATGGCGAAGGCTGCCACCGACTTGCCGATGACGATGACAAAGATGGTTGCCAGCACCGCCAGCGGCTCGCGCAGCAAGATGGTGGGGTCAAACAGCATGCCCACAGAGACGAAGAAGAGCACGGCGAAGGCATCCTGCAGCGGCAGGGTATCGTTGGCGGCCTTGTGGCTGAGGTGGGAGCTGTTCATCACTACCCCGGCGAAGAAGGCGCCGAGGGCGAAGGAGACACCGAACAGCTTGACCGCCCCGAAGGCGATACCCAGGGAGCAGGAGAGCACGGCCAGGGTAAAGAGTTCGCGGGAGCCGGTGGCGGCGGTGCGGGCCAGCATCCAGGGGATGAGGCGGCGGCCCCCTATGGTCATCAGTGCGATGAAGGCGGCCACCTTGGCCAGGGTGAAGCCCAGATCCCGGAGCACATGGGCCAGGGTCAGGGTCTCGCCTCCGGTCTGCAGGTTCGCCAGTATGGGGAGCAGCACCAGGGCCAGCACCATCACCAGATCCTCGACGATAAGCCAGCCGATGGCGATGCGCCCTTCCTTGGTATCCAGCTGCCCCCGGCTCTCCAGCGCCCGCAGCAGCACCACTGTGCTGGCGGTGGAGAGTGCCAGCCCGAACACCAGGCCGGCGGTGATGCTCCAGCCGAGCAACTGGGAGAGGCCGAGCCCGAGCAGGGTCGCCAGGGTGATCTGCACTATGGCGCCCGGGATGGCGATGTGTTTGACCGAGAGCAGATCTTTCAGGGAGAAGTGCAGGCCGACGCCAAACATCAACAGAATGACGCCGATCTCCGCCAATTCGGGGACGAGTCTCAAATCGGCCACATAGCCGGGGGTGAATGGGCCGCACACGACCCCGGCCGCCAGATAACCCACCATGGGGGAGATGCGCAGGCGTTGAGCCAGCATGCCAAAGAGATAGGCGAGCACGAAGCCGCCAACCAGGGTTGTTATCAGGGGGAGTGAATGGTCCATGTCGTCACCTCGCTAATGGCAGTCAGGGGCTACCAGATCACCAGGAGGCGAAGAGGGCAGCTGTCAATGAGCAGGGGGCGAAAGAGACAGAAGTTGGCCGCATCAAGCACAATATCTTGGGGACAACAGATGCCGTTTCCATTGAAAAATAATGTATTTTTACTTCTCGAGCAACACTTATCCAAGTTTCAGATATAATTTGACTTCAAGCTCATATAAAACATTATTTTATGGGTGATTAAATAGTCTTTCCCGGTAAATATTGGCAGGAGTAATCAATCCTTGATGGGTTTTTGGCTCGCCGGGAGCCCAGATGATTGAGGCGGCCTCCGGGCCGCCTCCGTTGATGCGCGCCAAGGGATCACTCGCCCCTGGCAATCCCCTCCCGCCTCGGGTCTGCGGCGCCAAACCAGCCGGTGGCGTTGCGCTGTACCCCCTGCAAGCCCGAGGTTTGCTCGCTGAGCACGATTTCGTGACCCCTGGCCTTGAGTCCCTGGATAACGACCTCGGGCGTGCGCCCCTGCTCCAGCTCGGTGGGGCCGTTGCGGCTGCCGAAGTTGGGCAGGTTGATGGCCTGCTGCAGGTTCAGCCCCCAGTCCTGGGTGCCGAGCAGCGCCTTGCCCACGTAGTTGATGATGGCCGAGCCACCCGGGGAGCCCAGGCTCATCTCCAGCTGCTTGCTCTGCTTGTCGAACACCAGCAGGGGCGACATGGAGGAGCGCGGGCGCTTGCCCGGCTCCACCCGGTTGGCCACCGGCAGGCCGGCGGCATCCACCGAGGTGAAGGAGAAGTCGGTGAGCTGGTTGTTGAGCAGGTAGCCATTGACCATCAGCCGGGAGCCGAAGCCGTCCTCGATGGAGCTGGTCATGGAGACCGCCATGCCGTCTCCATCCACGATGGAGACGTGGCTGGTGGAGGGCAGCTCGGGGGTGGCATCCTGGCCACGGGCCAGTGCCTGCGGCGGCGTGCCCGGTTGGGCGATGCCCATGGACCTGGCGCCGATGAGTCGACCCCGCTCGGCGAGATAGCCCTTGTCCAGCATGCCGCGCACCGGCACGGCGACGAAGTCGCCGTCGGCCACGTACTGGTTGCGATCGGCGAAGGCGAGCCGCGCCGCCTCGCTGTAAAGGTGGATTGCCTCGCTCGAGGCGGCCAGCCGGCCGTCCGGCCCGGGCACGGGTTTGAGCGCTGCCATGTCCCGGCTCTCCAGCATGCCGAAGATCTGGCCGAGGGCCAGGGTGCCCGAGGAGGGGGTCGGGAAGCCGCACACCTCGCTCTGGCGATAGTCAAAGCAGAGGCCGTCCCGCAGTCTGGCGCTGTAGCTGGCGAGATCCGCGGCGCTCAGCACCCCGGGGTTGGTGGGATGGGCATGCACCTTGGCCACCATGGCCTCGGCGATGGGCCCTCGATAGAAGGCATCGGCACCGTCCCGTGCCAGCGTCCTGAGTACCCCGGCCAGTGCCGGGTTGGTGAGGCGGGTGCCCGCCGCCTTGGGGCTGCCGTCCGCCTGGTAGAAGTAGGCCCTGGCCTCGGGGTCTTTGGCCAGATAGGGATCCTTGGCCAGCAGGGTGGCCAGGCGTGGGCTTATCACAAAGCCCTGCTCTGCCAGGGTGATGGCGGGTTCGAACAGGCTGGCCCAGGGCAGCTTGCCATAGCGCTCGTGGGCCAGGGCCAGGGCGCGCACCGTGCCGGGGGCGCCGACCGAGCGACCGCCTACCACGCCGTCGTAGAACGCCATCGGCTTGCCATCCTTCATGAACAGCTGATCCGTGGCCGCCGCCGGTGCCGTCTCCCGGCCATCCACGGCCGCCACCTGCTTGCCATCCCACACCAGCATGAGGGAGCCGCCGCCGATCCCGGAGGATTGCGGCTCCACCAGGGTCAGTACCAGCTGGACGGCGATGGCCGCATCGACGGCACTGCCTCCCGCCTTGACGATCTGGTAGCCCGCATCCACCGCCAGCGGGTTGGCCGCGGCCACCATGAAGTCGCGCCCCTGCCAGCCCGGCTTGTCGGTCCAACCGCTGGCCGCCTCCGGGGCGATCAGTGTCTGGGGAGGGGGGACATAATGAAAGGCACTCTGGGGGGCGCAGCCGGTGAGCAGGCCGAAGGCGACCAGCAGGGCGAGGGGTTTGAGGGACATGACAGGCTCCTTGTCGGTTTCTTGTACACCCGTCGAAATGTGGCACAGTTGGAGCCCAATTGAAAGATTGTCTTTATACTCATACGGTTACAAAAATATCAAGGAGGGGCCAAGGATGCACAGAGAGGGGCTGGTGAGGCGTTGCGTGACGGGGCTGCTCTGCCTGCTGCTGGCCGCCTGCGGGGAGCCAGGGTTCAGACCCCTGGCGGCGGGGGAGACCATATTGGCATTTGGAGACAGCCTGACCGAGGGGCGCGGGGTCAACCCGGCCCAGAGCTACCCCAGCGTACTGGCGAGCCTGAGCGGTCACCCCGTCATCAATGGCGGGGTCTCGGGGGAGTTGAGCCGTGCCGGGCGGGCCCGCCTGCCCGGGTTGCTGGCCGAGCACAGGCCTGCTCTGGTCATACTGCTGGAGGGAGGCAACGACATACTGCACGGCAGCGGGGAGGGGGCGCTCAAGGCCAATCTCGCCGCCATGATAGAGGCGGTGCAGGGTAGCGGTGCCCAGGTGCTGCTGGTGGCCGTGCCTCGCAAGTCCCTGTTTGCCGACGGCGCCCCCCTTTATGGGGAGCTGGCAGAGCAGTACGGGCTGGTGCTGGACAACGACAGCCTTGGCGAGCTGCTGCGTACTCCCGGGCTCAAGTCCGACGCCGTGCACTTGAACGCGCAGGGATATGGCGCCCTGGCCGAGCGGCTGCACCGGCTGCTGCAGGCCCGCGGCGCGCTATGAGGCCGGTGCTCCTGCGCCGTCGGCGGGGTAGCCCGGAATAAAAAAACCGCCATCAGGCGGTTTTTTTACAGGCAGGGGACAACTCAGAGGGACTGCTCTTCACCACCCAGGGCGGCAAACAGCGCCGGGATGAACTGGGCCAGCTCGGCGGTCACCAGGGCGAAGTCCGCATCCAGACGGGCGGCGGGATCCTCGCTGGTGACGTCGTCGTTCTGCTCGCGCAGCTCCTCGCTGAACTTGAGGCGCTTGATGGAGAGATCGTCCCCCAGCACGAAGCTCAGGGTCTCGCCCCAGTTCAGGGCCAACTTGGTCACCAGCTTGTCGTTGGCCAGGTGATTCTTGATCTCCTCGCTCATGAGATCCTGCTGCTTGCAGCGGATGATGCCGCCGTGCTCCATGGCACTGCGCAGCTCGGCCTCGTCTTCCAGGGTGAAGCTGGCGGGCAGATTACCCTCGTTGAGCCACTCGGTCATGGTGATCTCGGGCGGGTTCTTGAGGGCCACCGGTACCACCGGCAGGGTGCCTATGCTCTTGCGCAGCAGCGCCAGCAGATCGTCCGCCTTCTTGGCGGAGCCTGCGTCCACCACCATCAGGTTGTCGGCGGGACTTATCCAGGCGAAGGTCTGGCTGGTGCGGCTGAAGGCGCGGGGCAGCAGGGTATGCATGATCTCCTCCTTCAGCGCCTCCTTCTCCTTCTTCTTGAGGGCGCGGCCCTGCTCGAATTCGATCGCTTCCACCTTCTCCGCCAGCATCTCCTTGACTACTGTGCCCGGCAGCATCTTCTCTTCCTTGCGGGCGCAGAGCAGGATGTGGCCAGAGGCTGAATGGGTCAGGGTGGAGCCGAATTTACCGAGGGGCTTGACCCACCCGAACCGGGAGATGTCCTGACTGCCGCACGGGGTGAAGGCACAGGCCTCGAGCTGGGTTTCCAGCTGATCCACGGTCAGGTCAAAGGGGCGGGTAAAGCGATAAATCTGCAGGTTTTTAAACCACATGGCGTCCTCGGTCTCATAGATTGTCCGGCGGGCATTGTACTAGAGAGGCGCTTTGTGATCAGCCAATCATTCTCGCTAAATAAAGGGCGATCGACTTCACATGGCCTCATCTTGACCGCCCGTCTCGTCATCGAACTCCCCTAGACTGCGAGTGTTCAGATTGTTAACAAGGATGCGAATATGTTGAGAGCGAGCCGGCCGGAAGACATGGAAGAGATCGTCGAGATCTGGCTGCTGGCATCCTTGCAGGCCCATGATTTCGTTGACGCTTCCTGCTGGTGGCAGGCTCAGGAGGAGCTGCGTACCCGCTACCTCGACCATGCCCGCATCTGGGTGTTTGAGGAGCGTGGCGAGCTGCTCGGTTTCATGGCCCTGGTGGATGACTACCTGGCCGCCCTCTTCGTGCGACCCGACCGCCAGGGGCGCGGGGTCGGCCATGCCCTGCTGCAGGAGGCCAAGCAGCAGGGGGGGGCGCTCCATACCCGGGTCTTCGTGGAAAACGAGCCGGCGGTGCGCTTCTATCGCCGCCACGGATTCAGGATCGGGAATGAAGTCTCGGATCCCCTGACCGGCCATCCCCAGTATGAGATGCATTGCCAGCCCGTCTGAATCTGACGTCAGCGGCTTGTTTTGCTTGAAAAAAGAGGGGCGTATCCTCATCTTGTCCTCATCGGGTACCACTGGCACCTCCCCTCTTATCTTTCGAGCCGTTTTTCATGAAGATCCTGCACACAGCCGACTGGCACCTTGGCCATCAACTCCATGGCCATGAGCGCCGCTTCGAACACGATGCCTTTCTCGACTGGTTGACCGACACCATCAAGACGCGGCAGATCGATGCCCTGCTGGTTGCAGGGGATCTGTTCGATACCGCCAATCCGCCCGCCAGCGCCTGGCAGCAGCTCTATCGCTTCCTGGCCAGACTGCGCGCCGAGATGCCCCGCCTCAACATGGTGCTGATAGGTGGCAACCACGACTCCCCCTCCAAGCTGGACGCCCCCCACGAGCTGCTGCGGGCCTTCGACCTGCATCTGGTGGGCAGCATCAGCCGGGACGGGGAGGGCAGGCTCGAAACCGATCGCCTGCTGGTGCCGCTGCAAGACAGGGAGGGCAAGGTGGCCGCCTGGTGCGCCGCCGTGCCTTTTCTTCGCAGCAGCGATCTGAGGGTGGAGCCGCTCGAGGAGGGGCAGGATCGGCTGATCGAGGGGGTTCGCCAGATCTATCAGGACGTGCTGACGCAAGGCCGCGCGCGCTGCGAGCCCGGCCAGGCCCTTATCGCCATGGGCCACGCCTACCTGGCGGCGGGCCAGCTCTCGGAGCTCTCCGAGCGGCGGGTGCTGGGGGGTAACCAGCACGCCCTGCCTGCCGACATCTTCGCCGCCGCCGACTACACGGCCCTTGGCCACCTCCATCTGGCCCAGAGTCCGGCCGAGGGGGTGCACTACAGCGGCTCGCCGCTGCCGCTCTCCCTAACCGAGGCCAACTACAACCACCAGGTGCTGGAGGTCAGGTTTGAGGGGGGCAAGCTGGCGGGGCTGGAACGGATCCCCGTACCCCGTGCGGTGGAGATGATCCGCCTGCCCCAGGGCACCCTGGAAGAGGCGCTCACCGCCATAGAGGCGCTCTCCCTGCCCGACTGCCCCCAGGAGGCGCAGCCCTTCCTCGAGGTGCGGCTGCTGCTGCCCAAACCGGAGGCGCGCATCCGCGAGCGCATTCTGGCGGCCATGGCGGGCAAGCCGGTGCGCCTCGCCCGCATCAGCACCCAGTATCAGGGCTCGGGGGCGGGGCTGGCCGATGGTCGCGAGCGGCGCAGGCTGGATGAGCTCGCTCCCACGGAGGTGTTTCGCCTCTGCTATCAGCGGCAGTTCGAGGGGGAGCCGGCGGCCGAGTTGGTGGCGTCGTTTGAAGAGATCCTGGAGCAGGTGAAGGAGTCCAACTCATGAAAATCTTGTTGCGCTCCGGTGAGGGCCAGGCGGGAGCAAGCCACCCTGAGCATAAAGAGATGCGGATGAAGGAGTGCCATTCATGAAAATCTTGTCTCTGGCAGGGGAGAACCTGGCCAGCCTGACCGGGGCTTTCACCATTGACTTCACCAAGGGGGCGCTGGGCGCCGCCGGGCTCTTTGCCATCACCGGCAATACAGGCGCGGGCAAGAGCACCTTGCTCGACGCCATCTGTCTCGCCCTCTATGACGAGATGCCGCGCTTTATCGCCAATCGCAAGCATGTGGCCGAAGTGGGCAGGGCGGATGACGAAGAGAAGCTCAAGGCCAACGACGTGCGCGGCATCTTGAGCCGTGGCCACGCCAGTGGCTGTGCCGAGGTGCAGTTTCGCGGCTGCGACGGCCGCATCTGGCTGGCGCGCTGGGCGGTGCGCCGTGCCCGCAATCGCTCGGAGGGGCGCTTCCAGGCCCAGGAGCGCAGCCTGACCGACGTCGAGTCGGGGCAGGTGTTCAGTGGCAGCAAGCGGGAGCTGCAGGATCGCATCGACGAGCTGGTGGGTCTCTCCTGGGAGCAGTTCCGCCGCGCCGTCATCCTGCCCCAAGGGGAGTTCGCCGCCTTCCTCAAGTCGAGTGCCGATGAGCGCTCCGCCCTGCTCGAGCGGATGACGGGCACCGAGCTCTACTCCGCCATCTCCATCCAGACCCATGAGCGGGCGCGGGCCGAGCAGCAGGCGCTGGCGACCATACAGCAGCGGCTCGGCGACGTGGCCCTGATGGACGACGAGACGCGCGAGCACTGGGTCGCCCAGCAGCTGAGTCTCTCCACCAGCCTCAAGCACGAGCAGCAGCAGCGTCAGCTGTTGCAGGACTTGCGGGATCTCAACGGACGGATTGCCGCCCAGTTGCAGGCCTGCCGGGAGGGGCAGGAGGCGCTGGCCACCGCCGAGGCGGCCCACGGCGAGGCGGCGCCCGGGCGGGAAGAGTTTGCCCGCGCCGAGCAGGCCCAGGTGGCCCGCGCCGATCACGACGAACTTGCCCGCCTCACCCTGGAGGTGCAGCAGCAGGAGCAGCAGATAGGCCAGCTTGCGTCCCAGCTGGAGCAGGTTGAACCCGTGTTGCAGCAGGCTGCGCTGCGCGAGCAGCAACTGCTGGCCGACAAGATTGCCGCAGAGCGGGAGTGGGGAGCGCTGCAACCCGAGCTCAAGCGGGCGCAGGAGCTCGATACCCGGCTCAAGGAGAAGAGCCAGCAGTTGCAGGAGACCCGGCAGCAGGGGACCCAGGCACGGGCCCTGCAACAGGCGCTGCAGCAGGAGTGGCAGCAGCAGGCGAGCCGGGTCGAGGCCCTGACGGTGCGCCGTCAGCAGTGGGCTCTCTGGCTCGAGGAGCGCAAGGCCCTGGCCCCGCTGGCGCGTCAGTGGCAGCCCTTGCTCGCGGCCATCCAGGACTGGGCGGCGGACAGGGAGCAGTTGCAGCGCGTGCTGCAAAGCCGCGAGCACAAGGGCCATGCCCTGCGGGATCTCATCAGCCGGCTGGCGCTGGGGCAGCAGGAGCGTGACTACTGGCAGCAGGAGCGTACCCGATTGCAACAGCAGCACGATGAGCTGCAGGGGCAGGAGTGGGACGCCGAGGTGGCCAGGGCGCAGGAGCAGCGTCAGGCCCGGACCGAGCAACTGGCCCGGGTTCGCCAACTGCTGGAGCTGGCCCAGGCGGGCCGCAACCACAGCGAACAGCAGGAGCGCTTGCTGCAGGAGATGGCGCAGCTCGAGCTGCATCTTTCCCGGCTGAGGGCCCAGCACGAGGAGCTGGCGCCGGCGCTGGCGCGGCTCGCCACCCAGCGCGGGGAGGCACGCCATGCCCTGGAGCAGGCCCGCGCCGTGGCGAGCTTCGAGCAGTATCGTCACGTATTGAGCGACGGGACGCCCTGCCCGCTCTGCGGGGCCGAGGAGCATCCCTACACCCGAAGCCAGCCCCAGGTGGCCGGCATACTGGCGCAACTGGCCGAGCGTGTCCGCCAGCTGGATCTGGAGTGGGAGCAGCTCAACCATCAGCACATTCAGGGGGAGAGCGAGCGGGTCGAACTGGCGCGCCAGCTGGCCGTCCGTCAGCAGCATCAACCCGAGCTGGAGGCACGGTCCGAGCAGTTTGCCCAGCGCTGGCTGCAGCTGGGAGGGGATGCCCTGCCGGGGCAGGGGCTGCCCTTGCGGCAAAGCCCGGCGCAGTGGACCGAGCTGCTGGCTCGCCTGCTGGCACAGGGGGAGGCTCTGGAGTCGGATCTCGTGGCCGGGCAGCGGAAACTGCAGCAGGCCCAACAGGGGCAGCAGAGGCTGCTGGGGCTGCGCAACCAGCTGACCGAGCTGACCGCCCGCCATCAGCAGTTTGAGCAGCAGTGGCAGGAGGCCGAGCGGCAGAGGATTGAGTGGGAGGCCGAGCTGAAGGCGCTGGCCGAGCAGGAGGTGTCACTGCGCCAGCGCCTGGCACTGGGGGAGGCCCGCCTCGATGAACAGATGGGGGCCGAGCCCTGGCGCCAGTGGCTTGGCAGCCGGCAATGGCAGGAGTGGCAGCAGACCTGCGAGGCGTATCTGCGTGGACAGAGTGAGTGGGAGCAGCTTGGCGGCGAGCTAGCCACTCTGACCCCGGCCCTGAGCGCCCAGGAGGCGCGGGTGCAGAGCCAGAACGAGCTGCTGCACAAGCTGGAGCGCGACTACAAGGAGGCGGAGCAGCAGCGTCAGGGGCTGCTCGCCAGCCGGGAGGCCTGCTTCGAAGGCCGATCCATCGCCTTGGTCGAGCAGGAGTGGCAACAGCGGCTGCAGCTGGCGGCCAGCCAGCTCGAGGAGGCGGTGACGGCGCTGCGGGTCGCCCGGGAGAAGCAGACCGAGCTCAAGGCCAGGCTGGCCCATCTCGAGCAGGACAGGCAGGTGAGCAGCCGTCGTCGTCGCGAGGCGCTGGGTCGCTGGGCAGCCCATGCCGGCACCCTCGGCATCGCCGAATATGATCTGCGTCGACTGCTGGCCATCACGCCGGATGAGCTCAGGGCTCGCCGCAGCGCCTTGCAGCGCCTGGACGATGCCCTGGCAGAGGCCCGCACCCGGCTGACCGAGCGTCAGCGGGCGCTGGCCCAGGAGGAGGCCAAGCTGGCGCGCTATCGGGAGCATCATGGGGATCTGACCGCCCTCACGGCCGAGGCCCTTGCCGAGCGTCTGGGGGCCTGCGAGGCCCGCTGCGGCGAGCTGGAAGAGCAGCTGTTCCAGTGCAAGAGCACCCTGGCCCAGGCCGAGGCGGCGGCACTGAAGGCGGGCAGCCTGCAGGAGGCGCTGGCCGCTCAGCAGGCGGTGGCGGATCACTGGCTGCAGTTGTCCGAGCTTATCGGCTCCGCCAGCGGCGCCAAGCTGCGCACCTTCGCCCAGAGCCTCACGCTCGAACGTCTATTGTTGGAGGCCAACGCCCAGCTCGGCGAGCTGTCGCCGCGCTATCGGCTGGAGCGGGTGCCCGGCACGGATCTGGCGCTGCAGGTGGTGGATCTGGACATGGGGGACGAGGTGCGGTCTGTGGACTCCCTCTCTGGCGGCGAGAGCTTCCTGGTGTCGCTGGCGCTGGCGCTGGCACTCTCCAGCCTGTCGTCACGCCAGACCCAGGTCGAGTCGCTGTTCATCGACGAGGGGTTTGGCACCCTGGATCCGGACAGCCTGGATCTGGCGCTCTCCAGCCTGGACTCCCTGCAGGCGGCGGGCCGCCAGATCGGGGTCATCTCCCACGTTCAGACTCTGGTGGAGCGGATCGGCGTGCAAATAAGGGTCGAGGCCCTCGGCGGGGGGGAGAGCCGGGTGGTATTGCCCTGAGGATGATGTGCGTCCATGGCAAAAGGCCCCTGTCACCGGGGCCTTTTGTTGGGAGAGGGGCGAGCGCCGAGCGCCGCCCATAAAAAAACCGAAGCCCGGGGCTTCGGTTTTTTGTTGCGGCAGCTGGCACCCGCCAGCGGCGCATTATTTCTTGATGCGGATAACCGGGGTCTCGCCCACGGTCACGGCGCCAGTCATCTTGATCAGCTCTTTGATCTCATCCATGTTGGAGATGACGACCGGAGTCAGGGTGGACTTCGCCTTGGCTTCCAGTACGGCCAGATCGAACTCGATGATGGTATCGCCGCGCTTGACCTTCTGACCTTCCTGGGCGATGCGGGTGAAGCCTTCGCCTTTCAGCTCGACGGTGTCGATACCGAAGTGAACGAACAGCTCGATACCAGAGTCGGATTCCAGAGAGAACGCGTGGTTGGTCTCGAAGATCTTGCCGATGGTGCCGTCGCACGGTGCAACCATCTTGTTGCCAGCCGGCTTGATGGCGATGCCGTCACCGACGATCTTCTCGGCGAAGACAACGTCAGGTACATCTTCGATCGGCACGATTTCGCCAGACAGCGGAGCAAAGATTTCGATGCCGCCGGTGTCAGAACTGTCATCGGAGACCAGTTTCTTCAGTTTATCAAACAGACCCATAGTAAAAGCTCCTAGAGATGATTGTCGCTGTTTGCAGCCGATCTTAGCAGACTGCCTTCTGCTTAATAAAGTTATCTACACAGGCTTCGATTTCGGCGGCGGTCGCATAGCTCAGTGCCTGGTCTGCCATTGCCTTCACATCTTCGAAGTTGGTGTTGCGGATAAGCTTCTTGATACGCGGTACAGAGATGGCGCTCATGGAGAACTCATCCAGACCCATACCCAGCAGCAGCAGGGTGGCGCGTTCGTCACCAGCCAGTTCACCGCACATACCGGTCCACTTGCCATTGTCATGGGAAGCGTCGATTACCATCTTGATCAGGGTCAGGACGGAGGGTGACAGCGGATTGTACATGGCGGAAATCATCTCGTTACCACGATCGACGGCCAGGGTGTACTGGGTCAGGTCATTGGTACCGATACTGAAGAAATCCACTTCCTTGGCCAGATGATGAGCCATCACGGCAGCAGCCGGGGTCTCGATCATGATACCCACTTCGATGGATTCATCAAAGGCTTTGCCGTCGGCACGCAGTTCGGCCTTCAGCTGTTCCACGGTTGCCTTGAGGCTGCGGAACTCTTCGACGGAGATGATCATCGGGAACATGATGCGCAGTTTGCCGAAGGCAGAGGCGCGCAGTATGGCCTTCAGCTGGGCGTGCATGATGTCTTCGCGATCGAAGAAAATACGCACGGCACGCCAGCCCAGGAAGGGGTTCATCTCTTTCGGGAAATTCATGTAGGGCAGTTCTTTGTCGCCGCCGATGTCCATGGTGCGCACGATGATCGGCTGATCCGGCATGGCCTCTGCCACTTCTTTGTAGGCCTTGAACTGCTCCTCTTCGGTCGGCAGCGCATCACGATCCATGAACAGGAACTCGGTGCGGTACAGACCCACGCCTTCGGCGCCATTGCGGATGGCACCCTCGGTATCCTTGACGGTACCTATGTTGGCGCAGACTTCAACCTGATGACCATCCAGGGTGATGGCGGGCAGGTCTTTCAGCTTGGCCAGTTCGTCCTTCTCGGCCTGGAACTGGGCCTGGAATTTCTTGGCTTCAGCCAGCTGCTCGGCGGTCGGGTTGATGATGATCTGGTTGTTGATGCCATCCAGTACCAGCATGTCACCGTTGTTGACGCGCGCAGTGATGTCGTTGGTGCCCACGATGGCCGGCAGCTCCAGGGAGCGGGCCATGATGGAGGTGTGAGAGGTACGGCCACCGATGTCGGTGACAAAACCCAGCACGTATTTCAGGTTGATCTGAGCGGTTTCGGACGGGGTCAGGTCTTTGGCGACCAGGATGACCTCTTCGTCTATGGTGCTCAGGTTGACAACGGCGATGCCCAGCACGTTCTTCACCAGACGGGTACCGATGTCACGGAAGTCGGTGGCGCGCTCGCGCAAGTAAGGGTCGTCCAGCTCGGCCATCATCTTGGCGTACTGTTCGATCACCTCATAGATGGCTTTGTCGGCGGACGCCTTGTTGTCTTTGATGAAGGATCTGATATCCCCTTCCAGCTCCTCATCTTCGAGCAGCATGATGTGGCCTTCGAAGATGGCCTCTTTTTCTTCACCGAAGGTACGACCGGCCATCTCTTTGATGGCTTCCAGCTGTGCGGCTGACTTGGTGCGGGCTTCGAGGAAGCGGTTGATCTCGACGTCAATCTGGTCAGCAGAAATCTTGCCCTGATTGATAACGATTTCATCTTCTTTCAGAAGAAGCGCCTTACCGAATGCGATACCGGGGGACGCAAGAATGCCAGATATCATAATCCTTCCTATTAAAACGACTGTGGGGGAGGAGTAAAGCTGGATTACTCCAGCTCGTCCATCAGGGCAACCAGCTTCTCAACGGCTTTCTGAGCGTCCGGGCCGTCGGCCTGGATGGTCACGTTGGTGCCTTTGGTCAGGCCCAGGGTCTGCAGCTTGAACAGGCTCTTGGCGCTGGCGGATTTGCCACCGGAGACCACAGTGATCTCGCTTTGGAATTCTTTGGCTTCTTTCACGAACTGAGCTGCGGGACGGGTGTGCAGGCCGTTTTCAGCAGTAATAACAACAGACTTCTCGTACATGGTTTCACCCCATATTATTGATATTGTGTGGAGAGATGGTCGCTAATGAGGCTTCCTGTCTCACCGTGTCAGTATGGATATGTTGTAAAGTAACGAAATCAGACCTGCAATGGTTTAATCCAGGTCAATTTTCTGTGCAGTATTCGGCGTCCAGGCTAAGTCTTTTCGTTATCGGGCTGCAAGCCGCGTCAGGACTGGCCTGAAATTAATTTATAACGAAAAATAACACTTTGTTACCTTGTGATACCTAGCCGGTAAACACCTCGTGACGCGGCACAGGATATGAGATTTATCACAGAATGTCTGCTTTTTTTGTCAGACCCAAGTTTGTTATTTTACCCCAAAAAATAAGGGGTCGACTGACACTGATGGCTACTGAGTTTAGCGCATAATGAAAACGGCGCCCCTGGGGCGCCGCTGTTTTGATGTAAGACGATCAATTACTGCTGCAGTTCCTGCTCGCTGAACACGCCGGCGAACAGGGCGCTGGAGAGATAGCGCTCGGCGGCGCTCGGCAGCACGACGACTATGGTCTTGCCCTCGAACTCCGGCAGCTCGGCCAGACGGGCGGCAGCCACCACGGCGGCGCCTGAGCTGATACCGGCCAGTATGCCTTCCTCTTCCATCAGGCGGCGAGCCATCTCGATGGACTCCTCGCTGCTCACCTGTTCGACGCGGTCCAGCAGGGTCAGGTCCAGGTTGCCCGGAATGAAGCCAGCGCCTATGCCCTGGATCTTGTGGGGACCTGGCTTGATCTCTTCACCCGCCAGTTTCTGGCTGATTACGGGGGACTCGGAGGGTT
Source organism: Aeromonas sp. Marseille-Q7275 (assembly GCF_965119515.1). Lineage (NCBI taxonomy): Bacteria > Pseudomonadati > Pseudomonadota > Gammaproteobacteria > Aeromonadales > Aeromonadaceae > Aeromonas > Aeromonas sp. Marseille-Q7275. The sequence continues at coordinate 373,626 of NZ_CBCPLW010000001.1, forward strand.
CGACCGCCACGGAGACGATGGCCTTGCCCTTGGTCTGCTTGATGTAGCGGGAGACCCCTGTGATGGTGCCGCCGGTGCCGACGCCTGCCACAAACACATCCACCTCGCCGTCGGTGGCGTCCCAGATCTCGGGGCCTGTGGTCTGCTCATGGATCTCGGGGTTGGCGGGGTTTTCGAACTGCTGCAGCAGCACATACTTGCCCGGCTCGGATTCGAGGATCTCGTTGGCCTTGGCGATGGCGCCTTTCATGCCCAGCGGGCCTTCTGTCAGCACCAGGTTGGCACCGAGCGCCTTGAGCAGCTTGCGGCGCTCCAGGCTCATGGTGGCAGGCATGGTCAGGGTGATGGGATAGCCACGGGCCGCAGCCACGAACGCCAGGGCAATGCCCGTGTTACCGCTGGTAGGCTCGATGATCTCCTTGCCCTTGGTCAGCACGCCGCGTTTCTCGGCATCCCAGATGAGATTGGCGCCGATCCGGCACTTGACGCTGAAGCTCGGGTTGCGGCTCTCGATCTTGGCCAGCACGCGGCCCTTGGTAACACGGTTGAGACGAACCAGCGGGGTGTTGCCTATGGTCTGGCTGTTGTCCTCAAAAATTTTGCTCATGGTGCTATCCCTGTGTTTGTTAAGGCGATGAAACAAGATTACCCTGTGGTTTCTGAATGAGAAGTGACGAATCGTTATAACAATATGTTATTACAACATATAGAACTTATTCTTTATTACCGAGGCCCAGGGCGGGCCTTGTGCTACCAAGGAAACGGACGCCATGGGATTTGCAGGAAGCGATCGCTATCTCGCATCAACGTCACTGAGTATGGCCGTCAATGCCGCAATCGTGCTGGAGAAGCCGCTGCTGATCAAAGGGGAACCGGGCACCGGCAAGACGGTGCTGGCGGAGGCGGTGGCCGAGTCGCTCGGTGCCGACCTCATCAGCTGGCACATCAAGTCCACCACCAGGGCCCAGCAGGGGCTCTATGAGTATGATGCGGTGGCCCGGCTGCGGGACTCCCAGCTTGGGGATCCGCGGGTCGGGGACATCAATCACTACATCCGCCGCGGCAAGCTGTGGCAGGCCTTCGCTGCCTCGCAGCGGCCGGTGCTGCTCATCGACGAAATCGACAAGGCGGACATCGAGTTTCCCAACGATCTGTTGCTGGAGCTGGATCGGATGGAGTTCGACGTCTACGAGACCGGCGAGCGCGTCAAGGCACGTCAGCGTCCCGTGGTCATCATCACCTCCAACAATGAGAAAGAGCTGCCGGACGCCTTCCTGCGCCGCTGCTTCTTCCACTACATCCGCTTCCCCGACAAGGCCGAGATGCAGGCCATAGTCCAACTGCACCATCCCGACCTCAAGGAGAGCCTGCTCGGCGAGGCGATGGATCTCTTCTTCGAGCTGCGTAACGTGGAGGGGCTGCGCAAGAAGCCCTCCACCTCCGAGCTGCTGGACTGGATCCGCCTGCTGCTGGCCGATGACATCGCCCCCGAGGCGCTGCGCAGCCGGGAGCCTGGCAAGCTGGTGCCTGCCCTCTATGGCGCCCTGCTCAAGACGGAGCAGGACTTGCACCTCTTCGAGAAGCTCGCCTTCCTGGCGCGTCGCGGCGGCTGAATGCTGATCGACTTCTTCCTTCACCTGCGCCGTCACAAGCTGCCCTGCAGCCTGCGCGAGTTGCTGGATCTCCACGGGGCCCTGGCGGCCGGACTCGCCAGCGTGGACATGGACGACTTCTATTGCTTGTCCCGCAGCCTGCTGGTGAAGGACGAGGCTCACTATGATCGCTTCGATCGCGCCTTCGCCGAGTACTACCAGGGGCTGGAGGCCATCCCCTTGCTGCCCGAGACGCTGCCGGACGACTGGCTGCGCCAGGAGTTCGAGCGGCTGCTGAGCTCTGAGGAGAAAGCGTTGCTCGGATCCCTCGGCGGGCTCGACAAGCTGCTGGAGACCCTCAACCAGCGCCTGCGTGAACAGAAGGCGCGCCACGCCGGCGGCAACAAATGGGTGGGCACCGGGGGCAGCAGTCCGTTCGGCCATGGCGGCTTCCACCCCGAGGGGATCCGCATGGGAGGCGAGGGCCGGCATGGCAAGGCAACCAAGGTGTGGGAGGCACGCCACTATCGCAACTTCAGCGACGACTCGCCGCTCGGCCAGCGGGCCATCCAGCTGGCCCTGCGCAAGCTCAGGCGCTGGGTGCGCAAGGGCAATCCCTCGGAGCTGGATCTCGACGACACCATCCAGAGCACGGCCCGCCAGGGCTGGCTCGATGTGAAGCTCAGACCCGAGCGCCACAACGGGGTCAAGCTGCTGGTGTTCTTCGATGTGGGGGGCTCCATGGATGCCCACGTGGCCGAGGTGCAGCGTCTCTTCAGTGCCCTGCGCCACGAGTTCAAACACCTGGTGTTCTTCTATTTTCACAACTGCCTCTATGACGTCGTCTGGCAGGACAACAACCGCCGTGCCCAGGAGCGTGTCGACACCCTGAGCTTGCTGCGCACCTACGGCAGCGACTATCGGGTGATCCTGGTGGGGGACGCCAAGATGGGTCCCTACGAGATCACCTGGCCCGGTGGCAGCGTGGAGCAGTGGAACGAGGAGCCCGGCCAGGTGTGGCTGGAGCGACTGCAGCACCACTTCCCCCGGCTGGTGTGGATCAACCCTGTCCCCAGGCAGGAGTGGCTCTGGCACCCCTCCATCAGGCTGATGAATGATGTGATTGGCGGGCGCATGCACCCGCTGACCCTGGCTGGTCTCGCCGCCGCGATCGACCAGCTGTGACCCCCTGAACCCTAAAAAACAGACAAGCCGGGATTGCACCCGGCCAGGAGCAAAGATGACCTCTATCGTAATCAGTGGCTCAGGCCTCTATACCCCGCCCTTTGCCGTCAGCAATGAAGAGCTGGTGGCGGCCTTCAACCAGTATGTGGATCTCTACAACGAGGAGAATGCCTCCGCCATCGATGCGGGCCAGCTGCCCGCCAAGCAGCATTCGAGCTGCGAGTTCATCGAGAAGGCGTCCGGCATCAAGAGCCGCTATCTGGTGAGCAGGGAGGGGGTGCTGGATCCGGACATCATGCAGCCCCTGCTGGCGGAGCGCCCCGATGACCAGCCCTCCATCATGGTGGAGATGGCGGTGGCCGCCGCCGAGCAGGCGCTGATCGCCGCCGGCCGCGAGCCGGGGGAGATAGATCTGGTCATAGTGGCGGCCTCCAACATGCCGCGCCCCTACCCGGCGCTGGCCATCGAGCTGCAGCACTATCTGGGAGCGAGCGGCATGGCGTTCGACATGAACGTGGCCTGCTCTTCCGCCACCTTCGGCATCAAGACGGCGGCGGATCTGCTGGCGGCCGGCACCGCCAGACTGGCCCTGGTGGTGAATCCCGAGATCTGCTCTGGGCATCTCAATTTCCGCGACAGGGACAGCCACTTTATCTTCGGGGACGCCTGCACCGCCGTGCTGCTGGAGCGGGAAGAAGATTGCAAGGTGGCCAACCCCTGGCAACTGGTGGCCAGCAAGCTGGTGACCCAGTACTCCAACAACATCCGCAACAACTTCGGCTTCCTGAACCGCTTCAGCCCGCGTACCCGCTATGGGGATGACAAGCTGTTCCGCCAGCAGGGGCGCAAGGTGTTCAAGGAGGTGCTGCCCCTGGTGTGTGACCAGATAAGCACTCAGCTTAATGAGCAGGGGTGGGCGGCAGACTCCTTGAGCCGGCTCTGGCTCCATCAGGCCAACCTCACCATGAACCAGTTCATCGGTCGCAAGCTGCTGGGCCACGACGCCAGCCAGCAGGAGGCGCCGGTGATCCTGGACCGCTACGGCAACACCAGCTCGGCGGGCTCCGTCATCGCCTTCCACCTGTTCAACCAGGACTTGCCGAGCGGGGCTCGTGGGGTGCTCTGCTCCTTCGGCGCCGGCTACTCCATCGGCAGCCTGCTGTTGCAGCGCCGCTGAGTGCCGCCATCCGGCGGCGGCAGCAAAAAACCACCCGAGCGGGTGGTTTTTTTATGGGCCTGGGCTGGCGAGGAGAGGATCAGGCGGGCTCTATGGCCGACACCAGGCAGTCTGGCTCGCGGATGCGAAAACGCACATTGAGCTCGAACAGCCTGACCCCGTACTCCTTGTCGTCCGGCTTGCCCTTCTTGTAGGCGGGACGGGGATCCTGGGCCAGCACCTCGCTCACCAGCTGGCGCAGCTCGGGGTGGGTCTTGAGCCAGGGCATGAGCTGCTGCTCCGCCTCTGGGCTGAAGCTCACCGCCAGCGGCGGAGTGGGGGCCTCGGGGGCGAAGCCACCCCGGGCGTGGGGCAGGCTGTCGGCATAGGGGATGTAGGGCTTGATGTCGACCACGGGGGTGCCGTCCAGCAGATCCACCGCGCCGAGGTCGAGCCACAGCTTGCTACGCTCACGGCCCACCCCGTGCAGCTCGACCACGGAGAGACCGAGGGGATTGGGGCGGAAGGTGGAGCGGGTGGCAAAGACTCCGACCCGCTCGTTGCCGCCGAGGCGCGGCGGACGCACCGTCGGATGCCAGCCCTGGGCCATGGTCTGGTGAAACACGAAGCTGAGCCAGAGGTGGGAAAACTGCTCTATGCCGCGCAGCACGTCCGGCTGATCGTAGGGAGGCAGCAACTCCAGGCGGGCACGGGCCGATTTGACCAGGCCGGGTTGGCGGGGGATGGCGAACTTCTCCTTGTAGGGAGAGCGGATGATCCCTAGGGTGTCGATGTGGAACTTCATGGCGGATCCTGGCTGAAAACCCCGGCAATGTAGCACAGACGGACCGAAAACGCAGGCGTCGCCACAGTCGTGGGCCCCTGTGATCCCGGTCGCAGAGCGGGGCATCCGAGGCTGTGCCCTGGCGTCAACTTGCGTAGGGTGGGGGAAGAACAGGGATTGGCCGGGGTCATGGCACCGCGGCGCACAGGAGAGACAGGGATGAAACTGCTTATTATCGGCGGCACCGGCTTTTTGGGCCGCCACCTCACCTCGCTGGCCCTGGATTGGGGTCATGAGGTGACGCTGTTCAATCGGGGTCACCGCCAGCACCCTGACTGGCGCGAGCTGACCCGGCTGCAGGGGGACAGGGATCAGTGCCTGGATCCCTTGCTGGGGGAGGGACTGCACTGGGATCTGGCCATCGACGCCTGCTGCTATGACCCAACCCAGGCGGCCAGCCTCTCGACGGCCCTGCTCGGGCGCTGCGAGCGGCTCATCTTCATCTCCACCATCAGCGTCTATCGGGACTTCGCCCGGCCCGAGATGGACGAGTCGGCGCCGCTGCACCAGGTGGCCCCCGGCGAGTCAGCCAGCGGCTACGGTCCGCTCAAGGTCTTGTGCGAGGCCGAGTATCGGGCTCGCTGGGGGGAGCGACTCTGCATACTGCGCCCCGGCGTGCTGTGCGGCCCCTTCGATCCGACCGGCCGCCTGGCCTGGTGGGTGCAACGGGTGCAGCAAGGAGGACCCTGGCTGCTGCCGGGGGAGGGGCAGGACAGGCTGCAATACCTGGACGTGCGCGACTGCGCCGAGTTCGTGCTGCGGGCCGCCGAGCAGCGGCTGGAGGGCTGCTTCAACCTCGTCAAGCCCGGCATCTTGCTGGTGGACTGGGTCGAGCGTCTGGCGGCCCGCCTGATACCTGCCTCCCCCCTGCAACTAGAGTGGACCCCCTGGCCTGCCCTGATCGCGGCCGGGGTCGAACCCTGGCAGAGCTATCCCACGCTGCTGCCCAACACCCAGGCCGAGTTTGCCGGCTATGGCAGCATCAGCGCCGAGGCCGCCATCGTCCACGGCCTGAACTTCCGGCCGCTGGAGGAGACGGTGGCCGATCTGGTGGCGTGGCTGGCCAGCAACGGGCAGGCGATTACGGCGGGCATGACCCTGGCCGAGGAGGCGGCGCTGCGGCAGCGGGTGCGGGAGCTTTCACCGTCATAGGTCGGCAGGGGGAAGCGCAGAGGCAAACGAGAGAGGGCAGGATGCCCTCTTTGCCCTGGCGTCAGCGCAGCAGCGCGCCACACTCTGCCAGCAGTGCCTTGAGCACGGCGCGATGGCAGCGGGACTCCTGCTCGCAGTAGCAGCCCACTGACAGGTTGGTGGTGTGGGAGAGGGCCGCCAGCAGCGCCAGATCGTGGCGGGCAGCGGGGCTCGCCATCTCGGCCTTGTACTGCTTGCAGAAGGCGGCCCACTGGGCCGGGGTCTCGGCGGCCTGACCGAGCTTCATGGTCTCGGCGCTGGGGGCCAGGTTGGGGAACCAGACGTCGTACCAATCCTGGCTGGCAAAATCGCTCTTGGGCACGCCGCGAGGCGGGCGGCGCACAGTGCCGATGCGCAGCCCCTCATCGGGGAGGCGGGGGCTGCCAAGGCGGACGATGGCGAGGGCCATGTCGAGACCTTACTTCTCTTCGGCCACTTTCAGCGCCTGGCCGTAGCAGATCACCTGCTTCAGGCAGCCCGGTACGTCGCTGAACTCGGCGCACTTGTCGAAGCTGACGCCGTTGCCGCCCATGTCGGCCACGCGGCGACGGGCCAGGGTGCGGGCCTCGCCGGCATTGGGTACCGCCTGATTGGCGTCGGCCTGGCAGGACTCGCCCTCGACTGTGCCGAGGTAGAGGTAGTTGAGGTCGGCGAGCTGGTTCTGCTCATAGATCCGGACGCCGCCCGGCTTGAAATACTCGTCGAAGTTTTCCTTGTCCAGATTGCTGTTGAAGGCGAAGTCGGCACAACCGGAGGCAATCAGGGGCATCATCAGGATCAGGCGTTTCATGTCGAGGTCTTGTTGAACAGTGAGGGGGCCATTATAGGGGTCAGTCGCTGCCTGCGACCAGCCCCATTTTTCGCCCGGGAGGCGAGCTGTGACGGGGATCTTGGCACTCTCCACAAGACAAGGGGCAGATCCCTGCCCCTTGTTCATTGGCTTTCATCAGGCGGGAGCCAGCCGCTGGTGCAGGCTGCGGTAGTAGTCATCTTCCAGCAGAGCCTGGTGCGGGGCGCAGAGGCGGATCTTGCCCTCTTCCATCAGGGCCACCCTGTCCATCTGCTCCAGCCCCAGCAGGCGGTGGGAGATGAGCAGCAGGGAGCGCCTTGCCCCCAGCTTGAGCAGCAAGGCCATGATCTCCCGCTCGGTCTGGCTGTCGAGGCCTTCGGTCGGCTCATCGAGCAGCCAGAGCGGGGCGTCGTGCAGCAGGGCGCGGGCGATGCCGATGCGGCGGCGCTCGCCGCCGGAGAGGGGGCGGCCGCCATCCCCGAGCCAGGCGTCCAGTCCGCTCTCGGCCTCTTCATCTTCCCCTGCCAGCAGGGTGGCGAGACCCACCTGGGTGAGGACCTCGATCAGCCGCTCGTCGCTGGCGTCGGGGGCGGCCAGCTTGAGGTTGCCGCGCAGGGTATCGGCAAACAGATGCACCCGCTGGCTCACCACCGAGCAGGAGGCGCGCAGTGCCCCTTCGCCATACCGGGTCAGGGGCTTGCCATCCAGCAGTATCTCGCCGGTCTGCGCCGTCCACTCCCGTGTCAGCAGCCCCATCAGGGTGGACTTGCCACACCCTGTCTGCCCCAGCAGCGCCAGCTTCTCGCCGGGGTTCAGTTGCAGGGTACAGCCTCGCAGCACCGGGCCGTCCTGGCCCGGGTAGGTGAAGTGGAGATCCCGTATCTGCAAGGCGCCTTGAGTCGCGGGGGCTTGCTCCTCTCCCCACTCTGGCGCCTTGGCCTCCTGCAGTATCTCGTTGAGACGACGGGCCGAGGTGAGGCTGGTGGAGAGGTGCTGGAAGGCGCCCGCCAGGGGCAGCAGCGCCTCGAAGCTGGCCAGGGTGGCGAACACCATGAGCGCCGTGATGGGATCCGGGGCGCCACCGCCGACGCCGTGACCGGCGAGCCACAGCATCAGGGTCAGGGTCCAGCCGCTGAGCAGCTGGACCGAGAAGCTGGCGAGGCCGCTCACCCTGGCCATGCGGGCCTGGGCCTGGATCAGGGCCTGCTCGGCCTGTTGCAGCTCGGCCAGCGCCTTGGGGGCGGCGGCGAACATCTGCAGCTCGGCATGGCCGTCCAGGTAATCCACCATGCGGGTGCGCATGGTGGATTTTTCGGCGATGAGTCGACGACCGGGGGCGCGGCCGGCGAAATAGAACACCAGCGGCAGGGCCAGCATGCCAAAGAGCAGGATGGCCCCCAGGGTCAGCGCCAGGCGGCTGTCGAAGAAGGAGAGGAAGAACACCAGCCCGGCACAGCTGAGCAGGGCCGCTCCTATGGGAGTGACGAGGCGCAGGTAGACGTGATCCATGGCGTCGATGTCGGCCACCAGACGGTTGAGCAGATCCGCCTGACGAAAACCGGCCAGGGTGCCGGGGGAGAGGGGGGAGAGCCTTTGCCAGAACCAGACCCGCAACCGGGTGAGCACCCGGAAGGTGGCGTCGTGGCTCACCACCCGCTCACCCCAGCGGCTGGCGGTGCGCACTATGGAGAAGAAGCGCACGCCGCCGGCCGGGGTCATGTAGTTGAAGGTGTCCCGGCTGGCGACCGCCAGCCCCGCCACGGCGGCGGCGGAGAGGAACCAGCCTGAGAGAGAGAGCAGCCCCATCCCGGCCACCAGGGTGACCAGGGCCAGCAGCAGGCCGAGGGAGAGGCTGAGCCAGTGCTGGCGGTAGAGACGCAGGAACGGCAGTAGATCAGTCATCGAGAGAATCCCCTGAACGTTGGGATAGCAGACGGGCGAAGGGCCCCTGTGCCTGGCAGAGTTGCGCGAAGTGGCCTTGCTCCACCAGCTGGCCGCGCTCCAGCACCAGTATGTTGTCCATCTGGCTGAGCTGATCGAGGCGGTGGGTGATCATCAGCAGGGTCTGGCCTTTCGCAGCGTCTTCGAGCGTGCTCATGATGGCGCGTTCGGAGTGGCGATCCAGGCTGGCAGTGGGTTCATCCAGCACCATCAACTGGGTGGACTTGAGCAGGGTGCGGGCCAGGGCGAGGCGCTGGGCCTGGCCGACGGAGAGGCCACCGGCCTGATCCCCGACCGGATAGTCGAATCCCTTCTCCCTGGCAAATTCCCAGGCCTGGGCCCGCACCAGGGCGGCTTCCAGCTCGGCGTCGCTGGCCGTGGGCCTGGCCAGCAGCAGGTTGTCTCTCAGGGAGGCGTGGAACAGCTGGGGGTTCTGGGAGAGCCAGCCCAGTTGCAGCCGCCACTGGCTCATGTCCAGCTCGGCGAGCTCCTGGCCGTTGACACGGAGCGAACCGCGATAGGGGGCAAAGCCGAGCAGGGCGTTGACCAGGGAGCTCTTGCCGGCCCCGCTGATCCCGACCAGGGCTGTGCGCGTGCCTGCCTCAAGGGTGAAATCGATGGGGCCGACCAGTACCTTGCCCTCGGCGCTCAGCACCTCCAGGGCGCGGGCCTCCACCCTGATGGGGCCATCGGCCTGGAAGGGGGCACTCCCTGAGGCCGGCTCGCTGACCTCGGCCTCGAGAAACTCCAGCAACTGTTCGGCGGCGCCTATGGCCTGCGCCTTGGCGTGGTAGTGGGCGCCGAGTTCCCGCAGCGGCGCGTAAAACTCGGGAGCGAGAAACAGCACGAACAGGCCGGTAAAGAGCGTTACCTTGACGCCATAGTTGCCGAAGTTGAGGTGATCTATGTAAGAGAAGCCGAAGTAGACCGCCACCAGGGCCACCGCGATGGCGGCGAAGAACTCCAGCACGGCCGTGCTCAGGAAGGCGAGCCGCAGCACCTCCATGGTGCGCTCCCGAAAATCTTCCGAGGCGTCGCGAATGGCCTCTCCCTCCGCCTGGGTACGCATGAAGAGCTGCAGGGTACGCAAGCCCTTGAGGCGATCGAGGAAGTGGCCGGAGAGCCGCGCCAGGGACTGGAAGTTGCGGCGGTTGGCATCGGCGGCGCCGACCCCCACCAGGATCATGAAGAGCGGGATGAGGGGCGCAGTGCCGAGCAAGATGATGCCGGCGGCCCAGTTGACCGGGAACACGGCTACCAGGATCACCAGGGGGATGAAGACGGCTATGGCCATCTGGGGCAGATAGCGGGAGAAGAACTCCTGCATCTCTTCGATCTGCTCGAGCAGCAGGCTGGCCCAGCTGCCGGCTGGGCGGCGCTGGATATAGGCAGGGCCGAGGCGGGCGAGGCGGGTGAGTACCAGCTCGCGGATGGCCTGGCGCACCGCACTGCCCGCCCTGAAGCTTGCCACCTCACGGCCATAGGCCAGCGCGGCCTTGGTCAGGGTCACCAGCAGCAGGGCAATGAAGAGGGGAATGGACTGCTCGGGTGTGGTGCTCTCGATGATGAAGCCGTGGAGCAGGGTGGCCAGCAGCCAGGCCTGCATCACCATCAGTATGCCCTGACCCATGCCGAGCCCAATGGAAAGACCGATCCAGCGCCGGCCATGGCCCGATTGTTTGCGCAACCAGCCATAGAGATGTTTCTGCTTGTTCTTGTCCATTACCACCCTCCTCGGTCGAGTGGCGCAAGACTATCGTCGCCCCCACGGCTTGGCAACCTCGCAGATCCGGGAGTGTGAACGTCTTTGTTTGAAAAAGCAGCGCCATGCTCAATAGTTGGCCGAACAGCTTGATTTATGGCAAAAAACACGAAGGCGGTGATTGCGCTCGCCGGCAAAATGCATATAGTAGAGGCCACTGACGCGGGTGTAGTTCAATGGTAGAACGGTAGCTTCCCAAGCTGCATACGTGGGTTCGATTCCCATCACCCGCTCCACATTCTGATACCCGGTATATTTCCCGTCTCGTTGCTGCCTCCTTCTGGCACGTCTCTTCAGACGCCGATTCCATGCCTTGTATCTGCTGCGTTCCTGATGCCTTGCGGGCATCGTATAATGGCTATTACCTCAGCCTTCCAAGCTGATGATGCGGGTTCGATTCCCGCTGCCCGCTCCAGCTTTCATGCAAAAAGCCCACTCGACTGAGTGGGCTTTTTGTTTTGGCGGATCCGCGCGGTGACGGCGGCCGGAAACAGAAGAGGCGCCCGCAGGCGCCTCTCGCTTCACCGGGCAGGGATTATTCCTGCTCCAGCTCGCCACAGAAGCGGTAGCCTTCGCCATGAATGGTGGCGATGATCTCCGGGGTGTCACCCACGCTCTCGAAGTGCTTGCGAATGCGGCGGATGGTGACATCCACGGTACGGTCGTGGGGCTTGAGCTCACGGCCCGTCATCTTCTTGAGCAGCTCGGCACGGGTCTGGATCTGGCCCGGGTTTTCGCAGAAGTGCAGCATGGCACGGAATTCGGAGCGGGGCAGCTTGAACATGTCGCCCGCCGGGCTGACCAGGGCACGGCTGTTGATGTCCAGCGCCCAGCCATTGAACAGGTAACGCTCCACCAGCTTCTTCTCTTCGCCACCGGCGGCCACGTTCATGGTGCGGCTCAGCAGGTTGCGGGCACGTATGGTCAGCTCGCGGGGGTTGAACGGCTTGGTGATGTAGTCATCGGCGCCTATCTCCAGCCCCAGGATCTTGTCCACTTCGTTGTCACGGCCGGTCAGGAACATCAGGGCGATGTTATCATCTTCACGCAGCTCGCGTGCCAGCAGCAGGCCATTCTTGCCCGGCAGGTTGATGTCCATGATCACCAGGTTGATGGTGTGACTGGTCAGGGCCTGATGCATCTCGTCGCCATTGTTGGCTTCCAGCACTATGTAGCCTTCGGCCTCGAAGATGCTCTTGAGGGTGTTGCGGGTGACCAGCTCGTCTTCGACGATCAGAATATGTGGTGTTTGCATGAGTATTCCCAGATTCTTATCAGTTAATTATCGAAATTTTAACACTCTTTGGCGTTATCCGACCGGTCCTGAAAATTTATTACGTCATCCTGGGTATGAATATCAGGTCGAATCATCGCGAATTTGGTATCTATGTTGGCAAACATCCCTGTGCCGCACATAGGCTCTCAACAAGTCTGATCGAGAGGAGCCTGGAAGGGTAGTCCATTACAAAAGTTGCTGCATTTTATCAGTTAACAGGCGCATAACAACACTCTTTGCCGTCAGATAGCAACTTTTTAACTCAGGTTTGATATAAGTCAATCCCGAGGTTCGCTGCATCATACTTGGGCTGGCCCGCTTTTTCGCCCTTAAGAAATGTAATGGGATGCAACATGTGGTTGACATGACTTTGTGGGAAAACTACAGAAATGTGTGTTTTATTGCCCCCTTCGCCCCGCCCCCCTGGCCTGCCTACGCCATCGTCACGGCCTGGAATCCGGCCAGTCGGTGGGTGGGGATGCGCCGCAACACCCGGCGTCAACGCGCCCTGTCACGTCAGCTTGCCGATACCCTGGTGATGGGGCCCGTGTGGGGCAGCGATCCGGATGAGCGCTGGCAGGAGGCATCCCTGTTGCTGCGTCTTCCTCGGGCCGAGGCCATTCGGCTGGCCGCCCGCTTCGGCCAGAACGCCCTCTACTGGGTGGAGGAGGGCGAACTCTGGCTGGTGCCCGTCCTGCTGAAGGGAGCGCCATGCCACCTTGGCAAGCTGGCGTCCCGCTGGACTCTCAGCGCCTCTGCATGATGAGAGGCTGAATGGGCCTCACACCATACGGGGATAGCGGCTGCTTGCTGGATTGTCAGGCTGTCCACATGATGAAAGAATGAGCGGACTCATTCACTCCATGGAAGGATGCTGACAATGCTGGATCTACTGCCCGACCTTTGCGATCAACATGGCGATGCCCTGCAGGTGGCAGAGCCGCTGTTTCACGATTATGGCGGCAAGCCGCTGTTTTACGGCCAGGCGGTCACCCTCTCCTGCTTCGAGGACAACAGCCTGGTGCGCGAACTGGTCAACCGTCCAGGTCATGGCAAGGTGATGGTGATCGACGGGGGCGGCTCCCTGCGCCGGGCGCTGCTGGGGGATCAGCTGGCCATCAAGGCGGTGGAGCAGGGTTGGGAAGGGATCCTTATCCACGGCGCCGTGCGGGATGTGGGCACCCTGGCGACGCTGGCGCTCGGGGTCAAGGCGCTGGCGGCCTGTCCGGTCAAGACCGAGAAACGCGGACAGGGGGAGCTGGATGTGGTGCTGTCGTTTGCCGGGGTGAGCATAGCGCCAGGGGACTATGTCTACGCCGATCTCAATGGCGTGCTGGTCAGTGGCGCCAGGCTCCTCTGAGCCCTCAGAAGTTGAACCCCACCCCCAGGGTGAGGAAGTGCTCCGTGCTGAAGGCGCTGAGGCCGTAGTTGGCCGTGATGGCCAGCTGCGGCGTCACCAGCAGGCTGCTGTTGAGCTCCACCAGGGTGCTGGCCTTGCTCACCTCCAGCTGCTTGAGCTGGCTGCCGATGTTGAGCGAGGGGGAGAGGCGGTAGCGCACCCCCGAGCTGATATTGAAGCCGGTCTGCTCGCTGTGGCTGCCTACCGCCGGCCCGGCCTCCATGTAGAGGCTGATATCATCTTCTACCGGATACTGGTAGCCGGTGTTGATGAGCCAGATATCGAAATTGTCGCCGGTATGGGCCTGATTGCCGAGCAATACGCCGGAATAGCTTTTCACGTAGAGCTGGCTGTCGGCTTCGTTTTTGAGGAAATCCCAGTCGGCAGCCTGGGCCGAAAAGGCGAGACTTGATGCGAGTGCGATAACGAGAGACTTGACCATTCGTTTCCCCTCCTTGGGTCCGAACAGGACTACAAGCATGGCACATGCCAGCAGGGAGTAAAGGGAACCCCGATCACAATAAAAGAGTTTTAATCGGCGCCAGAGTCGTGATAAACAGGCCCCTCACTCTGTGTCTTCACGACTTTCTCCATCACGAGGTGAACTCATGAACAAGAAACTGACCCTGCTGGCCGCGCTGGCCCTGGGAGGCTGCGCCATGGCAACGGGTTCCACCCTGGCAGAGCTGCAAGCATCCACCTGGCAGTTGCAAGGGGCGAGCGGTGATACCTTCACCCTGCAGGTCGCCGGTGACAAGGTGGCGGGCAAGGGCGGCTGCAACCGCTACTTTGGCGGCATCACCCAGCAGGGTGACGGGGTATTGACGCTGGGCGCCATGGGCTCGACGCGCATGATGTGCGCAGGGGAGCTGGCCGGCAAGGAGATGAGCTACCTGCAGACGCTGGAGAAGGTGGCGAGCTTCCAGATAAGCGGCAAACAGCTGGTGCTGAAGGATGCCGGCAAGGCCACGCTGCTGACCTTCGATGCGGTGAAATAAGCGGGTTTGTCGTCAGGGGCTGTCGCAGCCTGACGCCAGAAAAAGGGACGCCACGGCGTCCCTTTTTGCTGTTTCAGCCGGGTTCATCCCCCCCGCTGAAAGCGAAAGCGCTTCTTGCGCCTGTAGGGATAGACATCCTCGAACACCCCCTCCTTGATGTTGCCCTGCAGCATCTTCCAGTAGTTAGCATCGAACAGCTCCTTGTGCAGCTGCATCATGATCTCCCGCACCTGGGGCTTTTGCAGCAGGAAGGTGGCGAACTCCTCGGGGAAGATGTCGTTCGGGGCCACCGAATACCAGGGCTCGGCGCTCCACTCGTCCTCCGGGTAGCGCGGCGGCGGGATCTGGCGGAAGTTGCACTCCGTCATGTAGCAGATCTCGTCGTAGTCGTAGAAGACCACCCGGCCGTGGCGGGTCACGCCGAAGTTCTTGAACAGCATGTCCCCGGGGAAGATGTTGGCCGCCGCCAGCTGGCGGATGGCGTTGCCATACTCCTCCAGGGCGAGCCGGGTCTGCTGCTCGTCCGCCTGATCCAGATAGAGGTTCAGCGGGATCATCTTGCGCTCCGTGTAGAGGTGCTTGATCACCAGCTTGTCGGCGGTGATGGTGAGCGCCGAGGGGGCCACCGACTTGAGCTCGGCCAGCAGTTCGGGGGAGATGCGGTCCAGGGGAAACTCGAAGTTGGTGAACTCCTGGGTGTCGGCCATGCGGCCCACCCTGTCGTGCTGTTTCACCAGCCGGTATTTCGCCTTCACCTGCTCGTGGCTCACATCCTTGGGCGGGGTGAACTCGTCCTTGATCACCTTGAACACCACGTCGTAGGAGGGGAGGGTGAACACGCTCATCACCATCCCCTTGATGCCGGGGGCGATGACGAACTGCTCCCGGCTCTGGGCAAGGTGCTGCTGGTAGTGACGATAGAGCTCGGTCTTGCCGTGCTTCTGGCAACCGATGGCGTTGTAGATCTCGTAGTCCGGCTTGCGGGGCATGATCTGGCGCAGGAAGAGCACGAACAGGGCAGGCACAGGGGCATATACCATGAAGTAGGCGCGGGCGAAGCCGAATACGATGGAGGCCAGCTCAGGCTCGAAGATGACGGTGTCCACATAGATGCTCTGGCCCGTGCTGAGCAGGGGCAGGATGAAGGGATACACCTCGCCCTTCACCCGAATGAGCCCCACCAGATAGGCCCCCTTGTTGCGGTAGAACACCTCCTTGAGCAGCTCGATGGCGAACGGCTCCTCGTGCAGTATGGCCGGCCCGCTCTCCGCCAGATGGCGATGAATGTCGATGATGTCCCGCTGCTTGTCCTCAAAGGGCAGGGTGAAGCTGTAATCCCTGAGCAGCTGGCTCAGGGTCTGGGGCAGGTGGGCAAGGTCGGTGCGATAGACTCGCAGCAAGGCGCTCAGATCCGGGTGCTCACCCCGACTGCGAAAGGGGTGGATGTAGAGGTTCTCGTCGCGGATGTTGCGATGGCGGAAGATCCGGCGATAGACGGAGTTGAAGAAGGACTCCGCCACCTCGAAGTTCTCGCAGCGGGGCAGCAGATCGCTGAAGGCCCCCTTCACCTGCTTGAGCAGGGCCTGGGTCGGCAGCTGCTCCCCCATCATCTGCTTGATGAGGGCCGTGGTGGCGCCGACGTGATGATCATAGAGGCGAATGCGCTCGCGCCCGGCGAGCTGCACCCCCAACCAGTCGCTGTTCTCGAAGCGGCTCTTGCTGCCCTGGGTTATCTCGAGAAAGCGGCTGTAAAACGATTCGAAACGCTGCAAGATCGTCTCGGCGACCGCCTGTTCCAATGGCTGCTGCATCTCTCTCTTCCTTGTGATGTATCGGGCCCATGGCGTCTGTGCCGGTAGGGCGGGGACCCACTCGTCCGGCCACTATGGCAACATCCAAACATCTGTTCAAGTGGCAATGTTCGGAGATAAACGGTAGATTGCGCCCCTGTTTTGCCGGCGGTTTGCTGCAGTTCGCGGCGTCGGCCCTGTTCAGGAGAAACCCGATGAAACTCTATTTTGTACTGGTGGCCCCCGCTCGCGCGGCGAACGTGGGTGCGGCCGCCCGCGCCATGAAAACCATGGGCTTCGATGCCATGCGACTGGTAGGGAGCCGGGTACACGAAGAGGAGGAGGCGAGCTGGGTCGCCCATGGCGCCCAGGAGATCCTGGCCGAGGCTGAAGCCTTTGACACCCTGGAAGCGGCTCTGGCCGACATGGATCTGGTGGTCGCTACCACGGCCCGCCAGCGCGGCCGCTATCAGCACTACCTCACCCCGGCCGAGATCCGCGATCAGATCCGCGCCAAGCCCTCCCTTGGGAAGGTGGCCATCGTCTTCGGTTGCGAGGAGTCGGGTCTCTCCAACGAACAGCTTGCCCAGGTGGATCTCATTAGCTATCTGCCCCTCAAGGTGAGTTATCCCTCCTTGAATCTGGGGCAGGCGATCATGCTGTATGCCTACGAGATGAGTCCCCTGCTGGACGAACCCCAGGCAGTAGCAGAAAATTTTGATGGTGCCGGGCAGGTTCGCGTACTCAAATCAAAAACAGCAGAATTACTTGGTGAACTCGGAGTTTATCAGGATGAAAAACTGCATCAATGGGTGATGGACCGAGTGCCCATGCTGCCGCAGCGGGATCTGAATATGCTGCATCTGCTCTGCAAAGACCTCGCCCGCAAGTTTGGCAAGGAGGTTTAGGTTGACAGCCCAAGGTCCGGCAAGGTATTGCTAACAACCAGTTTCGTTCAAGAGTGTTCGTCATGCAGCTATTCACCAACATCATCATCACCACCACCATTATTACCGGTACCACCACAGGTGGCACTGGGGCCGGTTGATGCGCTGACGAACAAGCACAGAAATCTTAAAAGGCCCGTACCCACCCAGTACGGGCCTTTTTGTTGGATTGATTTTTAGATTGAATTTCATAGATTTACAGGGAGAGAAAGCGATGAGAGTGTTGAAATTTGGCGGGTCGTCACTGGCCGACGCAGAGCGTTTCTTACGGGTCGCCGATATCGCGGTGAACACCCACGGCCAATCCCAGGTTGCCCTGGTGCTGTCGGCACCGGCCAAGGTGACCAACCACCTGGTCGCCCTGGTGGAGCAGACCAGTCGCGGCATGGATGCAAGCAGTACCCTGTTCGAGATCAACGGCATCTTCTCCCGTTTGCTGGCGGGCTTGAAGGCGGCCTACCCGGCGCTGGATGACAAGGCGCTGCAGGCTCGTCTCACCGCCGAGCTGGATCAGGTGGAGCGGCTGATGCAGGGCATTCGTCTGCTGGGCCTCTGCCCGGACAACGTCCAGGCCCGCATCCTGAGCCGGGGGGAGAACCTCTCCATCGCCTTCATGCACGAGTTGCTGCGGGTGCGCGGCCTCGAGCTGGATCTCATCGTGCCGGAGCAGCTGCTGGTCACCGACGGCGGCTACCTTGAAGCCCACGTCGACATCGAAGCCTCCCGCCTGCGCTTTGCCGCCAAGGGGCTGCGTAGCGATTGTCTCTACCTGATGCCGGGCTTCACCGGCGGCAGCGACAAGGGTGAAACCGTGCTGCTTGGCCGTAACGGCTCCGACTACTCCGCCGCCGTGCTGGCCGCCTGCGTGGACGCCGAGTGCTGCGAGATCTGGACAGACGTGGAAGGCTGCTACAACTGCGACCCGCGCCTGGTGCCGGATGCCTACCTGCTGAAAACCCTCTCCTATAAAGAGGCGATGGAGCTCTCCTATTTCGGTGCCAAGGTGCTGCACCCGAAAACCATCGCCCCCGTGGCCCAGTTCCACATTCCCTGCCTCATCAAGAACAGCTTCAACCCCCAGGGGCCGGGCACCCTCATCGGCGTCGAGCAGGGGGATGACGATCTCAAGGTTAAGGCCATCTCGGATCTCTCCGGCATGTGCATGTTCAACGTCTCCGGCCCCGGCATGAAGGGCATGGTGGGCATGGCCGGTCGCATCTTCTCCGCCGTCTCCCGCGCCGGGGTCAGCATCGTCCTCATCACCCAGTCATCCTCCGAGTACAGCGTCAGCTTCTGTATCCACAGCTATGACAGCGACAAGACCCGCAAGGTGCTGGAGCGCGAGTTCGAGCTGGAGTTCAAGAACCAGCTGCTGGATCCGCTCGAGATCATGACAGATCTCGCCATCATCTCCCTCATCGGGGATGGCATGCGCACCTCCAAGGGGATGGCGGCGCGCTTCTTCACCTCTCTGGCCCAGGCCTCCATCAACATAGTCGCCATCGCCCAGGGCTCGAGCGAGCGATCTATCTCCGCCGTGGTGCGGGATCGCAAGGTGGCGGAAGCCATCAAGGCGTGCCACCAGAACTTCTTCGGCAGCCAGCAGTTCATCGATCTCTTTGTGGTCGGGGTGGGTGGCGTCGGTGCGGCCCTGGTGGATCAGATTGCCCGCCAGCAGCCGGTCTTGGCGGAGCAGGGCACCGGCCTGCGGGTGGTCGGTATCGCCAACAGCCGCCAGATGGCGGTCAACAAGGATGGCCTGAGCCTCGCCAACTGGCGTGAGCAACTGGTGGAAGCCCGTGACAGTTTCAGCCTGGAGGCGGTGAAGAAGCTGGTGGAAGAGAGCCACCTCATCAACCCGGTGATCGTCGATTGCACCTCGAGCGAGGCCGTCGCCGTCCAGTACGCCGACTTCCTGGCCGCCGGTTTCCATGTGGTCACCCCGAACAAGAAGGCCAATACCGGGTCGCTGGATTACTACAAGGCGCTGCGCCGCACCGCCCGTCAGACCCGCCGCAAGTTCCTGTACGAGACCAACGTCGGCGCGGGCCTGCCGGTCATCGAGAACCTGCAGAACCTCATCAAGGCCGGTGACAAGCTGCGCGCCTTCGACGGCGTGCTGTCCGGGTCGCTCTCCTTCATCTTCGGCAAGCTGGATGAGGGCATGGCGTTCTCCGAGGCGACCAAGATTGCACGTGGCAACGGCTTCACCGAGCCGGATCCCCGCGACGATCTCAACGGCATGGACGTGGCCCGCAAGCTGCTGATCCTGGCCCGCGAGGCCGGCATGGCGCTGGAGCTCTGTGATGTGGAAGTGGAGCAGGCGCTGCCCCCAGGCTTTGATGTGAGCGGCGATGTGGAGTCCTTTATGGCCCGCCTGCCGGAAGCTGACGGCTGGTTCCGCGATCAGTTCGCGGCCGCCCAGCGGGAAGGCAAGGTGCTGCGCTACGTCGGTTCCATCGAGGGTGGCAAGTGCAAGGTCGCCATCAAGGCGGTCGGTGCCGACGAGCCCCTGTTCAAGGTAAAAGACGGGGAGAATGCGCTCGCCTTCTTCTCCACCTATTACCAGCCCATCCCCCTGGTGCTGCGCGGCTATGGCGCAGGGACCGAAGTGACCGCCGCGGGTGTCTTCGCCGACGTGCTGCGCACCCAGAACTGGAAGCAGGAGCTGTAACATGAGTTCAGCGATGAACCCCGATTTTGAACAAGATGCCATGGCGCAGGGCGGCAGCGTGGTCGCCTATGCCCCGGCCTCCAGCGCCAACCTGAGTGTGGGCTTTGACGTACTGGGGGCAGCGCTCGCCCCCGTGGATGGTTCCCTGCTCGGGGATCGCGTCCAGGTAAAGGCGGCCGATGTGGCGTTTGCCCTCTCCTCCGTGGGCCGCTATGCCCACAAGCTGCCGGATGATCCAAAGAAGAACATCCTCCATGACTGCTGGCTTGCCTATGGGGAGGCCCTGGAGAAGCGCGGCCTGAGACTCAAGCCGCTGGAGATGGTGCTGGAGAAGAACCTGCCGGTGGGCTCGGGTCTGGGTTCCAGCGCCTGCAGCGTGGTGGCGGCACTCGAAGGGCTCAACGCCTTCCACGGCGCCCCCCTCAATGAACACGACATGCTGCTCTTGATGGGGGAGATGGAAGGCAAGATCTCCGGCTCCGTCCACTACGACAACGTGGCGCCCTGTTATCTGGGCGGCATGCAGCTGGTGCTGGAAGAGCACGGCGTCATCAGCCAGGGCATTCCGGTGTTCGAGCAGTGGTACTGGGTGGTCTGCTATCCGGGTACAGTGGTCTCCACCGCCGCCGCCCGTGCCATACTGCCGGCCCAGTATCGCCGTCAGGATTGCCTCACCTATGGCCGTCGCCTGGCGGCCTTCGTGCACGCCAGTTACACAGGGCAGGAGGGGTTGGCGGCCAGCGTGCTCAAAGACGTGATCGCCGAGCCTTACCGCGCGGCCCTGATCGAAGGCTTCAACGAGGTGCGGGCCCAGGCGGCCCAGAACGGGGCGCTCGCCACCGGCATCTCGGGCTCAGGTCCCACCGTGTTCGTGGTGATGAAGGATCTGGCCCAGGCCGAGCGGATGAAAGAGTGGATGGAAGCGCATTTCGTGCACAATGAAGATGGATTTGCCCGGGTCTGCAAACTGGACATGGCCGGGGCACGGGTAACAGGAAGCGAGCTATGAATCTTTACAATATCAAGGACAACAGCGAACAGGTGAGCTTCGCCCAGGCGGTGCGCCAGGGTCTGGGCCGCGAGCAGGGGCTCTTCTTCCCCGAAACCATCGCGCCCCTGGCCGATGTGGATGCCCTGCTGGAGCTGCCGCTCGCCGAGCGCTCCGCGCGCATCATCAGCCACCTGCTGGGGGACGAAGTGCCCAAGCCTAAGGTGAGCGAGCTGATCAATGCCGCCTTTACCTTCCCGGCGCCCCTGGTGAAGCTCAAAGACGGCACCTATGCCCTCGAGCTGTTCCACGGCCCGACCCTGGCGTTCAAGGACTTCGGCGGCCGCTTTATGGCCCAGTGCCTGGCGACCTTCCGCACCAACGACAAGATCACTATCCTCACCGCCACCTCGGGCGACACCGGCGCCGCCGTGGCCCACGCCTTCTACGGCCTGGAGGGGATCGAGGTGGTTATCCTCTACCCCAAGGGCAAGATAAGCCCGCTGCAGGAGGCGCTGTTCTGCACTCTGGGTGGCAACATCCGCACCATCGCCATCGACGGCGACTTCGATGCCTGCCAGGCGCTGGTCAAAGATGCCTTTGACGACGAGGCGCTGAAGAAGGCGATTGGCCTTAACTCCGCCAATTCCATCAACATCAGCCGCCTGCTGGCCCAGGTCTGCTACTACTTCGAGGCCGTGGCCCAGTTGCCGAAAGCCGACCGCGCCAAGGTGGTCATCAGTGTGCCGTCCGGCAACTTCGGCAACCTCACCGCGGGTCTCATCGCCAAGGCGCTGGGGCTGCCGGTGAAGCGCTTTATCGCCGCCACCAACGCCAATGACACAGTGCCGCGCTACTTGAAAACCGGCAGTTGGGAGCCGCACCAGACGGTCGCGACCCTCTCCAACGCCATGGACGTGAGCCGCCCCAACAACTGGCCACGGGTGGAAGAGCTGTGCCGCCGTGAAGGCTGGGCGCTGGAGACCCTGGGGTCTGGCATGCGTGACGATGCCCAGACTCGCGATGCGCTCAAACGCCTGCATCAGCTCGATTACCTGTGCGAGCCTCACGGCGCCATCGCCTGGGATCTGCTGAACGAGCAGCTGGCTGAAGATGAAGTGGGGGTGTTCCTCTGCACCGCCCATCCGGCCAAGTTCAAGGAGTCGGTGGACGAGATCCTGAATCTGGATGTGCCGCTGCCAGGCCCGCTTGCCAAGCATGCCGCGCTGCCGCTGCTCTCCCACAACCTGCCCGCAGACTTTGGCCGCCTCAAGGCCTTCCTGCTCGGCTAAGTCGCCATGAGGCGCTGAAGATCCCCCGCTTTTATCACGAGAGCGGGGGATTTTTTATGTCTGGCAGAGGGCGGGAAACCCGCATTGGATTAAGCACCTGTTCACGATAAGAGCGTGAGCAGATCCTAAGGAGCACGACATGAGCCAGCATCCCCTTCGCACCTTGATCGAGACCTGCGACGCCGCCATCTCCCGGCGCGACTTCGACGCCCTGATGGCCTTCTACGCCGAAGACGCCGCCCTGGTGGTCAAGCCCGGCATGGTGGTGCGTGGCATCCCTGTCATCCGCCGCGCCTTCACCGCCATCTCCGAGTACTTTGACGGCCGCCTTGAGGTGACACAGGGGGCCATGGAGGTGATAGAGGGGGCCGACAACGCCCTGGTGATCATGGAGACCCGGCTGCGCTACCCGGGCGGCGAGGGCTGGATTGATGAAACCCGCCGCGCCACCTATGTGTTTCGCAAAGAGCCCGGCGGGCAGTGGCGCTGCACAGTGGACAACTCCTACGGCACATCCCTGCTGGCGGCGCAGCAGCATGGCGATCTGCCTGCTACCGACTAGCACAGTGCCACAAGATCGGCGCAACCAAGGCGTGTAAGTCGGGACACCCACCTTTTTGACATGTGATGAGAGATAGCCAGCCAGGTAATGGCTGGAGTGTAAGTCGGGACACCCACCTTTTTGACAGCGGTTTAGTCGTGTACTTGGCTTGAGAGGTCACAGCCTAGGGGGTGAGCCATGACCATTGCCCGTTCACGTCAAATCAGCCTGCAAGATACGCCTTACTACCATGTGGTCAGCCGCTGCGTGCGGCGAGCTTTTCTATGCGGGGAAGATGCCCATTCTGGTCAGAGTTACGAGCATCGTCGCCAATGGGTGGTCGACAAGCTGGGCCAACTGTCGCGACTGTTTGCCATCGGTATTTGTGCTTATGCGGTGATGAGCAACCACTATCACCTGGTGCTCAAAGTGGAGCCCGACACCGCAGCAAGTTGGAGCGAGCGGGAGGTGGCCGAACGTTGGGCGGCACTGTTCCAGTGGCCGCTATTGGTACGGCGCTGGTATCAGGGGGAATCCCTGATTGAGCCCGAGCGGACTGTGGTGCAACAACTGATAGGGCAGTGGCGGGAGCGGCTTCATTCCATCAGCTGGTTTGTGCGGCTGCTCAATGAAAATCTGGCACGGCAGGCGAATCGGGAAGATGGCTGCAAGGGCCATTTCTGGGAAGGACGCTTCAAGAGTCAGGCTCTGCTCACCGAGCCAGCCCTGTTGGCCTGCATGGCCTACGTTGACCTCAACCCGATACGGGCGGCATTGGCTGACCGACCTGAGGAGAGCGATTACACCAGCATCAAGCAACGCTTTGAGGGAGAGCAACCAGACGCGCCATTGCCACCTTTATTGCTGCCATTCGCAAGCCAAGCCCAACCGGAGGGCCTGCCTTATGCCTTTACCGATTATCTAATGCTGGTGGATTGGACAGGTCGCGCGATAAGAGCTGACAAGCGGGGTTATATACCTGCTCACCTGGCTCCCATTCTGGCGCGATTGGGCCTTGATGGTGCCCGTTGGTTGAAACAAGTGACACTGTTCAGGCGCCAGGGCATCAGAGTGGTGGGTGACAAAGACCACTGCCAGCAGTTTGCCAGGCACTGCGGCCAGCGACGATGCCATCAGCCACCTTGTTAATCCGTTTGATCCCGTTTTCCCCCTTGGCATTTGTGTGGTGTCAGGCATTACCACGTCTGAACACGCGGCCCGCCACGTAAAAATTGCTTGCTTACCCGATCTCTAGCGGGCTCTTGGGGGAGCTATGAGAGATATAGCCAACTAAGCAATGGCTGGCTCAGAAAGGTGGGTGTCCCAGGTTTCTTCCAGTGCCCGTTGGTTGAAACAAGTGACACTGTTCAGGCGCCAGGGCATCAGAGTTGTGGGTGACAAAGACCACTGCCAGCAGTTTGCCTGGCACCGCGGCTAGCGACGATGCCATCAGCCACCTTGTTAATCCGTTTGATCCCGTTTTATCCCCCTTGGCATTTGTGTGGTATCAGGCATTACCACGTCTGAACACGCGGCCCGCCAAGTAAAAATCGCTTGCTTACCCGATCTCTAGCGGGTTCTTGGGGGAGCTGTGTGTGATGAGAGAGATAGCCAGCTAAGCAATGGCTGGCTCAGAAAGGTGGGTGTCCCAGGTTTTTCTTTTTTGCGCCAGCTCAACAATTGCAGCTTCGGGTTGAGTAGATGGAGAGTGCCGTGGGCTGCCCCATGGGTTTCCGTCAACTAGCCAGATGACGGCCAATAAAATTCCCCCTTGATGGGGGATTTTTATTGCTCGGGTAGGGCGCCTGCTCGGCAAACCTGTCGGGTGCCAGGGCGCGACCCGTTTGCCCATGACAGCGCCATCAGGCCCCGGTTTCGGGCGGGGTATGTTCGGGGGCGCCGCTCAGCAGATCCTGCCCCTGGTCCTGGCTTAGCACCAGATAGCGTTCGTACTGGCGCAAGACGTCGGCGCTCAGCTCGTCCCGGGTCAGGTACTGGATGTCGTAACCGGCGCGGCCGTCGGCGAAGAAGGTGATGGGCTCGAAGATGCGGGCCTCGGGATCGTGGTTGTGGGTCGCCTCCAGGGGGTTGAAGGCGGGGGCGGGGCGGGCCTCGATGCGCACCCCGTAGCAGAAGTCCCGCCGTCCCTCCTGAGGCACCAGCAGGTGGCACTGATCCGCATCCTGCTCGACCCGGCTGGTGAGCCCGCGGGCCTCGAACTCCCGGCACAGGGCGGTCAGGGCGGGCAGGGCTGTCTCGCGCAGGAAGCGGCGGGCATCCTCCTCGGTGGAGGGGCTCAGCAGGTGATCCATGCGGGTGCGCCACTGCTTGCCGTTCCAGAAGTCGGTGGCGGGGGAGAGGCGTCTGGCCGAGTGCTCCTTGTCCGCAATCAGGCCGCGCACCAGACCGAGGCAGAGCAGCACCATGATGAAGGCGAATGGCAGGGCGGCGATCAGCGTCATGGATTGTAGCGCCGCCAGCCCCCCCGTGCTCATCAGGGTGCCCGCGGTGACACCGAGCAGCAGGGCCCAGAACAGGCGCTGCCAGATGGGGGAGCCCTCCTTGCCCTGGGTGGCGATGTTGTCGATGACGAAGGCCCCCGAGTCGGCGGAGGTGACGAAGAAGACGCTGATGAGGATCACCGCCAGCGCCGAGGTGATGTCGGCCCCCGGCAAGAGGTCAAAGAAGTTGAACAGCAGGGTGTCTATGTTGCCGACCGAGTCGATCAGGGTCTGGCCCCCCTCCTGCTGGCTGGCCCAGATGGCCGCGTTGCCGAACACCGTCATCCACAGCAGGTTGAAGGCGGTGGGCACGAACAAGACGCCCAGGATGAACTCGCGCAGGGTGCGCCCGCGGGAGATGCGGGCGATGAAGAGGCCGACGAAGGGGGACCAGGAGATCCACCAGGCCCAGTAGAGCAGGGTCCAGTTGCCAAACCAGCCCGCCTGGCGGGTCTCGCTGTAGGTGAAGGTGCGGAAGGTGAGCTGGCTCAAGGAGGAGACATAGTTGCCTATGTTCTCGGACAGGGCCCCCAGCAGGTACTGGGTGGGGCCGGCCACCAGTACGAACAGCAGCAGCACTATGGCGAGGAAGAGGTTCAGCTCGGAGAGGCGCTTGACCCCCTTGTCGAGCCCGGTGACCGCCGACAGACCGGCCAGGGCGATGACGACCCCGATGAGGCCGAAGCGGAACAGCTCCCCCGAGGTGTCCATCCCAGTGAGCCGGGTGATCCCCGCCGACAGTTGCAAGACCCCGTAACCGAGGGTGGTGGCGATACCGAAGATGGTGCCCACCAGGGCGAACACGTCCACCGCGTGGCCGAGCGGCCCGTGGATCTTCTCCTTGAAGATGGGGTAGAGGCCCGAGCGTATGGTCAGGGGCAGGTTGTAGCGAAAGCCGAAGTAGGCCAGCACCAGGCCGACGATGGCGTAGATGGCCCAGGCGTGAAAGCCCCAGTGGAAGAAGGTGGTGACCATGGCCTCGCGAGCGGCAACCGGGGTCAGGGGGGTCGCCTGGGGCGGGGAGACGAAGTGGGTCATGGGCTCGCCCACCCCGAAATACATGAGCCCTATGCCCATGCCGGCGGCAAACAGCATGGCGAGCCAGGAGGTGAAGCTGAACTCGGGCCTGGCGTCGTCCGGCCCGAGCCGGATGTTGCCGTAGCTGCTAAAGGCCAGCACCAGCAGCAGGATCAGGAACATGCCGACCACCAGCACATAGAACCAGCTGAAGTGATCGGCTATCCAGCTCTGGCCGCTGCCAAAGAAGCGGGCGGCCGCCTCCGGCGCCAGGGAGCAGACGGCCAGCAGCCCCAGGATGAAGAGCAGACCCGGGATTGAAGATGGGCAGTGACAGTGTGCATCTGGGGGGGCGAGGAGCATTCATGGGGCACCTTTGGGTAGAGGGACTCAAGACACTATAGGGCCATTGTTCACAAAAGAGACTAAAAGAGCGGGCATTCTGGTCACTCCCCCCCAGGTGCGCCCGCTCCCGCCTCTGGCGGAACACAGGGGGGGCGGCTTGGTTGTCTTCAAACGGGGCGACTATAGTGCAACCTGAAAGGAGAGGGGCGCTGAGCCTTGTCCCTTTGTCGCCAGAATCACAATCAAATCAACAACGAGGGTTTGCCAGATGAAATACATTGCCATCCTGATGACGGTATTTTTGTTCGGTATGGGGACGGCCCACAGCGCGGCGCAGCAGGAGTGCGAGGCCCAGGCGGCGGCGAAGAAGCTGGCGGGGGCCGCCAAGACCAGCTTTGTGGGCAAGTGCGTCAAGGATGCCTCGGCCAGCACCAGGGCGAGCCAGTGCGAGAAGGCGGCCGCCGACAAGAAATTGGCCGGGGCGGCCAAGAACAGCTTTATCCAGAAGTGCGTGAAGACGGACGCCGCCACCGACAAGACGGCTCAGTGCGAGAAGGCGGCCGCCGACAAGAAGCTCGCCGGGGCGGCCAAGAACAGCTTCGTGCAAAAGTGTGTCAAGACCACCTGAGCCCGGGAGCAAGGGGTGAGCGAGCGCCTTGGGAAGGCGCTCGTCTGGGAAAAGAGAGGGGCCATGTGCCCCTCTCTTGTTGTGGTGCCTGTGCGGTGGCGGAGCAAGGGGGGCGTTATCCCGGCGCCCTTGGCAAGGGCGGCGCAAGGCACCTTGATAAGGGATGGTTGCACCGATCCGCCTATTTTTTGATTAAATTTATATTCATTAAAAACAATATGTTATTGGTGTTCTGTTGGTTTTTTTTCAGGTTTATTTCAATTTTGGGGAAATCTTTTCTCCCCTCGTCCGGTTCTATTGGACGTAACCGGATGAGATGCGCCGGAGACACCACTCACGACAATAAGGAATAT
The DNA here is from genome assembly GCF_965119515.1 of Aeromonas sp. Marseille-Q7275. Classification (NCBI taxonomy): domain Bacteria; kingdom Pseudomonadati; phylum Pseudomonadota; class Gammaproteobacteria; order Aeromonadales; family Aeromonadaceae; genus Aeromonas; species Aeromonas sp. Marseille-Q7275. The sequence goes on from NZ_CBCPLW010000001.1 coordinate 400,836, forward strand.
GGACATGAACGTGAAAAAGAGTACTGCCATTGCCTCTGCCATGACGGGTCTGCTGGCCCTGGGTGCCCAGTTCATCGCCGCGCCAGTCATGGCGGCGGACGACAAGGAGAAGTGCTACGGCGTGGTCAAGGCGGGCAAGAACGATTGCGCCAGCAAGGGCGGCTCCTGCGCCGGTACCGCCAAGATGGATGCCCAGGGGGATGCCTTCGTGGTGGTGCCCAAGGGCCTGTGCGAGAAGCTCGCTGGCGGGTCGCTGCAACCCAAGTAAGCCCGGTGCCATGGTGTGGCGCCCGCCACATCATGGCCCTCATCTTTTGAGAGAGCCCCGCCATGAACCCCTTGATCGGTATAGGTTTACGCCCCCCCCACTATGACGAGATCCGCCAGACCCTGCCCGGGGTAGGCTGGCTCGAGGTGCACAGCGAAAACTACTTCGAATGTCACGGCAAGGGCTTCGAGGTGCTGGCCGAGCTCGCCGGGCACTACCCCGTCAGCCTGCACGGGGTCGGCATGTCCCTTGGCTCCGCCGACCCGCTCGACCCAGCGCACCTGCGCCAGCTGGCGGCCCTGGTGGCGGCCATCTCGCCGGTGCGGGTCTCCGAGCACCTGAGTTGGGGCAGCATAGGCGGGCGCTATTTCAACGATCTGCTGCCCATGCCCTACACCCGCGAGGCCCTCTCGCACATGAGCGACAAGATAGAGCGGGTGCAGCAGGCCCTGGGCCGGCAACTGCTCATCGAGAATCCCTCCTCCTACCTGCAGCTGCCCGGGGAGATGGGGGAGGCTGAATTTCTGGCGGAGCTGGCGCGGCGCAGCGGCTGCGGCGTCCTGCTCGATCTCAACAACCTTTATGTCAGCAGCGTCAATCACGGCTTGGATTGCGCCGACTACCTGGCCACCATCGAACTCGGGACGGTCGGGGAGATCCACCTGGCCGGGTTTACCGACAAGGAGTTGCCCCAGGGGCACCTCTATATCGACACCCACAGCGCCCCTGTGGCCGAGCCGGTGTGGGCGCTCTATCGGCAGGTCTGCGGGCTTTGCGCCATCCCCACCCTGATCGAGTGGGATCTGGAGATACCCCCCTTGCCTGTGCTGCTGGAAGAGGCCGGACGTGCCGACGCCATACTGAGCGCGGCGCAGCGAACCTCCCGGGAGGCCGCCCATGTCTGAGCTGGCCTCCCTGCAACGTTCCTTTGCGAGCGGTCTGCTCGGGGTGGATGACGCCATCCTCGCGCGCATCCAGCCGGGGCGCTTTGCCCCCGACGCCCTGCTGCAGATCTATCGCAACAACTTCATCCTCGGCCTCACCGAGGTGCTGGCCAGCAGCTATCCCGCGGTGCGCGCCATGGTCGGTGAGACCTTCTTTGAGGCGGCGGCGCGAGGGTTAGTGCTGACCGCCCCCCTGGAGGAGGGGAGCGTCATGGACTACGGGGAGGGTTTTGGCGCCTGGCTCGAAGGCTTGCCCACCACCCGGGCTCTGCCCTGGCTCGGGGAGCTGGCCCGCTTCGAGTGGCTGCTGGAGCGTGCCTCCCTGCTGGTGCCAGAGTCCAGGCGCTGGCCCGCCGAGCGGCTCGCCGCCCTTGCCCAGGCCCAGTGGGATCGACTGGTACTGCATCCCGCCTGCGATCTGCTGCTGCTCGAGAGCCGTCATCCGGTGCTGGCGCTCTGGCAGATGGCCCTGCACGGCGGGGAGACGGTCAGCGAGCTGGATGCCCCCTGCTGGCTGGCCCTGAAAAAACGCCCCGGCCACAGGGTCGAGCCCATCCCCCTGGATGCCGCCGCCTGGCGCCTGCTGCAAGGCTGCCAGCAGGGCAGGCCGCTGGCCAGCCTGCTGGCCCGGGAGCCGGCCATGGCCGAGCACCTGCCCCCCCTCATCACCCTCGATCTGCTGGTCGATCTGGAGCTTGCCCCATGACAACTCAGACTCTCACCAAGCCGCTTGGCCTCTTTGCCGAGCGCATCCTGCCCTGGTGCAGCGGCGCCCTGCTGCTGCTGGCCAGGCTCTGGGTCGCCGCCGTCTTCCTGCGATCCGGCTGGCTCAAGTTCACGGCCTGGGACTCCACCCTCTACCTGTTCGAGTTCGAGTATCAGGTGCCCCTGCTGCCCTGGCAGTGGGCGGCCTACGCGGGCACCGCGACCGAGCTGCTGCTGCCGCTCTTCCTGCTGGCGGGCCTCTTCACCCGCCCGGTCGCCTTGCTGCTGTTTGGCTTCAACGCCATGGCGGTCATCTCCTATCCCACCCTGTGGGCGGGGGGCTTTCACGATCACCAGCTGTGGGGCTGGATGCTGCTGACCCTGGCGGTGTGGGGGGCAGGCCCCCTGTCATGGGACAGCTGGCGCCTTGCAAAGGGGCGCAGCGGCCATTAACGTGGCTGCCAGATGAAGGGGCCTGCGGGCCCCTTCTTGTCATGTCACCCAAGGAGAGACAGATGATGGTTCGCGAGGCCCTGGCCGCCGACATTCCCGCCCTGGTGCGTCTTCGCATGGCGCTCTTTTGCGAGGTGGGGGAGCTTGCCCGGCCCGATGAGGACCCCGCCCTCTGGCAGGCGACGCTGACCTATTTCACCCGGGCGCAGGAAGAGGGCAGCGCCCGCTCCTGGCTGGTGGAGGTCGATGGGGAGGCGGTGGCGTGCGGCACCCTGGCGCTCTTCGTGCGGCCCCCCTATCCGGGCAACCTGGCGGGGCGCGAGGCCTATCTGCTCAACATGTATACCCGGCCGGCCTGGCGCAAGCGGGGCATGGCGAGCGTCCTGCTCGATGCCATGGCGGCACATGCCCGGGAACAGCGACTGGGCAAGCTGTGGCTGCACGCCAGCGATCAGGGGCGTCCGCTCTACGAGCGGCTCGGTTTTGTTTCCAACCCGGCCTGCCTGGAGTGGTGCCCGGCGCCCTGAGCGAGGCGCAGTGATCCTGAGTCGATTCTTTTACGTACTGGCGCTCTTGGCGGCGGCGTTGCTTTTCTCTACACTGCGCGCCCCGTGGTCCAAGGTCATCTGACCACTCATCTTGAGACTCGCGGGGCCGATACAGTCAGTGGGGGAGGCTGTGGTGCCGATCCGGATCGTCAACGAGGTAGGAGTGTCATGTTCAATCACAAACTCAAGGCGCAGTTGCAGGCCTGTCAGGCCCGGCTCGAGGAAGAGCAGGGCTTAGCCCAGGCGATCAAGGGCAGTGCCGCGACCATCATCTTCAGCCCGGACGGGGAGATCCTGGAGGTCAGCGAGCCCTTCCTGAGCCTGATGGGATATGGCGCGGGCGAGCTGCAGGGGCGCCACCACCGCCTGCTCTGCCCCGAAGGCTGGACCGGCTCCACCGACTATCAGCAGTTCTGGCGCCGCCTCGCCCAGGGGGAGGCGCAGTCCGGCACCTTCGAGCGGGTGAACAGGCAGGGGGAGACCCGCTGGCTGGAGGCGAGCTATTTCCCGGTGAAGACCCAGGGCAGGGTGACCCGGGTGGTGAAGCTGGCCAGCGATGTGACGGCCCGGCATCAGCGGCTGCAACACCTGGAGGCGCTCTCCCAGGCGCTGGACCGCTCCCGGGCCATGATAGAGTTCACCCCGAGCGGCGAGATCATCGGCGCCAACGCCAACTTCCTGGACACCATGGGCTATCGCCTGAACGAGATTGCGGGCAAGCATCACAGGATCTTCTGCGACGAGGCCTTCCTGCGCGAGCAGCCCAGATTCTGGGAGGAGCTGGCCCGTGGCCAGTTCAAGTCCGGTCTCTTCATGCGCCACAACAGCCGGGGGGATGCCGTCTGGCTGGAGGCCACCTACAACCCGATCCGGGATCAGAGCGGCAAGGTGGTGAAGGTCGTCAAGTTCGCCAGCGACATCACGGCCCGCATCGAGCAGAACCACGCCACCCGGGAAGCGGCCCGCCTCGCCCACAGCACGGCGCAGGAGACCCTCTGCAGCGCCGAGGCCGGGGCCGAGCTGCTGCGCGCCGTGGTCGATACCTCTTCCCTCATCGCCACCCAGGTGGATCAGGCCATCGCCCTCGTCGGCCAGCTCAACGAGCAGTCCAGGAGCATAGAGGCCATCGTCTCGACCATCAGCGCCATCGCCGATCAGACCAATCTGCTGGCCCTGAACGCAGCCATCGAGGCGGCGCGGGCGGGGGAGCAGGGACGGGGTTTTGCCGTGGTGGCCGACGAAGTACGCCAGCTGGCGGCCCGCACCTCACTTTCCACCGCCGAGATAGCCAAGGTGGTGCAGAAGAACCGCGAGCTGACCGCCAGGGTGACCGACGACATGGCCGGGGTGGCGGGCAGCGCCGAACTCGGCAAGCAGCAAATCAGCGAGGTGGACAAGCTGATGAACGACATCCACCAGGAGGCGAGCCGGGTCTCCCAGACGGTCTCGGCACTCTCCATCTGAGCCAGCTGCGGTTGCGACACCCTCTGGCGAGATCGCCAAAAGAGTGAGCGAACGAGCCACCAAGCTGAACCCTGGCTGTACCACCCCGGCCTTGTGAATTGTGGCGCCCCGCCCCCTTGTTTAGGCTGCCGCCTCATTTTTCATTGAGCGGGTAGAGAACAATGGCAGTACGACAGAAAGGCAGGGCCCTGGCCCTGCTGCTGGGGACGGTGGCGAGCATGGGGCTCGGCGGTTGCATGGGGCAGATGGGGCTCTCCTCCATGGTGACCAAGGGCAACCTCAGCGTGGTGGACAATCGCTACGGCCGTGCCGGTGTCTTCGTCCTGCTCTCCCCCGTCTATGGCCTGGCGGCGACGGCGGATCTGTTCGTGTTCAACACCATCGAATTCTGGTCTGGCAAGAACCCCATCACCGGCAAGTCCCCGGCCCTGGTGGATCACAAGGCGGATGCGGTGATCAAGGTCAACCAGCATCTGGATCCGGCCCTCAACAAGGTGCCGCTCGCCATGCTGCCGCAAGGGGTGCGCGAGGTGAAGGTGAGCTACCCGGACGAGCGCACGGCCCAGATGGAGATCCACTACATCGACGGCCATCGCGACATGATGCGCGGGGAGATGCGCGGCGAGCTGCTGGACATCTACCTGGACGACAAGCTGGTCTCGACCCTGACCCGCAAGCAGCTGGACGAAAAGGCAGGGGCAGGCAAGGTGGAGGTGTAACTTCTTCAGAAAGCCGATCTTTTTCCATCTGAAAAGGGTATAAACAAGCGGCTGGCAAGATCGCCATTATGTCTAAGGGAGAGCAGGCTATGGCGGTGACCGGATTGCGGTTGGCTGAATTGATTGGTTCCCTCAGTCATGCCCTGGACATGACCGAGGGTCAACCACGAGGACACTGCATCCGCTGCTGCTGGATAGGTGCCCGTCTGGGGGAGCGGCTGGGACTGGATGCCCGGCAGCGCCACGACCTCTATTACACCCTGCTGCTCAAGGATCTGGGGTGCAGCAGCAATGCCGCCCGCATCTGCGAGCTCTATCTCACCGACGATCTTCACTTCAAGCGCGACTTCAAGCTGGTGGATGGCTCCCTCTCCGAGGTGGTCAACTTCGTGCTGGGTCACACCGGCTTGCAGGCGGATCTGCTCGGCCGTTTTCGCAGCCTGTTCCACATCTTTCGCAACGGCGATCAGATAGCCAACGAGCTGATCCAGACCCGCTGTCACCGAGGGGCGGACATCGCTCGCCAGCTGCGCTTCAGTGACGAGGTGGCCAACGGCATCCTCTCCCTCGATGAGCACTGGAATGGCAAGGGGCGGCCGCTGCAGCTGGCGGGGGAGGCGATCCCGCTCTTCTCCCGCATCGCCCTGCTCTGTCAGGTGGTGGATGTGTTTCATGCCGCCGCAGGGCCGGATGCGGCGCTCAGGGAGCTGCGCGAGCGCAGCGGCAGCTGGTTTGATCCCGCCCTGGTCGCCGAGTTTGAGACGCTGGCCGACGAGGCGTTCTGGCAGGGGCTGGTGGATCCCAGGCTGACCGGGTGGGTCTTCGACCACCCTGCAGGTCAGGGGGAGGTGGCGCTCGATGAAGATTATCTGGACGAAATCGCCGCGGCCTTCGGCCAGGTGGTGGACTCCAAGAGCCCCTATACCGCGGGTCACAGTGGCAGGGTGGCGCTCTACACCGACATTCTCGCCGCCCAGATGGGCTTGTCTGCATCGAGACGGCGCTGGCTCAAGCGGGGGGCCCTGCTTCACGACGTGGGCAAGCTCGGGGTGAGCAACGCCATCCTCGACAAGCCGGGCAAGCTCGATGGGCAGGAGTGGGCGGCGGTGCAGCTGCATGCCGCCTATACCGAGGAGATCCTGAGCCGCATCGGCGCCTTCGAGGAGCTGGCCCAGGTGGCCGGCGCCCACCATGAGCGGCTCGACGGCAAGGGCTACCCCAAGGGACTCAAGGGGGCGGAGATCTCCCTTGAGACGCGCATCATCACTACCGCCGACATCTTCGACGCCATCACCGCCAAGCGCCCCTATCGGGACGCCATCCCTGTGCCCCAGGCGCTGGAGATGATGGCCGAGCATCTGGGCAGCGCCATCGATCCCGACTGTTTCGCCGCCCTTCAGGCGGGGATCCGGGACTTCTCCCTCTACCTCACGCCGGAACAACCCCTGGCGCAGGCCGGCTAAGGCCGACGGCGCCATCATGGCCCGAGTGGCGGGAGACCAAAGACAGAACGCCCCCATTGCGGGGCGTTCTGTTAGCCCGCCTTGCTGCCCTGGCTGCGGGGCGGGTTCATCACCAGTCCCAGCAGGCGGTGGAGGTGGGCTATCTGCTCGGTGAGCTGCAGGTTGAGCCAGAGGTAGCCGCTGATGGTGGCCTCGTCGTCGGTCCCCGGGCGCACCTCGGCCTGCACCTCGGCGGCCGCCGCCTGCAATCGGGCGATGGCCTGCTCGGCGGCGCTGCTGTCGCCGCTCTTGAGCATGAGGGCGAGCTGGATGATCACCGCCTCCGTGGCCTGCTGGCAGGCGCGCAGCCCGGGGTGGCTCTGCATCAGGAAGTGGCTCTGGCGATCCCGCCAGTAGGTGTTGGCCAGCATCTCCAGGGTGCAGAAGGTGTTGCGCATCGTGGTCTGGACGGCCTCGAACAGTGAGCTGTTGAGACGGGTCTCCTTGACGGCGGGCGCCAGCAGGGGGCGCAGGCTGACTATCTTGGTGAGCAGGCGGGCGTGGCTTTGGGCCAGCCTGGGGCGCTCCAGGATATTGGGGGAGAGGTGGGTGTGATAGATCCGTTGCGCCTGTTGCAGGCTGTCGTGCATCTGCAGCCGCCAGTGGGTATAGGCCCGCTGGGGGTAGATGCTGCAAAACAGCAGGGCCAGCATGGACCCCAGGATGACGTCGCCGCTGCGCCAGAGCGCTGTCTCTATGTCTCCCGGCACCCCGCCGACTATGACCCCCAGGGTGATGCCGATGAGCAGCCCCACATAGGGGCGCTTGCCGAGCGCCAGGTAGCCGCACAGGAACATGATGGCGCTGCACCAGACCAGCATCAGCGGCAGGGAGTAGAGCTCCAGATAGAGGGCCACCACCCCGCAGGCGGCACCGAAGATGGTGCCGACCACCCGTTGCAGCGCCCGGGAGAGCACGTTGCCCCAGAACGAGATGGGGCCCATCACCACCACCAGGGTGATGAGGGGCCAGGTGCTCTCCGGCAGCTTGAGCTCCCGGGTCAGCAGGAAGGTGAGGGTGAAGGCCAGGGCGATGCGCAGGCCGTGGACCAGGCGGTAGCGACCATAGATCAGCAGATCGAATCGGGAGAGCGGCGTGTTCAGGCGCAAGGGAGTCGTCTCATGTCAGGTTGATCATCTCGTGTTGCCGTGCCGGCGGACGCTCGCCATCACGGCAAGAGGCGGATCCGGACCCGTTCACCTTGGGTGATGGCCGATCGGGCAGGGCACTCGATCACACAGTTGGCCGGGGGCAGGGCAGAAGGCATGAAAGCACTTGCCGGGCGCACCTGCAAGCAGCCGTTGGCATCCTGGCTGAGGTGGCCGGGCAGGCAAGCCTCCCCCGCCGGATTGGGCATGGCCTCCAGGGCCAGGGCGAGCAGCTGCAGCGGCGGCAAGCTGGGCTGGCTGCTGGCATCCCGGGGCAGCCGGGCGCAGATGAAGTCTGCGATGGCGTCCAGGGCCTCGAAACGAAACTGGGGCAGGGTCGTTGCCTCGGGCGCATCGCTGATGAGCGCCACTATGTCCGGGTCCTCCGGGAACAGCAGGGGTCTGCCGAGGGCGCGGCGATGGAGCTCTATCTTGGGAAAATGGCGATGCTTGAACCCCTCGACCAGCAGCAGATCGAGCTGCGCCCAGTCGAAGCGGGCCAGCAGCGCCTCCAGGGAGGGCTCTTGCTCCGGGGTCTCGCAGATCAGGGCGTGGCGCAGGGAGGAGGCCGCCATCACCTGGCGGGCACCGGCCTGGCGCAGGCGATGGCTGTCCTTGCCCGGCTTGTCCATGTCGAAGTGGTGATGGGTATGCTTGAGCACCCCGAGCCGCAGGCCGCGCTGGCCGAGCAGGGGAATGAGGCGCTCCAGCAGGGTGGTCTTGCCGGTGCCGCTCCAGGCGACGAAGCCGAGCAGGGGCCCTGGGGCGCTCATGGTCGCACGCCCCCCGCCAGCGGCTCCTGATGCGGCAGGCTCGCCTCGTAGGCGGCGAGCTCGGCCGGGCTGTTGAGGTTGACGAAGGCATCGGGCTGGTCGGCAAAGGGCACCACCGTCATCCGGTGGCGGGCAAACCAGGCCCCGGTCTTGCGCTCTCCCTCTGCTAGGGCCAGTTGCAGTGAGGGGAGCAGGGCGCGATGGAGCAGGGCGACCACGGGTTGCAGATGCTGGCCGTCGTGGGCCACCACCAGCTCGCTCTGCGCCGTCATGGCGGCGCGAAAGCGGGCCATCAGATCACGGGGCAGGGCGGGGCCGTCGCAGGGCACGAACAGCACCCAGTCGTGGCGGGCGGCGGCAAGGCCAGCCTGCATGCCAGCGAGCGGCCCCTGGAAGTCGGCCTGCGCGTCGCCGATGACGGGGGCCAGCGCCCGGTAGCGCTCCTCGCTGCGGTTGGCGTTGATCAGCACCTCGTCCACCTGGGGGCGCAGACGCTCCAGCACATGGACTATCAGGGGCTTGCCCGCCAGGGGCACCCAGCCCTTGTCGTCGCCCCCCATGCGGGTGGCACGGCCGCCGGCCAGGATCACGGCGGAGACGGGGAAGGGGAGGTCGCTGCGGCTCATGGGGCTCCTGGGGTCTCTAGGGTGGCATGCCGCGCAGCAGGGTGCTGGCGGCATCGAATGTCTGCCGATCTTGCGCCAAGCGCCCCGCCGGGGCAAGCCCGGCGGCCATGAGTCCGGCAGGAGAGGGGGCTTTGGCCGCAGGGTATGCCCAAGCTCACAAAACCGAATCCCCAAACGTCATATGATCCCTGCAATCTGAGTCTTGCTCTCCTGCCGAATGGCAACTTCATGTAAATCAAAGAGAATGACTATGGCTACCGGACAATATCTGCTGTGGAAAGACGCACAGGGAGAGGACTTTCGCCCCGTTGCACTGACAGGCACCGATCTGCTCAACGATCGCAATCTCAACAAGGGCACCGCCTTCACCGAACAGGAGCGGGCCGACTTCGAGCTCGACGGCCTGCTGCCGCCCCAGGTGCAGACCTTCGAGGCCCAGCTGGAGCGGGTCTATCAGGGCTTCCTGAGCGCCTGCAGCGACATCGAGAAGTACCAGAACCTGCGGGCCCTGCAGGATCGCAACGAGACCCTGTTCTACGCCCTGCTGTCGCGCCACGTGGAGGAGATGACTCCCTACATCTATACCCCGACCGTGGGCAAGGCGTGCCAGGAATTCAGCCACCGCTTCCAGAAGCCCCGCGGCCTCTACATCACCCCGAAGAACGTCGATGACATGGGCTCCCTCGCCCGCCACATGGACGCCAAGGCGGTGCGCATCATAGTCGTGACCGACAGCCAGGGGATCCTCGGCATCGGCGATCAGGGGGTGGGGGGCATGGGCATCCCCATTGGCAAGCTCTCCCTCTATACCCTGGGGGCTGGCATCCATCCCGCCTGCTGCCTTCCCATAGCGCTGGATGTGGGCACCGACAACCAGGCGCTGCTGGACGACCCCATGTACCTGGGGCAGCCCCATCGCCGCATTCGCGGCAAGGAGTACGACGACTTCATCGACAAGTTCGTGGCCGGGGTCAAGCGCCACTTCCCCAACGCCGTGTTGCAGTGGGAGGACTTCAGCAAGTCCAACGCCTTCAACAACCTCTCCCGCTACCAGCAGACGCTGCCCTCGTTCAACGACGACATCCAGGGCACAGGGGCCGTGGTGCTGGCGGGCATCATAGGCGCCGTCAAGTCCAAGGGCGAGACCCTGGGTCAGCAGCACTACCTGGTCTATGGGGCCGGGGCCGGCGGAGTCGGGGTGGCGGATCAGATCTGCGCGGGGATGATCCGCGAGGGACTGGACCCGCAGGCGGCGCGGGATCGCATCTACATCCTGGATACCCAGGGGCTGGTGTGCGACAACCGCGAGGGACTGGACGAATACAAGCGCCGCTACGCCAAGCCGGGCCTGCTGCTGGCCCAGTGGGATCTGCAGGGCAAGGCGGGGCTGACCGAGGTGCTGCGCCACGTGCCCATCAGCGTGCTGCTCGGCACCAGCGGGGCCGGTGGCGCCTTCCAGGAGGAGCATATCCAGCTGATGCTGGCCCACTGCGAGCGCCCCATGGTGTTCCCCCTCTCCAACCCCACCGCCAACTGCGAGGCGCTGCCGGAGGACATCTTCCGCTGGAGCCAAGGCCGCGCCATCGTCGCCACCGGCAGCCCGTTCAAGGACGTGCAGCATAAGGGCCAGACGTTCCGGATCGGCCAGGGCAACAACGTCTTCATCTTCCCCGGTGTGGGGCTGGCCGCCATCGTCAGCCAGATCCGCGAGATAAGCCCGGACATCTTCACCACAGCGGCCTTCGCGCTGGCGGAGTGCGTGGATGAGGCGGATCTCGCCCGGGGCACCGTCTACCCGAGGATCAGCGAGCTGCGCAACATCTCGGTACACGTGGCGACTGCGGTGCTCAAGGACATAGTGCGCCGCGACCCCTCCCACCCGCTGATTGGCCAGGATCTGCAGCAGCACATCCTGAGCCACATGTGGGAGCCTGTCTATCTGCCCTATCGCCGGGTCTGACACGGGACAGGGATCGCGACGGGGTGGCACTGCCACCCCGTTTTTTTTTGCTCCCGGCCACCACAGGGGCGAGGGGCGGCGGATACCACCCTTTTTCGAACCTGCGCCCGCAGCAGGCGGTGAATGGCGGCCCGGGCTGAAAGCCTTGTCATCACATTCGGCCAGAAAAACGATTGGCGTCGGCCACAAAAGTGCGTAAAATCGCATACTCGATGCTTGTAGCAACGAATCCCGCCTAAAAAGCCAGTTTCATGCCCTCCCCAAGCAGTGAAAGGTAACGAATGACGCCAGATGGCGCATCCCATGCCTTGAAAAAGTCTTGTGATGACTGAAAAGTGTCAATTATCCCTGTCAGTTATCAAAAAGTTAAGGATACCCATGTTTTCCTTGGTCAAGCAAAGCGTCGCCGGGCTGCAAATTCTGTTTGTCGCCTTTGGTGCCATGGTTCTGGTGCCCCTGCTCACCGGATTGAACCCCTCCATGGCCCTGCTTGGCGCCGGTGTAGGCACCCTGCTGTTCCAGCTCTGCACCCGTCGCCAGGTCCCGATCTTCCTCGGCTCCAGCTTCGCCTTCATCGCCCCCATCATCTATGCCACCCAGACCTGGGGCCTGCCCTCCACCATGTTCGGTCTGTTTGCCGCCGGCTTCATGTACTTCATCCTGGCGGCCATCATTCGCGTGCGCGGCATGGGTCTGGTGCACAAGCTGCTGCCCCCTGTGGTGATTGGTCCCGTGATCATGGTGATTGGCCTGTCGGTGGCCCAGGTGGCCTGCAACATGGCCATGGGCCGTGCCGGGGCCGAGCAGGTGGTGGCCCCTGCCACCGCGCTGACCCTGGCGGGGATCTCGCTCGCGGTGACCCTGATTGCGGCCGTGTTCTGCAAGGGCTGGATCAAGCTCATCCCCATCCTCTCCGGCGTCATCGCCGGTTATGTGGCCGCCGTGCTGATGGGCCAGGTGAGCTTCGATGGCATGATCAACGCCCCCTGGCTGGCGCTGCCCCACTTCGAGAGCCCGGAGATCAACTGGGCCGCCGCCCTCTTCATGCTGCCGGTGGCCATCGCCCCCTGTATCGAGCACATCGGCGGCGTGCTGGCCATCGGCGGCGTGACCGGCAAGGACTACACCAAGGATCCTGGCCTGCACCGCACCCTGGCCGGTGACGGCATCGGTGTCTGCTTCGCCGGTTTCATCGGTGGTCCCCCCGTCACCACCTATGCGGAAGTGACCGGTGCCGTGATGATCACCCGCAACTTCAACCCGGTCACCATGACCTGGGCCGCGGTGTTCGCCATCATTCTGGCCTTCTTCGGCAAGTTCAACGCCCTGCTCACCTCCATCCCCATGCCGGTGATGGGCGGCATTATGCTGCTGCTGTTCGGATCCATCGCCGCCATCGGCCTCAAGACGCTGGTGGAGTCCAAGGTGGATCTGGGGCTGGCCCGCAACATCGCCATCGTCGCCGTGACCCTGACAGTGGGTGTGGGCGCACTGGAGATGAAGATAGGTGACTTCGCCCTGGCGGGCGTGGGCCTGGCCTCGGTGGCCGCTATTCTGCTGAACCTCATCCTGCCCCAGCACTCCGAAGAGGGTGCCATGGAGTCGGCCAAGGACTGATCCTGGGCGCACCATGCCGATGACAAGAGGCCACCCCTGGGTGGCCTCTCTCTTTCTGCTGAACCTCATCCTTCCCCAGCACTGCGACGAGGGGGCCATGGAGTCGGCCAGGGAGTGATCCTGGGCGCACCATGCCGATGACAAGAGGCCACCCCTGGGTGGCCTCTCTCTTTCTGCTGAACCTCATCCTGCCCCGGCACTGTGAAGAGGGTGCCATGGGGCCGGCCAAGGAGTGATCCTGGGCGCACCATGCCAATGACAGGTGGCCACCCCTGGGTGGCCTCTTGCTTTTGTAGCCTCCCACCGCGAGCGCCTTGACCCATCGGGGGTCGGCCTGGCGACTACAATCAGGGGCGTTGTTCACAGTCAAGGAGACGAACATGAAGACGAGATGGATCCTGGCCCTGCTGGGGATTATCTGGGGGGGCGCGGCCCAGGCTGGTGCGGTGCGCTACCAGGTCGACGGTCAACCCTTCGAAGGCTATTACCTGGCCGCCGCCGACAAGCAGGCGCCTTTGGTGGTGCTGGTGCACGACTGGGATGGGTTGACGGACTACGAGGTGAAGCGGGCCGAGATGCTGGTGGCCCTCGGTTACAGCGTGTTCGCGGTGGACTTGTTCGGGGCAGGTATCAGACCGACCGCCGTGGAAGAGCGCAAGCGCCTCACCGGGGCGCTCTATCAGGACAGGGCCAGGATGCGCAAGCTGTTGCAGGCAGGGCTCGCCGAGGCGGGCAGGCAGGGCGGCCGGCTCGACAATGCGGTGGCGATGGGCTACTGCTTTGGCGGCGCCGCCGTGCTGGAGCTGGCCCGCAGCGGCGCCAGCCTCAAGGGGATCGTCAGCGTGCACGGGGGGCTTGAGACCCCGGCCGGTCAGAACTACGAGCAGACCAGGGCCAGTCTGCTGATCCAGCATGGCAGCGCGGATCAGGCGGTCTCTCTTGGCCAGTTCGCGGCCCTCATCACCGAGCTGGAGAGCGCCGGGGTGAAGCACGAGGCGACCAGCTACAGTGGCGCCCCCCATGCCTTCAGCGTCTTTGGCTCGGACAATTACCGCGCCGATGCCGATGCCAAGTCCTGGCGGCGCTTCACCGAGTTTCTCGGCGAGGTGACCAAGGGGTAGGGCAGCCTTTGGCGGCGCAGCGGGATCTTGCCACCGAAAGCCACGAGTGGCGGGGCCCCACTGCTTGCCGGGTCAGCAGAAGTTCAGTGGCGCTGGTTATACTGACGCGAAGAGGGGCTTGTATCTGGCCAGCGCCCCGGGGTACCGGAGCTGATAGCGGGTCGGATGGCCTCTGATCCGGTTCCGGATCGGGAGGCCCCCTCAGCCCCCCGCACATGAGACACGAAGGAGTAATGACATGCGTCTATGGATTCATATACTGGCCGTTCTGCTGCTGGTTGGCTGTGCCAAGGGGGATACCCCCGCCGAGCAACGCAACCACATTCAGCAGATGCGCCAGCAGACTCTCTCCACCCTGTATGCTCAGGATGGGAGCACCAGACAGGAGGTGGCAAGATCCAAGGGTTATGCCGTCTTCACCAATGTGAACAACAACCTGCTGGTACTGAGTGCCGGCAGTGGCTATGGGGTGCTTCGCGACAACCGCACCGGTCGCGACACCTACATGAAGATGGCGACCGCCGGCATGGGGATCGGCATGGGGATCAAGAAATTCCAGGCCGTGATCATCTTCAACGATGCCGCCGCCCTGGACAGATTCATCACCACAGGGTTCGATGCCAGCGCCCAGGCGGATCTGGCCGCCAAGTCGGCGGACGATGGCAAGGTGGTGGTCAGCGAGGCGGCCAATGCCGACTTCCAGAAGGTGAAGATGTACCAGCTCACCGAGCAGGGGCTGGCGGCGCAGGCCACCATGCAGGGTTACAAGTACTGGCCGGACGATGAGCTCAACGGCAGCAGATAAGGCCCAGACACAAGTGTTCACTGCGCGGCGCTCATCAGAGCGCCGCGCGCATTTCTGCGGCTTCAGACCTGCCAGGCGGGCTTGTCCAGCGCCAGCACCCTCACCCACATGGCCCCTTCCCCCACGGGTTGGCGGGACGAGAGGCTGAGCTCGCCCGTCTGCGCCGCGATACGGTGCACGGCCAGGCTGTGGGACTTCTGCCCGGTGGCGATCAGATAGTGGCCGCTGTGGTCGATGGCAAAACCGCGGGGGCAGGCTTCGGTCGGGAAGTGGCCCAGCAGGGTCAGGGCGCCGTTCCCCTGGTCGACCTCGAACAGGCTGAGCAGGCTGCTGGCCCGCTCGCTGGTGTAGAGAAAGCGCCCATCCGGCGTCAGGTGGATGTCGGCCCCCCAGCGCTCTCCCTGATAACCCTCGGGCAGCATGTCCAGGCTCTCCCGCGCGCCGATGCGACCATCCGCCTCCCTGTGGTAGCGGTTGAGGGTGGCATCGAGCTCATTGAGGCAGTAGAGATCGCCGTTGGTGGGGTGCAGCGCCAGATGGCGGGGCCCGGCGCCGGGGGCCGTGTGGATGTCACCCAGGGGATGGGGGCTCAGCTGACCATCCTCTCCCAGGGTGAAGCGGCGGATGACATCCTCCTTGAGGCAGGCGACCAGCAGCTCCTGGTGACCCTGGCTGGTTGTCAGCAGGGTCACCGAGTGGGCGGCCATCAGCCGGTCGATGCGCTGGTGGGGGGCCAGCACCCGACCTGCGTCATCCATGGGCGACACGCTGAGGTGGTCGAAGGCGTAGGAGGCGGCAAAGAAGAAGCGCCCGGTATCATCGGTGCAGGTGTGGGAGGCGCTGCCATCGAGCGGCGCCGAGCAGGGCGTCCCGAGCCGGCCATCCGCGGCTATGGGGTAGCTCAGCACCCGAAAGTCGGGGCGCACCCCCGCATAGAGCCAGCGCTGGTCCGGGCTGATGACCAGGGGCTGCACCTCGCCGCCGGTCTGGACCTCCTGCAGCGGGACCAGCTCGCCATCCTCGAGTCGAAACACATGGATCAACCCGCTCACCGGGTTGGCGACATAAACGACTTGCTGCATTGTGATCTCCTTCATGCTCTGGCGCTCATCATCGGATGATTGCTCCAGGCCAGGCAAGTAGTTGTGCAGGGTATCGTCGTAATTGGCCAGCCCTGTCTTTGTTGTTGCACGGGTTATTTTTCCAGGCTCAGCAGGTAATTGCGCAGATTGACGCCGCGATAGACCAGCCCTGTCTTTGTTGTGGCACGGGTTATTTTTCCAGGCTCAGCAGGTAGTTGCGCAGGTTGACGCCGCGATTGGCCAGCCCCAGCTTGATGCGCACGCTGTTGCGATGATTCTCCACCGTTTTGCGCGCCACCTTGAGGGCGCTGGCGATCTCCTGGCTGGACATGCCGCTGCGAATGAACTCGGCCACCTGCATCTCCGAGGGGGTCAGCACCTCCAGCAGGCGTTGGTTGCCGTCGGCCTGCAGGCTCTTCTCCATGCTGGCGCGGATCAGCTCCAGGCACATCTTGAGGGCCGGATCTTGAATTTGGGTAAGCTTTTGCTCCACTTCGGGCAGGTGGCGGGCGATCAGCTGCTGATGCTGCTCACCGGGCGCCGCCCCCTGGCTGTCGCTGAGTGCGGCCAGGGAGTGAGCGAGTTCGTTGATGAGCCGGTGATCCTGCTCTATGCCTGAGGCGTCCTGGCTCTCGCTCGGCTTGATCTGCAGGCACCAGATGCGGGTGCCGTCCGGTCCGTCATGGGCGAAGAGCTCGAAGGCAAGGTTGAGGATCTCGAAATGCAAGGTGGGCAGGTTGCCCCGGATCCGCTGGCGTATGGCCTTCAGGTAGTCGGGACCTACCAGGAACACCAGATCGTCTAGCCGATTGAGGGTCAGGGTATCCACCGGATAGCTGGATGCCACCACCTGCTCCTGCTCATCGAAGCTGATGAAATAGATGTCATTGCGCGCCAGCAGTTGATGGCAGAGCCCCTGCTCGACGATAGGGATCAGCTTGTTACTCATGTTCCTTCCAGTTCTGCATCTCGTGATAAGTCCCCGTATTTCGCCTTCATTCATCCCTGTTGTTGTGTTCGGCTCACCCAGTGAATACCCAGACGCTCAGATTTTTCCCGTCATTAATTAACAAAAATTGAACATCCTGTGAGCTGTGTCGCAAAAACATCGCGCTCTTTAGTGAGGTGCATCTCATTACAGGCTATAAAACACCTAGATAATACCTATCAACCACTCAATGGATATAGGGAGAATACCATGTTGGCAAAACGCTCACACTTTTTACTGGCGGCATTGACCGCCGTCATGCTGCTCGGCAACGGGGCCCAGGCCGCCGAGGCGACCACGACACTGGGGCCCAATGGCGAACAACCAACCCCTTATACCCAGGTAACACTCACTACTGCCCAGCAAGACAGGGTCAAGGCCCAGCATTACACGGCCGCCATCCTGATGCACACCACCTCCGACTGGTCGAGTGCCCTCATCAAGGGTGCCAAAGACAGATTCCATGACTTGAACGTCAAAGTGGTGGCGGTGACCGATGCCGAATTCAATGCCAACAAGCAGAGGACGGACGTGGAAACCGTGATGGCCATGGCTCCCGACATCATTCTTACCCTGGTGGTCGA
Organism: Aeromonas sp. Marseille-Q7275; assembly: GCF_965119515.1. Lineage (NCBI taxonomy): Bacteria > Pseudomonadati > Pseudomonadota > Gammaproteobacteria > Aeromonadales > Aeromonadaceae > Aeromonas > Aeromonas sp. Marseille-Q7275. The sequence goes on from NZ_CBCPLW010000001.1 coordinate 418,143, forward strand.
CCCCGTCTCCGGCGCCGCGGCCTTTCGTCCCGCGGTCCAGCAAGGCAGCAAGCTGGTGCTGATCAGCAACCTGCCAACGGGATTTGAATATGGCAAGGATTACGCCGGCATCGTCACCGACGACCTGTTCGAGATGGGGGGTCTGGCTGCCGACATGCTGGCCAAGACGGTGGGCGAGCAGGGCAAGATAGGTTTCATCTACCACGAGGCGAACTACTACGTCACCAACCAGCGGGATCAGGCGGTGCTGACCAACCTGGCCAAGCATCACCCAGGCGTCCAGATCCTCGCCAAGCAGGGCATTGCCAACGCCAATGATGGTGAGGTGGTTGCCTCGGCTCTCATCACCCAGCACCCGGACATCCAGGCCATCTATGCCCCCTGGGATTCCATCGCCGAAGGGGTGGTCGCCGCGACGCGGGCCGCCGGACGCAGTGACATCAAGGTGATCACCATGGATCTGGGCGCCGCCAATGCCCTGGACATGGCCAAGGGCCGCAACGTGGCCGGCATAGTGACGGATTTACCTTATGACCTCGGCCAGACCCTGGCCACCATGGGGGCCCTGGCCAAGCTGGGAGAACAGACCCCTCCCTTCGTCACCGTCTCCGCCGATGCGGTGACCCGCGACAACCTGGCCGATGCCTGGCAACAGGCGCTGCGTCGGGCTCCACCGGCCGCCGTTACCAAGGCACTCAGTCAATAAGCGTACGAGTAGCCGCCTTGCAGGCGGCTACTCGTTCCATCTCACGGAAGGAGTTATCACATGGAGCTGTACGCCATAGAGGCGAGTGGTATCAAGAAGGGGTTTGACGGCATCCCCGTGCTCAAGGATGTGTCGTTTCGTCTCAAGCGTGGCGAGGTGCATGCCATCGTCGGTCAGAACGGGGCGGGCAAGTCCACCCTGGTCAAGCTGCTCAACGGCTTTCATGGTCGGGACGGTGGCGAGGTGCTGTTGTTTGGCAAACCCTGCCGCTTCACCACCCCCAAAGAGGCGCAGGCCGAGGGGATCGCCATGGTGTATCAGGATCTCAGCCTGGTGCCGACCCTGTCGGTGGCCGACAACATCTTCCTGGCTGGCGGCGGCGAGAGCGGGGCGATCATCTCCAACCGGGACAGGGTCAGGCGTGTCGCCCCTCTGCTCGCCATGCTGGGTGTCGATCTGGATCCGGACTGCGAGGTGGGGCGGCTGAGCGTTGGTCAGCAGCAGTTCGTCGAGATAGCCAAGGCCCTGGCCCAGAATGCCCGCATCCTGGTGCTCGATGAGCCGACCGCCTCGCTCTCCAACAATGAGATCAACGAGCTGTTCAAGGTGATTGCCACCCTCAAGGGCCAGGGGATGTCCATCATCTACATCACCCACTATCTCAGCGACATCATGCGGGTCTGCGACGCCGTGACCGTGCTGCGTGACGGCCATACGGTGCTCGCCACCCACACGGCCAACACCAGCGTCGAGGCACTGGTCGAGGCCATGCTCGGCAGCAAGGGCGACACCAGCCTGAGCTGGTCACGCCCGGGGTCTGCCGTGGATGCCGTGCCTCTGCTCGAGCTGGAGGGCGTCTCGAATGCACAGCTGCACGACATCTCCCTCAGGGTGATGCCGGGCCAAGTCGTGGGATTGGCGGGTCTGCTGGGCAGTGGCCGTACCGAGATCCTTGAGGCCATTTATGGCCTGACACCCATCCAGGCGGGCGAGATCCGCATCGATGGCGAGCCGGTGCGGATCCGCTCACCCAGGCAGGCCATCTCGCTTGGCATCAACATGGTACCGGAGGAGCGGCGCAGCCAGGGCCTGGTGCTCGATTTCTCGGTGGCCGACAACATGTTGATGGCCGCCTATGACCGGCTCACCCAGGGACTGGGTCTGGACAAGCTCAAGGGAGACGCCATGGTGCGGGCCCAGATCAAGAGCCTGGGGGTCAAGACCAGCGGTCCCGAGCAGTCGGTGCGTTTTCTCTCCGGCGGCAACCAGCAGAAGGTGGTGATCGGCAAGTGCCTCTCCACCAAGGCCAAGGTGTTGCTGCTCGACGATCCCACCTTCGGCATCGATATCCATGCCAAGTACGAAATCATGAAGATAGTGGACAGCTATGTCGCCGCCGGTAACGGGGCCATTTTCGTGTCGAGTGAATATGCCGAGGTCGCCAGCTTCTGTGACCTCATCTATGTGGTGAACAAGGGGCGGATCGTCGCCTGCCTGGAAGGGCGACGGATGAATGAAGAGACGCTGCTGGCGGCGGTTCAATGACAAACAAGGAGCCCTGCGTGGTGAACAAGGAATCTGTGTGGTAAGCAAGGGACATAGGGTCGTCGCCTGCCTGGCAGGGCGACGGGTGAATGAAGAGACGCTGCTGGCGGCGGTTCAATGACAAGCAAGGAGCCCTGCGTGGTGAACAAGGGATCTTGTGTGGTGAGCAAGGGACACAGGGTCGTCGCCTGCCTGGAAGGGCGACGGGTGAATGAAGAGACGCTGCTGGCGGCGGTTCAATAACAAGCAAGGAGTCAAGGATGAAAGATTTAACTCTGCCGGCGCCCAAGGGCCGCGGTATCAACTGGCGCGACTACATCATCTACATGGTGTTCGTCGGCATCTTCGTGTTCTTTTCCGTGGTGCTTCATGACAAAGGTTTCCTGAGCGCCGTCAACCTGATGAACATCGCGCGTCAGACCGCCACCATCGCCATCATGGCGGTGGGCATGACCTTCGTGCTGAGTGCCGCCGAGATAGATCTCTCGTTCGGCGCCACGGTCGCACTCAGTGCCATAGTCGCGGCGCTGACCCTGCAGGAGACGGACAGCATTCTGCTGGCGGTCTCGGCGGCGCTCCTGGTGGGCACCATGATAGGGGCCATCAACGGCCTGTTCGTGACCCAGGTCGGCATTCCCTCCTTCCTGGTGACCCTGGGTACCACCGGCATCATCACCGGCATCGCTCGCTGGTCCACCTCGCTGCAATCCATCCCCATCGACAACGACCTCTATGTGTTCATCTTCGGCTCGGGTGACATAGGGCCCATCTCGGTGCTCTTCATCTGGACCATTCTGGTGACGGTGGCAGGCGCCTTCGTGCTGCGCAACACCCGCTTCGGCAAGCAGGTGCTGGCGACCGGGGGCAACAAGATCTCCGCCATGTATTCGGGCATCAACATCAACCGCATCAAGCTCTACGTGCTGATGCTCAACGGTTTTCTCGCCGCTCTCGCGGGCATCCTCTACTCGGGGCGGCTGCAAAGCGCCCGCTACACCCTGGGGGAGAGCGATCTCATGCTGGTGATTGCCGCCGTCATCATAGGGGGGACCAATCTGTTTGGTGGTAAGGGCATGGTGGTGGGGTCCGTCATCGGCGCCCTCATCATGGGCATGGTCAACAATGGCCTGATCCTGATGGGGCTGAACGTGGATCAGCAACTGATCCTGCGGGGCATCATCGTCATCGTCGCCGTCACCTTCACCATGGGGCAGCTCAAGCAGCTGCGAAAAAAATAAATTTATTATCAGATACTTAAGGAAGAGATCATGAAGATGGATCCCAAGGTGGCGAGCATCATCTCCGGCTGGAGCCTGAAAGAGAAGGTGGGTCAGTTGTTCATCCTGGCCTTCCCGGGCAAGTCCGCCGAGCAGGCGCGCACCATGATAGTCGAGTACAACCTGGGAGGCTGTTACCTGAGCCAGGACAACGGCGATACCTTCGCCGAGGCCCAGCAATTGACTCGGGAGCTGGCCAGCATAGGTGCCGAGAAGGGTCGCCTACCGCTGCTGCTCGGAGTGGATCAGGAGGGGGCCTGGGGCGTGCTGGTGGGGGAGTCCACCACTGGGCCCGGCAATCTGGCGCTCGGTGTGGCCGAGACCGGGCAGGGTACCGAAGCCATGTACAAGACCATGGCCGAGGAGATGCGCCTTGCCGGTTTCAACTGCATTCTGGGGCCCTGCTGCGACGTGAACTTCAATCCCAGCTCCCCCATCATCGACAGCCGCTCCTTCGGGGACAGGCCTGCCAAGGTGGCGTTGCACGCGGCGGCGGCGGTGCGCGGTCTGCATCAGGGGGGTATCTGTGGCAGCGGCAAGCACTTCCCCGGGCACGGCGACACCCAGGGTGACACCCACAGGGAGATCCCCAGGGTCGACAAGTCCCTCAGCGAGTTGCGCGAGCAGGATCTGCGGCCCTTCCAGGCCGCCATCGATGCCGGGGTGGATCTCATCATGACCAGCCACATCCTCTATCCGCAGCTCGACAGTCAGCACCCGGCCACGCTCTCATCGATCATCTTGCAGGATCTGCTGCGCACCGAGATGGGCTTCGAGGGCATCATCATCTCCGACAGCATGAACATGGGGGCCATCGTCCACCACTACTCCCCCGCCACGGCGGCAGTGCTGGCGCTCAAGGCAGGCATCAACATGATCATGCTCTCCGAGGAGCACTACGATCACAGCGACTCCTACCTCGACAAGCAGTTCGCCATGATCCACGGCATCATGGCCGCGGTGGCAGCGGGGGATCTGGACGAGGCAGTGATCGATGCCGCCCTGGCTCGCATCCTTGCCTTCAAGCTCGCCAAGCTGGTGCCCATGGCGCTCTATCAACCCACCGACATGGCGGCAAACCAGCAGGTGGCCAACCGCTGTGCCAACCAGGCGCTCACCTGGCTACGCCAGGTGCCCGAGTTGGGCGAGGGGCCCTTCTATGTGCTCAACGCCACCCCGGCGACCAGCTATCACAACCTCACCAATCCCCGTGGCATAGGCCCCAACCAGCGTGAACCTGCCTTCGATCACTTCCTTGCGGCTCTGGATCAGGGCGCTCGACGGGTGCTGTCCGTGACGCCCGAGCAGCTGGCAACCGTCGGCGACGACTGGCTGCTGGTGGTGACCGAGCACCATCCTCTGCCCGGAGAAGACTTCGCCCAAGGGGAGGCCCAGGCCCTGGTCCGCCGGCTCAGCCGCGAGGTCGAGAAACTGATAGTGGTGGCACTGCGCAGCCCTTATGACCTGCTCGGTTATCCGGATGTGCGCTATTACCTGTGCAGCCACTCGGCCCGCCCCGAGAGCGCTCGCGCCGCCGCCAAGGTGTTGAATGGCACCCTGGCGACCCAGCACAGCCGGGCGGTGGGTCTGGTCAGTTAACTTTTGTTTTTCCCGCCATCCCGGATGGCGGGGGATTTCTCCTAGGAGTGTGTTGTTGGGAGCCTGCATGGGCAATTGCCCGGTGATTAATGGACTAATTAGAGGGTGCAGGCTTTGAAAAGCACCATGAAAATAGTGTCGGCAACCGTGTTGCTCGCGTTGGCTGTCCCCGCTCTGGCGGCCAAGGGGGGCACTCAGGACTTCCTGGATGCGCTGCGCAACTTTGAATCCGGTATCAATCCGGCACTGGCAGATTTTTATCTGCAAAACCTCGACAACCCTGTCTACACCTATGCCCAGGTGACGGCACCGGGTCGTCTGGTTCGGGATTGCTCGACCGGCAGCATGTTGTCCGAGCCAACCACCATCAGCGGCTTCTTCAACAAGCTGGGGGTGGGCAATATCTATAATTCCGCCACCCCGACCGATGCGGCCATGTTCCGGAAGATGCAATACAACTCCTTGAACGCTTGGGGTTTTATCGGTTATCAGCTGGGAGAGGCGGTGCTGATCGACGCCGGTTACTACAGCCCGAAACAGGTGACTGTCGATGGCAAGGAGTACGACAGCTTCTACATGTTCGTGCCGGACTCCACCTGGGCGGGTTGCAAGACCGAGGCCCTGGCCGAGATCGAGGGCTCGGGCGGCAACAAGGTCTATGTGACCGATGTCAACCGCTGGCAGGGAACCTTTGTCGGCAAGAATGGGGTCAACTCCCTGGCGGACTTGCGCCTGCCGGAGAAGCAGGAGCTGGTGATGCGCGACGCCATGCATTTCAACTATCAGGTGATAAGCAAGCTGCTCAAGGACGCCAACATGACCTGGGCCCAGGCCCTGGCCAAGAGCTGGCCCGATAAGGATGACAACGGTCAGCCAATTCAGGTCCGTGCCACCATGTCAGGCATCCTGGCGGCGGCACACCTGCGTGGCGCCTGGGGGGTCGGCGCCCTGCTGACCAAGGATCAGATCACCTGTGATGAGCTCGGGACCTGCATCACCAAGTACGTCTACAAGTTTGGTGACTACAACAGCCTGTTTGACACCCCGGGTGACAGCATCACCCAGGGCTCACCTTATGATGAGGTGCTGACGGCCGGTTGGGGCAATGACATTGTCATCACAGGTGGTGGCAAGGATCAAATCCTGCTCAACGAGCAGGCGAACGGCCTGACCACGGTCAATGACTTCACCCCAGGCAATGATCTCATCGTGCTGCGTGGCTGGAGCATGGCGGATCCCCTGGCGGATCTGGTGATTGGTGATGTCGCCGATGGCGCCGAGTTGCAGTTTGCCGGTCAGCGCGTTCTGCTCAAGGGGGTCAGCGCGGCGTCGGTGCATGCCAATCCGGCTGCCGTCATCACCAAATCCGATATCTACACCCTGGCCTGGAACTCGGGCAAGCAGGTGGTCCAGGGCTTCGATCCTGCGGTCGACAAGATTGCGGGCAGTGCCGGCATCGGCTTCAAACACCTGAAGGCTTATGAGACGGCCACCTCGGTGGTGTTGGGCCCGCAGGCGGAGGATGGCGGCATCTACTCCTCCTATGAGCTGGTGGGGTTGACCCTCAAGGATATCAGGCCCGAGATGTTCACCAATGTCACCGGCAGCTACGATCGCCTCGGCTATATAGTGCCGCTTAGCTCGCTGAACTGGGGTTGGAACATGACGCTGGTCGTCAGTCGCTTCGATCCGGCCAAGACGGTCATCACCACCCCGAGCAACCAGCCGGTGCCTTTCTCTGGCATCAAGCTGAGCCAGGAGGGGAGCGACGTGGTCATCAGCCTGGTTGAACCCTATGCCAAGGGGGATGCCAAGCAGATAGTGCTGAAGAACACGGCGGTGAATACCCTCAGTGCGACCAACTTCGCCGGTTTTAGCGGCAGCTACAGCGAAGCCACCATCGACATTCCCGTCTTCTTCGACATCAGCGTGAACGTCGGGGTCGGTGGCACTCTGTCACCGGCGCCGATGAACGGGGTGTTGAAGGCCAAGGGGGGAACCAGCTTCACCGTCACCCTGTTGCCCGATACCGGTTACAAGGTGAAATCCCTCACCGTCGATGGTGTGGCGCAGGTTGTGGCCGGTAGCTATACCTTCCCAGCCGTGAATAGTGCCCATAGCCTGTCGGTCAGCTTCGAGCAGGGCAGCAGTTGCCCGGCAAGCTGGGCCACCGGGTCTGTGTATACCACGGGCAACAAGGTGACCTACAACGGCAATATCTATGAGGCCAAGTGGTGGAACAGTGGCAATGTGCCGAGCGCAGGGGACCCCTGGAAGCTGATCGGTGCCTGCAGCTAAACGCCCTTTATGCGCGCCGAGTGATAGCTGTCACCTAACAACACAGGCCCCACTTCGGGGCCTGTGTTTCTTGATGGACTCATGTGCGCGGTGTCAGGGCCGGCTCAGGATCTCCTGGATGACGGGCACCACTGAGAGGGCCAGCAGGGCCGCCATGGCATGGTTGAACCTGCGGCGGGCGAGGGCATTGGTCAGCCAGCGCTTGAGCAGGGTGCCGCACAGCAGCCAGAGCCCGACGCAGGGGAAAGAGACGATGAAGAAGGTCAGGGCTATGGTCAGGTTCTGCTGATGGAAGTCGGCCCCTGCGCTGGTGAAGGCGGCGATGGCGCCGGTGGCGACCACCCAGGCCTTGGCATTGACCCATTGGAACAGGGCGCCCTTGAGGAACCCCAGGGGGCGGGCGGAGGCGTCTCCCGTCACCTCGTCGGCGGAGCGGGCAATCAGCCAGGCGAGATAGAGCAGATAGAGGGTGCCGACACACTTGATGACGAAGTGCAGGCTGGGGAAGAGGGTGAACAGCTGGCCGAAGCCCAGCCCCACCAGCAACAGCATCAGGGTGAAGCCGACGCAGATCCCCATGAGCAGCGGCAGGCTGCGCCTGATCCCGAAGTTGGCGCCTGCGCTCATCACCATGATGTTGTTCGGTCCCGGGGTGACCGATGCCGAGATGGCAAAGAGCACCACGGCGTAGAGATAGTCCATGAGATCCTCGTGGGTGACATTCCGTTGTCTTCCCTATATTGGGGGCCTGCTCCCGCTTTCAAGGCCGGCAGCCAGGGTAAAAAAAACAGGCTCCAATGAGGAGCCTGTTTGCAGGGGCAGGAGGTCGGCATCAGGCCGGCTTGCCACCATTGGGCGGCGGCAGGCTCGGGCGGGACTCTATCTTCTGCTCGTCCCCTTGCCGGTTCTTGATGTGGACGTCCATCTGGTTGAACGCGATGTCGATGCCGTGTTCACGGAACAGCACGTCGATGCGGCGGTTCAGCTCATCGATGGCCGGGTTGCGATCCCCGAGCTCGCTCACGAAGAAGCGCAGCTCGTGATCCAGGGTACTGGGGCCGAAGGTGAGGAAGTAGACGATGGGGGCCGGGTCTTTCAAGACCCGACTGTTCTCCGTGGCCGCCTGCATCAACAGCTTGCGGGTCAGCTCCAGATCCGAACCATAGGCCACCCCGACCCGGGCGATGACCCGGGTGACGGTATCGGACAGGGACCAGTTGATCAGCCGCTCTATCATCAGCTGCTGGTTCGGGATGATCACCTCCTTGCGGTCGAAGTCGGTGAGGGTGGTCGAGCGGATGCGGATCTTGTTGACCGTGCCCGAGATGGTGCCGATGGTGACGGTGTCCCCGATCCGCACCGGGCGCTCGAACAGTATGATGATGCCGGAGATGAAGTTGGAGACGATCTGCTGCATGCCGAAACCGATACCGACCGAGAGGCCGGCGGCCAGCCACTGCAGCTTCTCCCACTGGACTCCCAGCATGGCCAGGGCGGTGAGCGAGCCCATCCCGATCAGCACATAGTTGAGCATGGTGGTGAAGGCGTAGGCGGTGCCCTGGGCGAGGCGCAGCTTGGAGAGCACCAGTACCTCCAGCAGGCCTGGCAGGTTGCGGGCCAGCGACAGGGCCGCCCCGAACAGGAACAGGCCGGTTAGCACGTCGCTCAGGCTGATGGGGTAGAGCACGGCGTTGGCACCCGTGCCCTCGCTCTTGTGCCACAGCACCACGCTGTCGAGGTAGGTGAAGACAGCGACCAGATCGGACCAGAGCCAGTAGAAGGCGACGCCGAATACCAGCAGCAGCATGATGCGGGTCAGGCGCAGGGACTGCTGGCTGACCTCTTCCAGATCCATGGGCTGCTCTTCGATGGCCTCGCCCCCTTCCGCATCTTCCGAAGGCTTGTGCTCGCGCTTGGCGACGGCGCGGCGGTAGGCCAGACGGCGGGCCGCCAGCTCCAGACCACGCAGGGCGGTGCGATAGACCAGGCTCCAGATGATGATGAGGTAGAAGGATTCGATCAGGCGACCGGTCAGCTTCAGGGCGGTGTAGTAGTAGCCGAGCGCCGCCAGCACCATCAGGGCCACCGGCGCCAGCGCCAGGGCGACGGCCGTCATGGTCTGCAGCATGCTGGCCTCGCCCTTGATGCGAGCGCGGGAGATGGGCAGCACCAGGTAGGCGGTCAGCCCCAGCAGCAGCATGGTCAGCGCCTGGCCGATGACATCGTTGCCCAGCGATGAGGGCTCCACCACCGCCTTGGTCGACAGCATGATGAGGGGCAGCAGGGGCAGCCAGAGGTAACGCATGCTGTTGCGCTTGGCCTGCAGCTCGTCCCGCGGGATGCGGAAGTGGCTCTCGCCGATGCCGCCAGGGCGCATCACCGACAGGTAGACGCTGAACACCAGGTAGCCCAGTGCCAGGTTCAGGGTGATCTGGAAGATGAGGCGCGGGCTCAGCAGGCCACAATAGGCCAGCAGCAGGCCGGCGGCCAGGATGAAGAGGGTACCCGGCAGGCGCTGCAATACGGTGTAGAGCAGGGCGCGCGGGGTGTGCCACTGGCTGTCCTGGCGGAAGCGGCCGAGATCCTTGGCGATCCGCTGCTGGCGCTTGACCAGGGTCGGGCGTTTCCACAGCAGCAGGCCACCCACCAGCAGCAGCGGCAGGGCCAGCAGGGAGACCGCCAGCAGCATGTCGCCCCAGCCTTGCCAGTCCGGCTTGAGCACCCAGTCGGAGGCCTGCTTGTAGGCATGGCCCGGCCAGTTGATGAACCACTTGCCATCGATGGGCTTGTTGCTGCTGACCCAGAAGATGTGCTGTTGCAGGGTGAATTCGATGGAGGCATAGATGCGCGTCAGCTGCTGCTGGGTGAGCTGCAGGCTGATGGCGTTGGTCAGCTGGGCATCCATCTGGCGGTTGAGCTGATCGAGCAGGCTGATGCGGGTGTCGATCAGCTTGACCAGGATGGCCTTGTCCTCTTCGCTGACGGTCTCCCTGCTGTTGGCGATCAGGTTGTCCAGATACTGGCCCTTCTGGAACAGCTGATCCCGTTGCTGGCTCAGTTCAAACTGGGCCAGGTGCAGGTCGGCAATCTGCTCTTCCAGGTTCTTCACCAGGGTGGAGGGGGCGGCCTCCAGCTGCTGGTAGAGCTGATAGAGGATGCGTGACAGCAGCAGGTTGCCCTTGAGCATCTGCACCTGTTCGTTCAGGTTGCGCTCGGTCTGGGTGCCGCGCTCCAGCCAGCTCTTGGCCTGCAGGTTTTTCTGGGCGAGCAGGTTGAGGTTGGTGGTGGCGCTGATGAGCTGCTGGCTGAGCTGGTGGTTGATCTCCTGCTCTTTTTGCACCAGCGGGTTGTTCTGGGTGGCGACCAGCTCGCCGGTCTGCTCGGCGGCCTTCTCGGTGTCGCCGAGGCGCTTGGCGCTGCTCTGCTCCTGCAGGGCCTGCAGTTTCTGCTCTTCATGGGCGAGGCGCGCACTCTGGTAGTCACGCTGCTTGACCGCCAGATCCTGCATGCTGGTGCGGTTGTCCAGATCCTTTTGCAGGTTGGCCAGTTGCAAGTCCAGCAAGGCCAGCTCGGTATTGAGCTTCATCTTCTCGGCGCTGCTCACGCCGTCCCCGGAGTTCAGACGAGTGCGGATCTCCTGGCTGCGTTGATAGGCGCGGCTCATGTTGGCCTGGGCCCGCTCCGGCAGGGTCTGCAGGCTGGTGATCTGGCTGCCTATGGTGCCGAGGGCCTCCTGGGCATCCTGCATGTTGGCCAGCACCTCCGGCTGACGGCTCTCCAGCTCCGCCAGGCTCATGCTGGCGTATTCGCTCCTGAGCTGCTCAGGACCCTTGTCCTGGGCCAGGGAGTCTATCTTGGCGCCTATCTCTTTCATTTCGCCGGGCAGGGAGCGTACCCGCTGTGCCAGCGCCTTGGCCTTGGCCTGCTCCTTCTCGATGCTGTCGAGCAGGGCTAAGGTATCGGTCAGCAACTTCTGATCCGCCTGCTGGCTGACGGTGAGGGTCTCTGACTTGCCGAGGGCATCGAGCGCCCGCTGTACGGTGGCGCGCTGGGGCAGATCCTGCGCCATGGCTTGCGGGGCGCAGAGGCTGATGAGTAAACAGAGCAGCGGCAACAGGGTGGCCGAGGCTCTTCTGAACTGTATTGAGGGCATAAAACGTCCGGGTGATTATGCGAGATTCGGGAGGTTTCCCACTGGGGGGAAATCCGCGTGGATTCTAGCACCGGCGCGAGGGAGGCAGCAGGGGGGAGAGATAAAAAAAACGGCGCCTCAAGGCGCCGTTTTCAATGGTTCAGCACTGATTACAGTACGTGAACGGAGGCGGTGTTGGTGGTACCGCTCGGTACCAGGGCACCGGAGACCATGACGACCACGTCACCCTTCAGGCCCATGCCGCTTTGCAGTGCCGCTTCCTTGCCGATGCGATAGAAATCGTCGGTGGAGGCGATGCTGTCAACCACGTGAGCAACCACACCCTTGGTCAGGACCAGCTGGGCAGCAGTTTTCTTGTTGGTGGTGATGGCCAGGATCCAGGCTTTCGGGAAGTACTTGCGAATGGCCTTGGCAGACTTGCCGCCTTCGGTGGCAACCACGATCAGCGGGGCGTCCAGCTTCTCGGAGGTCTCGACCGCACCTTTACATACGGCTTCGGTGATGCGCAGCTTGTTGCTGTCGTTGGCAGCAGACAGGTTGGACGGCATCACGGCGTCGGTACGCTCGCAGATGGTGGCCATGATGGTCACGGCTTCCAGCGGGTACTTGCCCTTGGCGGACTCGCCGGACAGCATGACGGCGTCGGTACCATCCAGGATGGCGTTCGCCACGTCACCGGCTTCGGCGCGGGTCGGACGCGGGTTCTTGATCATGGAATCCAGCATCTGGGTGGCGGTGATGACCACTTTACGTGCCTTGTTGCACTTGGTGATGATCATCTTCTGGGCGAAGATCACTTCTTCAACCGGAATTTCCACACCCATGTCGCCACGAGCAACCATGATGCCGTCGGAGACAGCCAGGATGTCGTCGAAGTTGTCCAGGCCTTCCTGGTTTTCGATCTTGGAGATGATCTGGATGGCTTCGCCACCGTGGGCCTTCAGGTGCTCACGGATTTCCAGCACGTCTTCTTTCTTGCGGATGAAGGAGGCGGCAACGAAGTCCACGCCCTGCTCGCAACCGAAGATGAGGTCACGCTTGTCTTTCTCGGCCAGGGCCGGCAGCTTGATGGAGACGCCCGGCAGGTTGACGCCCTTGTTCTCGCCCAGATCACCGTTGTTCAGCACCTTGCAGATGACTTCGCGCTCGGTGATTTCGATGACGTCCAGACCGATCAGGCCGTCGTCAACCAGGATGCGGTTGCCGACGCGCAGGTCGTTGGCGAAGCCGGCGTAGGTCACGGCGACCTTGTCTTTGTTGCCAACCACGGTCTGGTCGGTGGTGAAGGTGAAGGTCTGGCCGGCGACCAGAGAGACATCGTTGCCACCTTCCAGCTTCATGGTACGGATTTCCGGACCCTTGGTATCCAGCAGGATGGCTGCGTGCTTGCCGGTCTCGGCCATCACTTCACGCAGGTTGCGGATACGGGTGCCGTGCTCTTCGTAGTCACCGTGAGAGAAGTTCAGGCGCATGACGTTCATGCCGGCGTCGAGCATCTTGCCGAGCATTTCTTTGGATTCGGTCTTGGGACCTATGGTGCAGACGATTTTGGTCTTTTTCATGTCAGTCTTCATGGTTAAGGAGTTTCCGCCGTGCAATATACACCAGTTTTTGGATACTTTTTATGATCCAGAAACAACGTTTTGAGCTAAAAACGCCTCAATTTGAAAGATAACGTTTTCGCTCACAGCTGATTTTAGGGGCTAAAATAATTGATTTTCCGCGAGTGAGGCCATTTGGTTCCCATTTTTCGCCCCCGTCGATGACCCGATCCCATGTAGTTAAATGACAAACAAGGGATGAGAGTGCCGGCGACGGGTCAGGGCCCCTTTCCCCCTTTGGCCGTCACCCAGTGTAGTCATTGGACCGCCACCACGCAGGAGAGGCACCAGCTTTCGACCAGGCGCGTCACCCACCCAGGGGACGCGCCTTTGCGCAGGCTTAGCCGAAGAACCAGTAACCGCGGTTGATGAGACGGGTCAGCAGTTGCAGGAAACCGGCCTGATCGGCGAGTTCCACCATGTCGGCCTGGGTGATGATGTCCTTGTCGCACAGGAGCGAAATGGCGGCCGCATCCTCGCTCGGCAGGGTCCAGGCCTCGCCGTCGATGTAGCAGCTACGGCTCTCGCCGCTGAACCAGACGGAGCGCAGCCCCGGCACCTTGATGGCGGGCTCGCCCTGGGTCAGCAGGTCGGCCACTTCCTCGGCGCTGTAGTCAGGCTCCATGGGGCTCACGTCCAGATCGTGCTTGGCCTCGGAGATCATGGTGCCGAACCACTCCTTGAACAGGGTCTCGTCATCCAGGGCCTGTTGCATCAGCTCCCGCAGGCGGTGCAGCTCATGGGGCTGGATCTCGCCGTGACGGGCGCGAGGCTTGAGGTCCGGGTCGCCGTAACGCTCGGTGCGCAGATCGTTGTCGATCAGGTGATCGGCAAACGAGGAGATGAGCGCTTTGGCGTCCGGTGCGCGGAAGCCCACGGAGAAGTTCAGGGAGGGCTCGATGGCGTAGCCCTCGTGGGGGAATCCGGGCGGGATGTAGAGGATGTCGCCCGGCTCCATGATGGCGTCGATGATCGCCTCGAACGGCTCGCAGTGCAGCAGGGCGGCGTGGGCGGCAAACTCCTCGAGGGGCTTGGCATCGCCGACCCGCCAGTGACGCTTGCCCTGGCCCTGGGTGATGAAGACGTCGTAGTTGTCGATGTGGGGGCCGACGCCGCCGTGAGGGGTGGAGAAGCTCACCATCACATCGTCAAAGCGCCAGCCCGGGATGAACTGGAACGGCAGCGCCAGCTCGTGCACCTCGGGGGCCCAGTGGTTGCAGGCCTGTACCAGCACGGTCCAGTTCTCTTCCCCCAGGTGGTCATAAGACTCGAAGGGCCCGTGTTCGGCGGCCCACTTGCCGTCGAAGCGGGTCACCAGGCGCGATTCGATCACCTCCTCCATGGCCAGACCCGCCAGCTCGTCCGGGCTGATGGGATCCTGAAAGTCGGTGAAGCCGCCCTTGATGAGGAGCGGGCGCTTCTGCCAGTAATGCTCGAGGAAGTGGGCAATATCCAGATTGAGTTCGTACATGGTGCTTCTCGTATCTTGTGAGAGATCTTGCCCAAATCGGGCTTGGGCAAGGGCTCTGAAATGGCCCGATAGCCTGTGATGCTATCAAATGGGCCAAAATCAACGGGGGCCCTGCCGTCATGACAGAGCCCCCGCCGGTTCGGTTTAGCCGCTTACTTCAGCAGATCGACCAGACGCTGGGCCTGACCGAGGTAGTTGGCTGGAGTCAGCTTCTTCAGTTCGACCTTGACGGCCTCGGGCAGTTCCAGGGTGTCGATAAAGGTGCGCATGCCTTCGGCATCCACGCGGCGGCCACGGGTCAGCTCCTTTAGCTTCTCGTAGGGCTTCTCGATGCCGTAGCGGCGCATCACTGTCTGGATGGGCTCGGCCAGCACTTCCCAGTTGGCGTCCAGATCGGCGGCCATGGCGTCCGCGTTCGCTTCCAGCTTGGAGATGCCCTTGAGGGTCGCCTGATAGGCAATCAGGGAGTAACCCACGGCCACCCCCAGGTTGCGCAGCACTGTGGAGTCGGTCAGATCACGCTGCCAGCGGGAGATGGGCAGCTTGGAGGCCAGGTGCTGGAACACGGCGTTGGCCAGACCCAGATTGCCTTCGGAGTTCTCGAAGTCGATGGGATTGACCTTGTGCGGCATGGTGGAGGAGCCGATCTCGCCCGCCACGGTGCGCTGCTTGAAGTGACCCAGGGAGATGTAGCCCCACACGTCCCTGTCGAAGTCGATCAGGATGGTGTTGAAGCGGGCCATGGCGTCGAACAGCTCGGCGATGTAGTCGTGGGGCTCGATCTGGGTGGTGTAGGGGTTCCAGGAAAGGCCCAAGGAGGTAACAAACTCCTCGGAGAACTGGTGCCAGTCCACTTCAGGGTAGGCGCTCACGTGGGCGTTGTAGTTGCCCACGGCACCGTTGATCTTGCCGAGGATCTCCACCGCCATGATCTGCTTGAACTGGCGCTCCAGGCGATAGGCGACGTTGGCCATCTCCTTGCCCATGGTGCTCGGGGTCGCCGGCTGGCCGTGGGTGCGTGACAGCAGCGGCATGTCGCGGTACTCAACGGCCAGGCGCTTGAGCTCGGAAATCAGCTTCTCGCAATAAGGCTTGATGACCTCGTCGCGGGCGGTCTTCAGCATCAGGCCGTGGGAGTTGTTGTTGATGTCTTCCGAGGTGCAGGCGAAGTGGATGAATTCGCTGACGGCGGCGAGCTCGGGGTTCACTTCCACCTTCTCTTTCAGGAAGTACTCCACCGCTTTCACATCATGGTTGGTGGTGCGCTCGATCTGCTTGATGCGCGCGGCGTCCGCTTCGT
Organism: Aeromonas sp. Marseille-Q7275; assembly: GCF_965119515.1. Classification (NCBI taxonomy): domain Bacteria; kingdom Pseudomonadati; phylum Pseudomonadota; class Gammaproteobacteria; order Aeromonadales; family Aeromonadaceae; genus Aeromonas; species Aeromonas sp. Marseille-Q7275. Next base: position 434,093 of record NZ_CBCPLW010000001.1, read on the forward strand.
TGAAGTTCAGGACTATGCCGTCCAGCACGGCATTGGCGGCCGCACTCAGGGCAGGGACTTCCGGGATCCCGGCGTGGCTGGCCAGTTTTTGCAACCAGCGCACCTCGACTTCGACGCGAAAACGCAGCAGACCGAATTCGGAGAAGATGGGACGCAGGGCATCGGCCTTGTCGCCATAACGACCGTCAATCGGGGAAACAGCAGTCAGCGCGGACAGCTCCATGGGGTGAACTCCTGATGATTGGTGTGGGGGATTCTCATCAACTCGCGCTCCTGTTACGAGACCGTTATCAAGGCTCATGTGCTGCTCGGCATCCTTATTTATCGACATAAACTCCGGTACCTGCGCTGCTCTTCACCTTGCTTCCGGCCTCTCACGACGGAGCTCGAGCCGATTCTTAGAAACGTTTGGCCAGTTCCACCATCTTCTTGCGAGCGAAGATGATCTGGGTACGGCTGCCGCCAAGCTGGCGCCACAGCACGCAGGCACGGATGCCTGCCAGCAGCAGGGCGCGCACCTTGTGCTGCACCAGGGGCTGCTGCAGGAACAGCGGGGTGCCCGCCACCTGGATGCGCGGCCCTATGGGGCTGATGAGATCGCTGTAGATGCTCGCCATGTTGGCCAGGATCTGCTCGTCGAGCAGATCGAAATGCTGTTGCTGGCGGCCGATCTGCCCGATCCGCTCCCCCAGCATGTTGAGAATGTCCTTGCGCTTGGCCAGCTTGCGCTCCAGCGCAATCAGGCTCACCACGTAGCGGGTCAGCTCGGCGTTCTTCTGGCTGCCGTCGGCCCCCAGCTGCTCCACCAGGGCGCGGTAACCGTCGCGGATGGCGAGGTGGCTGCCGAACACTTCCAGCGGCTGCTTGGGATTGGTCACCAGCACGCTTTGCAGGCTCTCGCGCAGGGAGGCCTCGTCACAGGTGCCGTCACGGGCCACTTTTTGCACCAGATAGGCCGCCTGGCAGATGCCGGCGAAAGCCATTGTTCTGTCTTGGAATTTGTCGCTCACGTCTGCTGCCTTCTGTTAAGGATTCAAACCGGATGGCTGAAACGCTGTTCTATGATGCCGCCGCCCAGGCAGACTTCCCCGTCGTAGAAGACGGCGGACTGGCCCGGGGTCACCGCAGCCTGTTTCTCGTCGAAGATGACCCGTATGGTCTCATCGTCGATGGGCTGGATCAGGCAGGGGATGTCCTGCTGGCGGTAACGGGTCTTGACGGTGCAGCGTAGCGGCGCCCGGATCGGGGTGCGATCCACCCAGTGCAATTGGCTGGCGATCAGGCCGTCGGAGTAGAGGCGGGGATGCTCCCCTTGCGCCACCACCAGGGTATTGCGCTCCACCTCCTTGTCCACCACGTACCAGGCCTCTTCGGTCGCATCCTTCATGCCGCCGATGCCGAGCCCCTTGCGCTGGCCCAGGGTGTGGTACATCAGCCCCTGGTGCTCGCCAATCACCTTGCCATCCACGGTTTCGATGGGGCCGGGCTGGGCGGGCAGGAACTTGGCCAGGAAGTCCTTGAACTTGCGCTCGCCGATGAAGCAGATGCCGGTGGAGTCCTTCTTCTTGGCGGTGATGAGGTCGAGCTGCTCGGCGATGCGGCGTACCTCCGGCTTCTCCAGATCCCCGACAGGGAACAGGCTCTGACCCACCTGGGCTTCGCTCAGGGTGTAGAGGAAGTAGCTCTGATCCTTGTTGGTATCCAGACCGCGCAGCAGGCGTGGGCGGCCCGTGCTGTCGTCACGGCGCACGTAGTGGCCGGTGGCGATGTAGGTGGCACCCAGCTCTTCGGCGGCAAATTCCAGGAACGCCTTGAACTTGATCTCCTTGTTGCACAGGATGTCCGGGTTCGGCGTGCGCCCTGCCTTGTACTCTTCCAGGAAGTGCTCGAACACGTTATCCCAGTACTCGGCGGCGAAGTTGATGGTGTGCAGCTTCATGCCCAGCTTGTCGCAGACGGCCTTGGCATCAGCCAAATCCTTGGAGGCGGAGCAGTACTCGTCCGTGTCGTCTTCTTCCCAGTTCTTCATGAACAAGCCTTCGACCTGATAACCCTGCTGCTGGAGCAGGTAGGCCGAGACGGAAGAATCCACGCCGCCGGACATGCCGACGATCACCTTGATTTGGCTGTTGTCTGTCATTAGTCGAAGTTACCAGTTCGTTTAAACGGGGCGTATTCTACCAGAGTTTTGCGCCCCCGGTCACATCTCCCTGCCGTCGCTCCCCTCGGGAGCCTGGCGGCGGGAAATCGTTTTTCTTGTCTCGGCTCCATTGCGTTAAAAGGAGCTTCCAACGGATCTTAAATGAAGGCCTTGAGCGCCGACAGCGGCAGGCGGGTGCCGGCCAGGTAGTCCTGGATACACTGCCACACCAGCGGGCTTCGCAGGGCGGGCTTGCACTCGGCTATCTCCGCCAGGGTGAGCCAGTGGCAGGCCAGCACATCGCCGTCGGGATCCTCTGGATGGTGCTGACCCGGCGCCTTTTCAAGGTCGAAGATGACGGCGGTGCGCACGAAGGTGGCCTCGCTGTCCGCCGGTTTGAACAGATAGACCCCGAGCCAGGCGCTGGGGGCTGCGGTCAGCCCCGTCTCCTCCTTGAGCTCGCGGCAGGCCGCCTCAATCAGGTTCTCCCCCGGCTCCACGTGGCCGGCGGGCTGGTTGAAGCGGCGCTGGCCCCTGATCTCCTCCTCCACCAGCAGGAAGCGACCCTGCCAGTGCACCAGGGCGGCCACGGTAAGGCGGGTGGGCAGCGGTGGGTGATCGCTCATAAGGGCTCCTTGTCTCGTTGGCTGTGCCCCGGCGGGGGCGTTCGATGCAGATCCGCTGTTGCCATCATTCTGACGGCTTGGTGCGGGCCGGGCGGCGGGCGGTGCCGCGCCCGCTGCTGCGATTGCCCGGGCGCGGCTCTGCCTCGCGGTTGCCTCGCTCCTGGCGTGGTTCCTGAGGCTGTCGCCGGGCCTGGGGGCTGCGGGCCGCTCGGTGCTCGTTGCTGCCAGTGCCCTCGGGTTGGGTTGATGCCCGCGGCTTGCCGTGCGCTGGCGCTGATCGCGGTGCCTGCGCCAGCTCGGGGGCGGGCAGGGCGCGGCTCTCCCCCGGCGCCAGACCATCTAACGTCCAGTCACCGATGGCGTAGCGGATAAGGCGCAATGTGGGGTGGCCGATATGGGCCGTCATGCGCCGCACCTGGCGGTTGCGACCCTCCACAATCTTGATCTCCAGCCAGCTGGTGGGGATTTCTTTACGCTCGCGAATGGGCGGATTGCGTGGCCACACCGCAGGGTCATCCATGATGCGCGCCCCGGCGGGCAACGTCATGCCATCGTTGAGCTCAACCCCGGCGCGCAGGGCGGCCAGTGCCGCCTCGCTCGGCACGCCTTCCACCTGCACCCAGTAGGTCTTGGGGGTCTTCTCCCCCGGCTGGGTGAGGCGCGCCTGCAGCTTGCCGTCGTTGGTGAGCAGCAAGAGCCCCTCGCTGTCGCGATCCAGCCGGCCTGCGGCATAGATGCCGGGCTCCCTGATGTAATCCTTGAGGGTCTCGCGCCCCGCCTCGTCGGTGAACTGGCAGAGCACCATGTAGGGCTTGTTCAGCAGCAAGAGCCTGCGATCTGCCGGTGCCACCTCTGGTTTTTGCCCCGCCACTCTGGCGTCGCCCGCCTGCCGGGTACCGGCCCGTGAGCGTGCAAGGCCGGGCTTGTGGGCCTCATCCTGTGCGGGACGGCCAGCGGCGCTGGAGCGGCCGGAAAGGGAGAGGCGGGGACGGGCAGGTTTCATCGCGTGCATACCAAAAACAGGGGATGCCGGAGTGTATCACGGCGGCGCTCGCCATGGGGCATCGGGGATGCGCGCACCCGGGCAGCTCGGCGCCTCTCAGCCGAGCAGGCTGTCGATGACGATGGCCTGGCGGGCGGGGGCCGAGCTTGCGTGCAAGAGCGCCGTGCTGACCACCTCGTCCATCAGGGCGCGGGCCAGCCGGGTGAGGGGGCGCAGCTGCTCGGGGGCCAGAGCGGCCGGAATGGCCAGCAATATGATGGTCTGCACGGGCCCGAGCGCCGATCCCCAGGGGAGGGGGTCATCGCAGCTAAGCAGCGAGAGGCTTGGCCTGGTGATGGCGGGGCAGATCACATGGGGCATGGCGAGGCCAGGCCGTATGATGGTGGCGGCGAGCCGCTCCCGATCCGCAATGGCCTGCTCCAGCGCGGCTCTGTCGCGCACCCGCTCCCCCGGCAGCAGATCCACCAGGATCTGCAACGCCAGCGCCTTGTCGAGGGACGCCGAGCTGTGGCCGAGCTGGGCGAGGGAAAAGCCGTAGTCGGGCAGGGCGGCGGCCAGCCGCTGCTCGGCCCGGGCCGAGGTGGCGGGGCGCCCCAGCGGCTGGCCCAGCTCCACGCACCAGCAGGTGAAGGCCATGTGGGCGAGCTCGGCATCCAGCCCTTCGATCAGCAACTGGCAGAGATCCCCGGGCTGGGTGGCCAGGGTGAGCAGGGCGAGCTGGCTGGTCGCCTCTGCCCGCTGGCGACGGCTGATGTTGATGAAGAGGATCTGGGACTTGAACAGCCCGGCCAGTCGACAGAGCTGCTTGGCCTGGGTGATGGTCAAGCCCTGGTGGCAGCAGAAGGTGAGCTCGCGGCGGAGCATTCAGGCGCCAGGAGTGGCGGCTTTGAGCACGGCGGCAGCGTCCAGCAGCACGGACTCCAGGGATACCTGGCGCACATTGCAGCCGAGGAAGCGCTCCTTCTGCTCGATCTCGATGTCGGAGGCGATCAGCACCAGATCCGCGCTGGCGATCTCCCGGGCGGTCAGCACGTTTTCCAGCCCCATGGCGCCCTGGGTCTCCACCTTGATCTTGAGCCCCAGCTTGTCGGCGGCTTTTTGCAGCGCCTCGGCGGCCATGTAGGTGTGGGCTATGCCGGTGGGGCAGGCGGTGACGGCGAGGATCTTCATGGGCTCTCGAAGCAAATTGAGGTGGGGCACAAGATAGCGCCATGGGGCGGCTTTTGCCAAAGGTGCGGGGTGAAAGTGGGATCTTGGCGGTGCTCTGGTGCCGCTTTGCGCAAGGTGTGGCCCCGTTTGAGTGTGGGGCTGTGCGGATAAAAAACGGCCCGCCAGAGGGCGAGCCGAATGCATATCAGGAGATAAAGCGGATGGCGGCTATCAGGCGGACTGGGTAGCCAGCTCGGCGGCGCGCAGTTCCCGTTTGATGCGGCGGATCTTGCGCTCCTCGGCCACGGCGACGCAGGCCATCAGCACCAGGCAGGCGGCGGCGGCCATGTCCAGCGCCGCGAAGGTGCCGGTCCAGCCGGTCAGGCCGAAGATGGGGGTGCCGTCGGCTATCATGCCCAGACCCAGCTTGGCGAAGCTGTCACCGATGAGGTAGGCGAAGGTGCCCTTGACGCCATCGGCCACGCTGATCCCCTGCTTGGGCACGAAGCCCACGGCGGCCACGCCGATCAGCAGCTGCGGACCAAACACCAGGAAGCCCAGCAGGAACAGGGAGCCCAGGAACATGAACTGGGTGGTGGCATGCTGGTAGAGCCCCAGAGTGGCGATGATGAGCGCCAGTGCCACGCAGGCCACCAGACCACGGCGACCGTTCGCCAGATCCGAGAGGTAGCCCCACATCAGGGTGCCGACCAGGGCGCCCACTTCGAAGAAGGTAAAGCCCTGGATGGCGACTTCCTTGGAGAAGCCGAGCTCCTGGTGGGCGTAGACGGTGGACCACTGGTCGATGCCGATGCGCACCACGTAGAGGAAGATGTTGGCGAAGCAGAGCAGCCAGATCACCTTGTTCATCAGCACGTACTTCACGAAGATCTGCCACTTGGTCAGCTTCTGCTCCTCGGTGGCGATGTCCTCTTCGCTGGCCACTTCGTCAAACAGCTCCTCCACCTTGCCAAGGCCATAGGCCTCCGGCGAGTCGCTGCCAAAGCGCAGGCCGATAAAGCCGACCATCAGCGCAATCATGGAGGGGAAGATGAACATGCCGAGCACGTTGCCATCGAACAGGTAGTTGGCACCGAACAGCGCCACACCGGCCGCACCGGCGCCGCCCACGTTGTGGGAGAGGTTCCACATGCCGAGGTAGGTGCCGCGCTTGTTGCGGGGGGTCCACTTGGTGATGGTGGAGTAGCTGCAGGAGCCACCACAGCTCTGGAAGAAGCCACTCAGGGCATAGAAGAAGATCATGAAGTAGAGGCTAAAACCCGTGCCCCCCATGCTGGCACTGAAGCCCAGCATGCAGAGGGCGGAGAGGATCAGCATCAGCGGCAGGAACTGCTTGGTGTTCTTGCCGTCGGCATAGTAGGAGACGACCGTCTTGCCCACCCCGTAGGTGATGGAGAAGCCAAGGCCTATCATGCCGAGCTCGGTCATGGAGAGACCGTACTCCTGGATCATGTCGTTCTGGGCGATGTTGAAGTTCTTGCGGATCAGATACATGGTCAGATAGCCAATGAATACAACCAGATAAGATTGCATGAATGGCTTGAACCAGAGCTTGCGCCGGGCTTCGACCGGCAGGTCCAGGGTGGGGATCCGGACCTGTTCGAGCAGTTTAAACATCTTCGTTCATCCTCTGCGAGATAGACGCTATTCCCGCCGCGTTCCTCATTTGTGTATTGAACTCGTTCAATCTGTTATGGGAGGTCACGCCACGGGAAGGGCGACAGGAAGAGGGCGAACAGCAGAGCGCTCCCCTGTCGATTGAACCCATGCCCGGCCCTGGCACCTGCGCTGGGGTCGGGTAACTACATCAGGTAGGTCGACTGTAAAGAGGCGGGATGGGGATGGCGTGAGAGCCATCCCTAGGACAATTAGGAAAATTTCCTAGTTTGGCGGCTTGTGGCCCTGAAGCGTGAAGGGGATCACAGAGTCGGCTCACTGGCCCGCGCGCCCCGGGTGGCGCGACGCGCAGTGGTGGGAGCCATCAGGCTCGCAGCCCGGCGGCAAGGGGGGCGCAAAAACAAGCAGGCCACCCGGGGTGGCCTGCTGTCATCTCAAGTGCGTGGGGTCAACAAGGGTCAGGCCGCCTTGGCCAGGGTCACCTCGTTACGCTTTTTGATCCGCAGTTTTTTCAGGGCGACCGCCACCACGCCGGTGACGATGGCACCGCAGACCATGCAGAGCAGCGCCAGCAGCGGCTTGTTGACCGCACCCAGCAGAGCCACGATGGGGCCACCGTGGGCAACGCTGTTGGTGATGCCAAACAGGAAAGCCATCACGGCGGCGGTCATGCTGCCCAGCACGTTGGCGGGAATGACGGCGAGCGGGTCACGGGCGGCGAACGGAATCGCCCCCTCGGAGATCCCCACCAGACCCATGGCACCGGCGGCCTTGCCCGCCTCGATTTCGGAGGCATCGAAGATGCCGAGCTTGCGACCGAGCACGGTGGCCAGCGACATGCCAAGGGGCGCCGCCGGGATGGCGCAGGCCATGGCCCCCATGAACTGGGTCTGGCCGGAGGCAATCATGCCCACCGAGAACAGGAAGGCCACCTTGTTGACCGGGCCTCCCATGTCAAAGCCCGCCATGCCGCCCAGCACTATGCCCAGCAGCACCAGGCTGCCACCGCTCATGGAGAGCAGCATGGCGTTCAGACCCGTCATCATGTCGGCGATGGGGGCGCCGATGATGAAGATGAAGACGGCGGCGATAAAGAGCGACCCGACGATGGGGGCGATCAGGATAGGCACCAGCGGCTGCACCATCTTGTGGTAGTGGCGAGTCGCTATCCAGCGCACCAGGTAGCCGACCAGCAGGCCCGCTATGATGGCACCGATAAAGCCGGTGCCGGCGTCGGCGCCGTAGAAGCTGCCGTTGTTGGCGATCCAGCCGCCGATAAAGCCCGGCGCCAGGGCGGGGCGATCACCGATGGCGTAGGCGATGTAGCCCGCCAGTATGGGGATCATCAGGGTGAAGGCGGCGACGCCCACGTTGAGGATCTGGTTCCACATGCTCCCTGCCGGGATCTGCATGCCGCTCGGGGTCGGGTCACCGCCGATGGCGAGCGCCAGGGCGATCAAGAGGCCCCCGGTCACCACGAAGGGGATCATGTGGGAGACGCCGTTCATCAGGTAACGGTAGAGATCGGAACTGCCGCCCGCGCTCTTCTCCTCGCTCTTGCGCTCATCCTTGTCCGCCACATAGGCGGGGGCCTTGAGCGCCTGCTCGATGAGGCCCTTGCCATCCCTGATGGGGGCCTTGACGCCGGTCTTGATGAGCGGCTTGCCGTTGAAGCGGGCCATGTCCACCTGCTTGTCGCAGGCCACCACGATGGCGCTGGCGCGGGCGATCTCGGCAGGCGTAGGGCTGTTCTTGACGCCGATGGAGCCGTTGGTCTCCACCTTCACCTCGTACCCCAACTCCCTGGCGGCGCGCTCCAGGGATTCCGCCGCCAGATAGGTGTGGGCGATGCCGGCCGGGCAGCCGGTGACGCCTATGATGAAGCCCTTGTCGGCGGCCGGGGTGGCAACCGTTTCTTCTTTCTTCTCGAGCAGCAGCGCCAGCGCCTCGGCCGAGGTCTTGGCCGCCAGCAGGGCGTCGATAAAGCCCTCTTCGATCAGCTTGGCGGAGAGCTCGGCCAGCACCTCGATGTGGTGGTTGGCGCCACCGGCCGGGGAGGCAATCATGAAGAACAGCCGGGAGGGCTTGCCATCCTCGGCGCCGTAATCGATGCCGGCACGGCTGATGCCGATGGCCACCGCCGGGGTGCTCACCGCCGCACTCTTGGCGTGGGGCAGGGCGACGCCCTCCTCGAAGCCGGTGTTGTCCAGCTCTTCCCGGGCCCACAAGTCCTTGATGAACTGCTGCTCGTCGCTGACCTTGCCTTGGGCGACCAGCAATCGGGTCATCTCGGCGAAGACCTCCTCCTTGCCCGTGGCCTTTAAATCGAGCGCGATCAGCTGCTCGTTGATAAGGGTGGTGATCATGGCGTTCTCCCCGCTCCCTTGATGGAGCCTGTTGGCATGCCGTGCACACGGCATGCAGACAAAATTGACACGACTATTATCGCGACGGGTCGAACGCCACCCTATCGGACAAATGTGCGAATGACTGGATTTTTGTGCGGCAAGATCCCGAGTGTGAGCCGGATCCCAAAGCGAGGCGTTGGGCAACGGCAGTGAATTAAGTTGGTTTTCACATATAAAATCATGTCGTTAGCAGTAGTCCCCTTGCGGCAATATTGCTGTGGCCCTACCAGTCTGGACGGGAGAGAGAAGCTTTTTCTATAAATTTGTGAGGGTGGATGATGGGGTTGGATGTGATCCGACGCACATAAATGGCGGTAATCAGGGGAAGAGGAGGGGTGGCAAGGTGGAGAAAAGTCGTGAGCCATCGGGTGGCTGCCATGTGGATGGTGGCTGAGAGTGGATTAAAAGTAGGTAGGCGGTTCGCCGACATAGCGTGGCCGCCTATGAGAGAAATACATGCAATCACCCCCCGGAATGCACCTATACCCCAGCCTCTCGTAGAAGTGATGGTCGATATCTGCATGGAGGAAGGTGGCGACGGCACCGGGACTATCCAGCAGCATGCCTGTCACCCCACGCAGCAGATGGGCGCCAAATCCTTGCCCCCTCATCGCAGGTGTCGTTGCCAGTGAACCTATGCCAAAACAGCCCTGGCCAAGGCCAAATCGGTCCCGATAGACGATAAGGGAAGAGACAGGCTGATTGCCCACAATAAGGACATACCACACACCGGAGCGGTATTTTTGACTGGCGTGGCAGCTCGCCAGATATTCAGTCGGTGACAGTCCTTCGCCCCAAGCATCAAAGCCCATCCAGAAGATGGCATTCAGTTCATCTGGGCTGGCTTTTCTTGTCTGCATCCTGCATTCATCCCTTTACCAGTGGCATGGTGCTCGATATGGCTCTCGTTGCTTTCGATGAGATGTGGCGACGCTGAATTGATCCCCCCACTATTTATCCCCAGGGCGCTACAGGCTGCTGAGGGTGGGGATAGCCTAGCCCAGTTCAAGGTAGAGTCGCAGCATGTCCTTGTGCTGGATGCCGTGCTCCATCAGGGGCTCCGGGTAGTGGATAAGGAAGTGATCCTTCACAACGGCATCGACGCGAAAGCCGTGGCGCTGGTAGTAGGTGAGCTGGTGGCCGAAGCTGCCGGTACCGAGCTCGACGCGGCTTACTCCTTTCCCGGCCAGGTTGGTCAGTACGAAGCGCAGCAGGCCGGAGCCGATGCCTTGCTGCTGTCGATTGGGGGCAACGGCGATATTGAAGATTTCGGTCGTTTGCTCCCCCACCAGACCGGCCACACAGGCTCCCACTACCTCGTTGCCCGCCAGGGCGGCAAAGCCCCAGGCGCCGGGCAGATAGGCGGCAATGCGCTGCTCTGCGGGATCTGCTTCTAGCAGCAGTGCCAGCGGCAGTTGGTGGGGGTCTATCTCGACAAACTTCATCTTTATTTCTCTTTTATCTCGCTCTGACTGTCCGGGGCGCGCCGCCCTCTGGGCCTCAATACTCCAGAAATTTCTCCCCGCAGCGCTCGCAGATCAGGTGCTTTACATGAGTGGTCTGGTAGGCCAGGGTCGAGCCGAATGCCCAGTTGGTGATGCTGCTGGAAGTAAAGGCTTGCCAGAAGGCTTTGCGCGGATCCTTGGGCATGATGTCCTGACTGTGATCGCGAGGGACCAGCACCACTATATGGCGGGTGCGCTCAGCGCATTTGTCGCAGCGATGGATTTCGCTCTGCGCCTGCTGTTCACTCTGTTTTTGCTGTTCACGCTGGGCTGTCATGATAAGCACTCTCCTGCTGATGGCGCGCCCATCATAATCCTCTCCACTTGGCTCTCACCCATCCCATATGGTGTGGCTCCATTGAGGGAGGTGCCCCTTTTCTGCGTGGTGGCATGAGGGCATGGCGACGTCGATCAGGGCTGTTTGGGGGATGTGATACCCATGCTGGCCAGTACCCGGGCGGCGTTCTCCTCGCACGGCATCTCGTCGGGTTTGGACTCCACCAGCCGGATCAGGGTCTGCAACTGCTGCTTGCTGTGGGCAAGTCTTGCCTCCAGCGCTTCGATGTCGCTCACCTTGGCCTTGAGTGCCGCCAGCAGCGGGGCCTGTTGCCAGGTGCCGATATCCGCCGGCACCAGCTGCTTGATTTCGTCGAGGGAGAAGCCCGCCTGCTGGGCCTGGCCGATGATGGTCAGCAGCTGCACCGTTTCGGGCGGGTAGTCGCGATAGCCGTTGGCACCCCGTCGCACCTTGCTGAGCAGGCCCCTGGCTTCATAGAAGCGGATGGCCGAGGCCGCCATGCCGGTCTGTCTGGCCAGTTCACCGATCTTCATCTTGCCTCCTGGGCTCGGGTTGGCGGGGCCGCCCGCCGAAGGGCGGGATCAGGGAGGATTCTAGGGTTAAAGCCCGCTTGAATGTCAACGGCCCTGAGCAAGGGCGGTGTGGGTGGATAGCGTTTTCCCCATCGCAACGGCATCCCGACAAAGGGGCTTGACCTTCAAGTCAGCTTCAAACTTATGGTGGGGCCCTCATTACCGAGGAGATCGCCATGAACCCCTTTACTCCCCTGACCCTGCCCAATGGCAGCCAGCTTATCAACCGCCTCGCCAAGGCGGCCATGGAAGAGAACATGGCCGACCGTGACCATGCCCCCTCAGAGGCGCTGATCCGCCTCTATCGCACCTGGGCAGAGGGTGGCGCCAGCCTTATCATCACCGGCAATGTGATGGTGGACGGCCACGCCATGACGGGAGCGGGGGGCGTGGTGCTCGATTCCCCGGAACTCTCCCTGCAGCTGGCAGAGCGTTTCAGTGCCTGGGCCGAGGCGGCCAAGAGCGGCGGCGCCCAGATCTGGATGCAGATCAACCACCCCGGGCGCCAGATGCCGGCGGCGCTGGGGCAGCCCACCCTGGCGCCTTCCGCCGTGCCCATGGCGCTCGGCAGTTTCTCCAGACAGTTCTCCCCGCCCAGGGCCATGAGCGAGGCCGACATTGCCGAGGTGAAGGCGCGCTTTATCAACACGGCGCGGCTGGCACAGGATCTGGGCTTTGACGGGGTGCAGATCCACGCCGCCCACGGCTATCTGTTGAGCCAGTTCCTCTCGCCGCTCACCAACCAGCGCCGCGATCGTTGGGGCGGCAGCCTGGAGAATCGCGCACGCCTGCTGCTGGAGATAGTGCAGGGGATCCGTGAGCAGGTGGGGGAGCGCTTCTCACTGTCGGTCAAGCTCAACTCCGCCGACTTTCAGCGTGGCGGCTTCAGCACCGAGGATGCCAGGGCTGTGGTCGAGATGCTCAACCCCCTCGGGGTGGATCTGGTGGAGCTCTCCGGCGGCAGTTACGAGGCGCCCGCCATGCACGGCCTGGCCCGCGATGGCCGCACCCTGGCGCGGGAAGCCTATTTTCTGACATTCGCCGAAGAGATAGTGAGCGCCGCCCGCATGCCCGTGATGGTGACCGGGGGGATCCGCCGTTATCCGGTGGTGGAGCAGGTGCTCGGCAGCGGAGTGGCAGTCGTCGGCATGGCTACTGCGCTGGCCATCGCCCCGGATCTGCCCGCCAGATGGCGCCGGGAGCAGGCGGCCAGCGCCGAGCTCAGGCCCATCCCCTGGCGCAACAAGGTGCTGGCCTCGGTGGGCTACATGGCGATGGTGAAATACCAGCTGCGGCGGCTGGGCCGCGGCCAGCCGAGCCGCCCCAAGGTCGCACCCGCCCTGGCGCTGGCCTGCCAGCAGTGGCAGACCCTGCGTGGCAACGCCCGCTATCGGCGCTGGATCAAGGGGCGACCCGTTTTCACTGGCTAAAGCCTGCAGCATCACGCTGCGCCAGTGCCCGCTCCACATAGAGATAGCCGATGCCCGCCACCTGCTGGGGACGGGTGAGCTCGCCAAAGCGCAATTGGGTCGCATTGACGGCATCGCTGCAGTCGAAGGGGTTGGCACCGGTCTGGCTGACGATGGTCTGCAGCCAGGGCTCGCCGAAGTCGCAGCTACGGCCATAGAGCCAGATGCGGTTGATGTTGAGGATATTGAGGAAGTTGTAGAGGCTCAGGCCAATGGCGCGGGCCCCCTCGTCCACCAGGGTGCGGATCATGGCATCCCCCTGGTGGTAGAGCGCGAGCAACTGGGCCGTGTCGAGCTCTCCGCCCGCCGGCGCCGGGTTGTCGGCACTGGCTTGCTGCTTGAGAAAGACCCTTGCCCGCTTCTTGATGGCAAACAGCGAGGCGACCGTCTCCAGGCAGCCATAGCGGCCGCAGGCACAGGCGCTGCCGTCCGGATTGATAATGGTGTGGCCTATCTGGCCGCTGCCAAACAGGGCGCCCCGGTAGATCTGGCCGTTGATGATAAAGGCCGATCCGATACCGTAATCGACGTTGATGACGCAAAAATCCCCGTTTCCTTCCCGGCCCTGCCACTTCTGGGCCAGCGCCAGCATGATGCAGTCGTTATCCACCATCACCTCGCAGCCGAGGCGCTCCTCCAGCAGATACTTGAGCTCGACCGGCGCGTGCCAGGGGGCCTGCGGCATGGTTTGCGACACCCCGGTGGCCGGGTTGACCTGGCCGTGTACCGCCAGCGCCAGCCGGATCGCCAGCCCCTTGTGACTGCGCTTGTGCTGGTAGTAGTGCGCTTCAATCAGGTGCAGCAGCTCATCGGGGGTCTGCGGGGCTATCTTCTGGGCGCTGAACTCATCCAGCGGGGTGATCAGGTTGTCCACCAGTATGCTCTCCAGGCTGGTGGGGCTGATATTGAGGCAGAGGATGGCCCCCTGGCCACTGGCGATACGGTAGCTGCCGCCGTTGATGCCGCGCAATGAGAGGTTCTGCTCGCTGTGGCTGATGGTGCCGTCGGTCACCAGATCGTCGAGGATCTTGCTGACCGCCGGGATGGAGAGCTCGCAGTGGCGGGCCAGAGTGGACTTGCTCGCCTCCTTGAGCTGGTAGAGCAACGCCAGCAGCACCTGCTTGTTGTGGTGGCGTACCTTCTGGTTGTTCAGGCCAACGATCATCAGTTCACTAAACTCCGCTTACTGTATTGCGTGATCTTTAAGCGAAAATCGCCGTCATCGCCATCTTAAACTGGCCTCATGGAAACGTTTACTAATAAATGTTGAATGAGGCGAGATTGATGAGAGCTGATGTAAGAGTCTGGGTAGAGGCCGTCACCCTGCCGACCTACGAGGTCGGTGCCGAAGATCCCAACCCCATGTTTCTCGAGAAGCGGGTCTATCAGGGCTCCTCGGGGGCCGTCTATCCCTACGGCGTGATCGACACCCTGACCGGCCAGAAGCAGATGAAGTCCTATCAGGCGGTCTGGCTGGAGAACGACTTTATCAAGGTGATGCTGCTGCCGGAGTTGGGTGGCCGCATCCACCGTGCCTACGACAAGGTGATGCAGCGGGACTTTGTCTATTACAACGAGGTGATCAAGCCGGCGCTGGTGGGGCTGGTGGGGCCCTGGATCTCCGGCGGCATCGAGTTCAACTGGCCGCAGCACCACAGACCCACCACCTTTATGCCGGTGGATGTCAGCATCCAGGAGCGCGAGGGCGGCGCCAAGACCGTCTGGCTGGGCGAGGTGGAGCCAATGCGCGGTCTGCAGGTGATGGCGGGCTTCACCCTCTATCCCGACAAGGCGCTTATCGAGATCACTGGCAAGGTGTTCAACGGCAACGACACGCCGCGCCACTTCCTCTGGTGGTCCAACCCGGCGGTGAAGGGGGGCGATGCCCACCAGAGCGTCTTCCCGCCCGACGTGACCGCCGTCTATGACCACGGCAAGCGCGACGTCAGTGCCTTCCCCATCGCCCGCGGTACCTACTACAAGGTGGACTACTCCGCCGGAGTCGATATCTCCCGCTACCGCAATATTCCGGTGCCCACCTCCTACATGGCGGACAAGTCCGACTACGACTTTGTCGGCGCCTACTGTCATGACGAGCAGGGCGGCCTGTTGCACGTGGCGGACCACCATGTCTCGCCGGGCAAGAAGCAGTGGAGCTGGGGCAACTGTGACTTCGGTCTGGCCTGGGATCGCAACCTGACCGATGACAACGGCCCCTACATCGAGCTGATGACCGGGGTCTATACCGACAACCAGCCTGACTTTACCTGGCTGGATGCGGGGGAGGAGAAGGTGTTTGTGCAGAACTTCCTGCCCTACAACACCCTCGGCACCCTGCAAAACGCCAACACCCGCGCCGCCATCAAGCTGGAACGCAGCGATGACGGCCTCGTCTGCGGAGTCTATGCGGTGGCGCCGCTTTGCGGGGCCCGGTTCGAGGTAAGTGACGAGGGGGGCGTGCTGTTCACCCAGACGCTGGATCTGCAGCCGGGTCAGGCCTGGCTTGAGCCGCAGGCCATCACCAGCGAGGGACGCTTGCAGGTACGCCTGCTGGATGAGCAGGGCCAGCCGATCCTGAGCTATCTGGAGCATCAGCCCGCAGGCGAAGCCCTGCCGGATCCTGCCACCGCGCCAGAGCCCGCCGTCAATCTCGACTCGGTCGACGAGCTCTACTTCATCGGCCAGCATCTTGAGCAGTATCTGCACGCCAGCCGCTCACCCTTTGATTACTACCTGCGGGCTCTGGAGCTCGATGGCGGCGACTATCGCTGCAATCTGGCCCTGGCAACCCTAGAGTACAACCGCGCCAACTATGAGCAGGCGCTGGCCTACGTCAATCAGGCGCTCACCCGTGCCCATCGCCTCAACAAGAACCCCCAGTGTGGCAAGGCGAGCTTGCTGCGCGGCCACATCGAGGAGCGTCTGGGGCAGTTCGATGCCGCTTTCGATGACTTCTACAAGGCGACCTGGAGCGGTAACTGCCGCGACAGCGGCTTCCTCGGACTGGCCCGCATCGCTATGGTACGCCGGGACCCCGCGCAGGCGCTGCCCTTTGTCGAGAAGAGTCTTGCGGTCAACGGCACCCACTACGGCGCCATCGCCCTCAAGGGCTTGGCGCTGCTGGAGTCTGGCAAGCGGGAGGCGGCCATTGCCTATATCGACGAGCGGCGAGTCCGTTATCCACTCCACTATCAGCTGGCCTTCCTGCGCTGGCTGGCAAGCGAGCAGCCAACCGATCTCGAGGCGCTGCGTACTCTGTGCAACGGGCGCGGGGTGAATCTCTGTTTCCTGGCAAGCGACCTGCTGGCGCTGGGACGCCCCGAGCTGGCGCAGCAACTGCTCTCAACAATGCCGGTAGAGGAGACCCTGCCGCTGCTGTTCCAGGCTGCATTGTTGCCGGAAGGTGAGGCGCAGGATGCCCTGCTGCAACGGGCCGAGCAGGCCTTTGGCCGCAAGGTGCGCTTCCCCAATACCCTTGGCGAGGTGGCCATGCTGGCGCAACTGCCCCACAGCTGGTTTGCCAGCTATCTGCTGGGCTGCTTCCACTACAGCAAGCGTAACTATGAGCAGGCGATTGCCCTGTGGCAGCAGGTGTGCGAGCAGGCGCCCGGGTTTGCCCCGGCCTGGCGCAACCTTGGCATCTATCACTTCAACAAGAGCGGTGACCTGCCGATGGCCGAGCAGTGTCTGAGCCGAGCCTTTGCCCTCAAGCCGGACGATGCCCGCCTGCTGTTTGAACTGGATCAGCTGCACAAACGCTGCGCCATGGCGCCAAGGGAGCGGTTGACGCTGCTGGAGGCACACCGTGAGGTGGCCCTCAAGCGCGACGACCTGACCGCCGAACTGCTCAGCCTCTATCACATCACGGGCCAGCTGGAGGCGGCGGCCGAGATCTTGCGGCTGCGTGAATTCCACCCCTGGGAGGGGGGCGAGGGCAAGGTGACCGGTCAGTACCTCATCAACCAGCAGCGCCGGGCGCTGGCGTTGATGATTCAGGGACGTCACGAGCAGGCCATTCCGTTGCTGCAACAGGCGCTGCACTACCCCCTCAATCTGGGGGAGGGGCGTCTGGTGGGGCAAACCGACAACGATATCCACTACCTGCTGGCGCTCTGCCACCTTGCCTGTGACAACCAGAGTCTGGCGGCCCAATGCCTGCAACAGGCCTGCCTCGGTCAGGGGTCGCTGGGGGCCAGCCGCTACTACAACGATCAGCCGGTGGATTACCTCTTCTATCAGGGCATGGCGCTGGCACGTCTTGGGCGGGTTGCGGAGGCGCAGCGTCTCTTTGAAGGGATGGTCGGCTGGGCCGAGCAGGCGATGGGCGAGTCGGTCGAGGCGGACTTCTTCGCCGTCTCACTGCCGGATCTCATCGTGCTGGATGACGACCCGCAGCACAAACACCGCCAGCACTGTCTGCTGGTCAGGGCGCTCGGCCTGTTGGGGCTGGGTCAGCGGGATGGCTGTGAACAGAGCTTGCGAGATCTGCTCACCCTCAACCCGGCTCACGACAAGGGGCACCTCTTTGCCCTGATCTGCCGCGAGCTGTCACTCAACTCATAACTCTCATAACAAAAACCGGCGCCCCGCCACGGTGAGGGGCGCCACTGCACCCTACAATCGACAAGATGATAAGGATGAGTCATGGAACGCACGAAAAATCAATTGGATACGAATGGGCTCAATATGAGCTACATCTGGATGATCTGTTTGGTGGCCGCCTGCGGTGGCCTGCTGTTTGGTTATGACTGGGTCGTGATTGGCGGGGCCAAGCCCTTCTATGAGGCCTATTTCGCCATCACGGATCCGGCCCAGTCCGGCTGGGCCATGAGCTCGGCGCTGGTGGGCTGCGTGCTGGGGGCCGCCATCTCCGGCTGGTCAGCCGACCGCTTCGGTCGCAAGAAGCCGCTGATCCTGGCCGCCATCCTCTTCACCATCTCGGCCTGGGGCACGGCCGCGGCCGGCAACTTCGATCTCTTTGTGGTCTATCGCATTATCGGCGGTATCGGCATCGGTCTGGCTTCTGCGCTCTCGCCCATGTACATCGCCGAGATCAGCCCGGCCGACAAGCGGGGCAAGTTCGTGGCCATCAACCAGCTCACCATAGTGATCGGGGTGCTGGCGGCTCAGCTGGTGAACCTGATGATTGCCGATCCGGTGGCGAGCAACGCGACTCAGGCCGATATTCTGGCGACCTGGAATGGTCAGTCCGGCTGGCGCTGGATGTTCGGTGCCGAACTGGTACCTGCACTGGCCTTTCTGGTGTTGATGTTCTTCGTGCCGGAGTCGCCGCGCTGGCTGGCCAAAGATGGTCAGTATGAGAAAGCCTCCCGCATGCTCGGCAAGATTGGCGGTGATGCCTATGCCAAGCAGACGCTGGCCGATATCCGTCAGACCCTGGTGGGTGAGACCCACAAGGTCTCGCTGGCTGAGCTGGGCAAGCCCTCGGTGCGGCCGATCCTCATCATCGGAATTGTGCTGGCGGTCTTCCAGCAGTGGTGCGGCATCAACGTCATCTTCAACTATGCGCAGGAGATCTTTGCCTCCGCCGGGTTTGACATCAACAGTACCCTCAAATCCATCGTCGCCACCGGTCTTATCAACCTGCTGTTTACCCTGATCGCGTTGCCCATGGTGGACAAGATTGGCCGTCGCAAGCTGATGCTGATTGGCTCGGCCGGTCTCACCATCATCTACGGCATGATGGCGGCGGCCTATGCCACAGGTGTGCTGGGGCTGCCGGTGTTGCTGCTGGTATTGGCGGCCATCGCCATCTATGCCCTGACCCTGGCGCCGGTCACCTGGGTGCTGCTCTCGGAGATCTTCCCCAATCGGGTGCGCGGGCTGGCGATGTCGGCCGGTACGCTGGCGCTCTGGATTGCCTGTTTCGTGCTGACCTACACCTTCCCGCTGCTCAATGCAGGGTTGGGCGCCGCAGGCAGCTTCCTGCTCTATGGCCTCATCTGTTTCGCCGGTCTCATCTTTATCTATCGCAAGGTGCCGGAGACCAAGGGGGTGACGCTGGAAGCGCTGGAAGCCCAGCTGGCCCAAGGCAAGGTCGAGCTGACTCCGCCCAAGGCGAGCGCCTCGGCATGACGGTTTACACATTGAGCAACCCGCATCTTAGGATGCGGGTCTCTGCACAAGGGGCCTGTCTGCTGGGGTTTGAAGATGACAAAGGGCGCCCGCTGCTACGCGACACGGACCCGGCGCAGCCCTGGCATCCCGCACAGAGCGCCCTGTTTCCCATGTTGCCCCTGGCCAATCGGGTTGCGGGCAACCGGTTCGAACTGTGGGGAGAGCAATATTCGTTGCCCGCGAGCGAGCTCGATCCCGACTTCTTTTTGCATGGGGATGGCTGGTTGCAGCCATGGCAGCCGGTGGCGCTGACCAGCAGCTCGATGACCTTGCAGCTCACCAGCCAGAGCGGCCCTTTTCACTACCTGGCGGAGATCGACTACCGCCTGCAGGGAGTGAGCCTGGTGGCGCGGATCAGCCTGACCCATCTCGGGGAGAGCCCCTGCCTCTACGGCGCGGGTTTCCACCCCTTCTTCTGGCGCGACGAGCAGACCCGCATTCGCTTTCTGGCGAGCGGCGTCTGGCAAGAAGGGCTGGAACATCTGCCGACCGACTGGTCGAGCAGACTGGCGCCCCACCTCGACTTTCGTCAGTGGCAGCGCCCGCAAGGGTGGCTCAACCACTGTTACGGTGGTTGGCGCGGTCAGGCCGAGATTGACCATCCTGCCCGCCAGCAGCGCCTGCTGGTTTCAAGCGAGTGTGCCTTCCTGATGCTCTACCAGCCCGATGAGGGGAGCGGCTTCGTCTGTCTGGAGCCCCAGAGCCATGCCGCCAATGCCCATCACATGGCCGGTCATCCCGGCTTGCGCCTGCTCGGCAGAGGGGATCGCATGAGCCTTGGTATGACACTCTGCCTGCGCCCGGCGCCATGACTCCGGGTTGGTAATGACAGGGGCCCGAAAGGGCCTCACTCATTGGCACCCGGCGGGGTTCGGCGGCGGATAAAGGGCGGTTTGTCAGGGACTTGGGGGCGGGTTACCAGGTTTCATCGCGGTTTTCTTAACCCAGGCTGTCTGCGCCGTGGCTTTCGGTGGACGGCAAAATGCCCCGTTGCTCTACTCCCCGTCTGGTTCAAACAGCCGCAGCGACAGGCGGCCCCGGCGCACGCCGAGCGCGCCGGCAAGGGAGTGATTTAGGGAGGAGTGGGTAATGGCAGTGGGCAAGTGGTTGGTAGCAGGATTGGCAGCGCTGGCGCTGCTGGGGTGTGGCAGTGATGACGAGGAAGGCTCAACGGGGGAGGGCCCCTCCCTCGCCTCGTTGCGGATGAGTCCGGAAGAGATCAGGGTTCCCGTCGGTGTCGAGCAGCAGTTCCAGGTGCAGGCGACCTGGGATGATGGCGCCGTGCAGGACGTGACCGGGCATCCCGACCTTGTCTGGAGCAGCAGCGACACCGCCGTGGTCAGGGTGGATGAACAGGGCCTCGCCATGGGGATCGGCCCGGGCACGGCCACCCTGACCAGCACGGGCACAGTCAACGGGGAGTCTCATAGCGCCACCGCCAGGGTGGAGGTGATCGATGCCTATGTGACAGAGCTGCAACTGACCCCGGTCACGGCCAGTGTGCCGGTGGGATTGAACCAGCCCTTCGTGGCCATCGCCACCTTCTCCGACGGCCAGTCGCGAGACGTGACCAATGCCTCGGCCCTGCAGTGGCGCAGCAGTGACGAGGGCAGTGCCCGGGTCAGCAACGACGCCGGCAGCAAGGGCCTTGCCACCGGGGTGGCGGTCGGGGAGCCGAACATTGAGGCCAGCGGTACCCTCAACGGCACGTCCTTCCAGGCGTCGGCCCCGCTGGCGGTGACGGATGCCGTGATCACCGGGCTGGATATCCATGCTCCCCAGGATCCGCTGCCCATAGGGTTGAGTGCGCAGTTGCATGCCTTCGCCACCCTGTCCGATGACAGCGATCCCATAGAGGTGACCGAGCATGACGCCTTGACCTGGCACAGCAGCGATCCGGCGGTGGCGAGCATCAGCGAGACCGGGCTGGTCACCGGGCTGACGCCGGGGAGCGCCACCATAGGGGTGAGCGGCATGATCAACGGGGTCTCCCTCGAGGCGACCGAGCCGCTCAGGGTGAGCTCGGCCGCCGTCATCGGACTCGAGGTGCAGTCCATGGGGGACACCATTGCGGCTGGCCTGCAAACACAGTTTGTCGCCACGGCCAATCTCACCGATGGCACCTCGTTCGATGTCACCGACAACAACCTCATCCAGTGGCAAAGCAATCAACCCGGGATAGCGAGCGTCAGCAACCAGGCGGGGAGCAAGGGGCTGGTGACGGGCCAGACGGTGGGGACTGCCGCCATCATGGCGAGCGGCACCCTGGACGGCACCGCCTTCACCGGCTCGGCCCCGGTGACCGTCTCATCCGCCGTGGTGACCAATCTGGAGCTAACGCCGGCGGATGCCTCTGTCACTGTGGGGGGCAAGGTGCAATTTCAGGCCATGGCGACCCTCTCCGATGGCAGCAACCAGGAGGTGACGGACGACGACAGCATCCTCTGGTCTTCCGATGCGCCCGCCGTCGCGCCCATCAGCAATGCCTCTGGCAGCCGGGGGGAGGCGAGCGGCCTGAGCGAGGGGGTGGCACTCATCACCGCCAGCCTGGGGGGCGTCACCAGCACGTCGGCCCGGCTGACCGTGATGCCGACGGCCCCCGAGGCTCCCATCCTCATCGAGCCGCGGCAAAACCAGTTGGCCTCGCTGCAACTGAGCCCGGAGGCCTTTGCATTCTGGAATGCGACCTCCATCAACTCCCCCGAGGGGCAGGCGGCACTGAAAGATCTGACCGGACAGGTCTACAACCAGTTCAGCGATGCCTTCGACTTCATCACAGTGGTGATGAACAACGACGATGTCCCTGCGGGCATGCCCACAGGCGAATATGCCCACGTCAGAAACGATGTGGCGGGCATAGGACTTGGCATGTTTGATGAGACGGCGGCGTTTCACTCGGACGGCAAGCTGCAGGGGGTCTTCTTCCTCTACAAGAAGAAGTACCTGTCGACCTCGACCTATGGCCCCATCCTGCACGAGATGGCCCATCGCTGGGCGAACTGGGTGGTGCCACCCGTTACCGGGCACTGGGCTCCCTGGCTCGGCATCGTCGGCCAGCTGAACAACGTGAGTGCCAACTACGCCGACATCGAGCTCTACCTGATGGGGTTGATGGATGCCTCCGAGATGACGGATCCCGCCAGTCTCGATGCCTATGCCCTGATCCCGGCCGACCAGAAGCCCAGGGTGCCGAGTGCGGCCACCTCGCAGAAGGCGTTTCGTACCCTGCTGCTGATCCTGTCGGATCGGCCGCTCAACGCCACCGAGATCCAGAACTACAACAACGGGGCTACCCTGCTGACCCGGACAGACAACCCGTCCCAGCAAGGCACCAACTTCCACAAGATGACCCGAGGCAGAGGCACCCTGACGGTGAATGCTCTGGATACCCTGGTCAAGCCGACCCCTTGATCCGGCTGCGTGACAGGCGATCGCGCCCCATCCCGACCGGCAAGCCGGCCGATAGCGGCCGCCCACCACGACGTTATCCGGCGCCCCCTGGCGCCGGATTTTTTATGGGGGGGGGTCAAGGGTGAGCGGGCGTCTCGGGTGTCTTGGTTTCGTCCGGAAGGGGAGGTTCAGGTCGGTAACGGGTCTGCTCAATCTGATCGTGCCGCAGCAGCAGGGTATCCCCCTCCATGAGGCGATAGGCGCAGTAGGTGCCGTTGCAGGCGATGCGGATATGGGGTTTATTCCCCAGAAGGGGTGACTGGCTATGGGCTTCGGTTATCGGCCAACTGCCCTGTTCGAGGCGGGTGATTTGAGACTGTGCCTTGTCTATTCCCTGTATAAAGAACGCAATCGCGCCCATGACAGGCAGCAGTACTGCTAGAAGCAAAAAGGCGAACTTGTAGTAATTGTTCCCGAACCAGATAAATGCCCGGAAAAGGAGAGGCGCTGGGTAACGTCTGATCTTGTTTGCTCGTTTAATAAGCCAGCGATTTAGCCATGATTTTTGCCATAGCCACGTTAGGCGGATTCTCCAGCGCGGGCAGGCTAACAGTGTGATAGTTACTAAAAAGATCGTAAACATGCTACCTAACACCGGCCACATCCATGGTCTGAGTGTCTGGAGGGTGCTGATTAATCCAAAGGCCAGAATGTAGTCCGCTGGTGGAGAAAATTCGGCATAGTCGAGATCAAACGCCATGGTATAGCCATAGTGATAAGCCATTCCCAATAGATAAGTTGCGGCTGTAAGGGCTGGAATGGCAGTCATGACCAAGCCTACAAAGCGCCAAGTTGTTCCTTTCTCTTCGCTTTCCGGTTCGCAGGATCGCAACGCTTTTACATGTTGGCGAAGCCAACGCCAGCGGGTCGTAAATATTTGCTCATTCATGGGAGTCTTTTACATCCTGCAGTTGTGCATATCGGCAAGCTGTAGGCCATGTAGGGGATGCAGCGGGGCTCCTCGGTGCGAAACAATATCTTGCCGCAGCAGCGAGCTTCCAGTTCACCGTCTGTGGTGCGCTCGGGGTGGGTACTCAGGTACTCGGCGCGGGTAGGCAGCCGTTGCCAGTCGGGATGGGCATACCGCCTGTCCCAGAAACGCACGGCATAAAGCGTCACCCCCATGGCGAGCAGGCCAAACAGTAAGAACAGGTCCATGCAAGGGCTCCGGATGGGGGAAGGATGGCGTCAGTATGTTAGCGGCCCGGCAAGGGGGGCTGCCATCCCCACTTGGGTCGGTATCAGGCAGCCAGGCAGGCTGCCGACCTGGTGCCGATATGACCGCTTCAGGTTAGGCTCTGCGGCTGTCCGGCCATATCGGCGGTACTTGAAGGGAACCCGCTTCGCTAGAGGGGGGATGCTGACATGCAAAAAGGGGCCTCGGGGCCCCTTATGTTCAGCACGCAAACCCTGCCTCGTCAGGCGACCTTGCTGCTGCCGGCCAGGGTGCGGGCCAACAATCCATCTGGATTGTGGATAGCATCCTTCGTTTTGACATCGATGATTTCGATACTATTGAAGCGCTCCCGGTGCTTGATGGCCACGTCATGGGCCAGGATGACGCAGCGGGCGTTGGCCACGTCTTTGGGGGTGATGCGGTTGATGATGCCGTTGGCGCCCTGGGTCTCCACCTTGAGCTTGATGCCAGCCTTGGCGGCCGCCTTTTGCAGGCTCTTGGCGGCCAGGAAGGTGTGGGCCACGCCGGAGGGACAGGCGGTGATGGCGAGCACCTCTGCCTCACCTTCCGCTTCGATGACCTCATAGCCGCCATCCGGGGTGGTGACCTCTTCCTCCTCGGTCACCGGTTTTTTCAGCAGGTTGACGACAAGGGCCGTGGTCAGGGCGCCGAGCAGGGTGCCGAGGATATAGCCCATCTTGCCCTCCACCACAGGCAGCACTATCCAGCCGCCCCAGGGGGCGTGGTTGATGCTGTGCATCATGAAGCCGGTGATGTTGCCGACGATGCCGCCCGCGACTATGGCCGGGATGACGCGCACCGGGTCGGCGGCGGCAAAGGGAATGGCCCCCTCGCTGATGCCGATCATGCCCATGATGGCAGCCGCCTTGCCCGCTTCGCGCTCCTCCTTCTTGTAGCGACGGGGGGAGAGCAGGGTCGCCAGCGCCATGCCGAGCGGCGGCACGCAGATGGCGATGCCGACGCCGCCCATCAGCCAGGGCTGGGTGTTGACCTGGGTCTGGGCGAACAGGGTGGCCACCTTGTTGACCGGGCCGCCCATGTCAAAGGCGGTCATGCCGCCGAGGATGGCCCCCAGCATCACCTTGCCGGAGCCCGCCATGCTGGAGAGCCAGTGGTTCATCCCCTCCATCATGGCGGCGATGGGCGCCCCTATCACCCACATGACGATGCCGCACACCAGGAAGGTGCCGATCAGCGGATAGATGAAGATGGATCCGAGCGAACTCATGGAGTCCGGCAGCTTGATGCGTTTGAGCTGATTGACGATGAGGCCGGCGATAAAGCCCACCAGGATGGCGCCGAGAAAACCGGTGTGGAACTGCTGCACCGCGATCCAGGAGCCGATCATGCCGGGGGCCAGGCCTGGCTTGTCCGCCATGGAGTAGGCGATGTAGCCGCCAAGCACGGCGGTAAACAGGGTGAGCCCGGCGATGCCCATGTCGGCCATGTCCTTGAGCACGCCCGCCTCGGGCACGGCGCCCTTGCCGCTCATCATCACCGAGAGCGACAGCAGAACGCCCCCCGCGACTATGAAGGGGATCATGTGGGAGGTGCCGAACAGCAAATGCTGCTTGAGGGTGTTGAGCTGGCCCTTGAGGCTGCGATCCCGGGGTTCGGGGGCGCTGGGTTGCGGCGCCCTGATCTGGGCTGGCTGGTTGCCGGCCGCACTGGCGGGAGCCCGGGCTGCCAGCAGCTTGAGCACCTCGGCCTTGCTGGTGGCCGCTTGCACCTGCGGAATGAAGCCCGGCTCCAGCAGCTTGGTGGAGAGCTCGGCCAGTACCTCGATATGGTGGTTGGCGCCCCCCGCCGGGGAGGCAATCATGAAGAAGAGTCTGGAGGGCTGTCCATCTTCGGCGCCGTAGTCTATCCCCTGGCGGCTGATGCCGATGACGATGGCGGGCTGCAGCACCGCCTCGCTCTTGGCGTGGGGCAGGGCGACCCCCTGTTCAAACCCTGTGTTGTCGAGGTTTTCCCGCGCCCAGAGGTCGCGCACGAACTGATCCTGACTGGCTATCTTGCCGCAGGCCTTGAGCCGGGCGGCCAGCTCCACAAAGAGCCCCTGTTTGTCGTTGGCCGCTATGTCGAGGCAGATCAATCCTTCGTCTATCAAGGAGGTGAGCATAGGTGTCTCCTGGCTCCTTCTTGGAGCCGTTGCGATGGGTAACAATTGACCCGTCTATTGTTTCGCCCCTGCCCCCGGGTAGAAATCGGATATATGTGCCCTTTACTGGATTTTTGTGTCAGTGACCCCGTCCTGTGACCCCGCTCGCATTTTGATGCCAGCTTGCCGACTCGCTTGTCTATTTTTTATTTTGTTTTAAAACAATCTGTTGAGTGTATTTTTGATGTGATTGTCAGAAGTGGGTGGCCATATGTTGTGCCCGAGTCAGGAGCGGGAGTTGGAGATTTGTGTGCTGTGGCCGCGCCTTGAAATGTGAGCCGCCCGGCAAAAGTGCGGCCCGGGGGCGGCTTCGCATGGGTGAGGCGGGCCCAGGCGGGGACGTGAAAAAAATGTGCATAACCAGCATCCCCGGACAAGGGCGGCGACAAGGCTGGAGTGAATGTTTTCAATAAACTGATAATAAAAGAAAAAAATGTTTTTACCACACCTGGACAGGAGCGTTTTATGTGGCTTCACAAGAATCCTTTCACTATTTTTTAGATTGGTTTTTGCATAATAAATCGTTTATTTAGTTGGACAATCGGGGAAGACTTGGTGTCCAATCGGGTTGAGCAGGTTGGCCAACAGTGCCGTCAGCCAGTGTGTAACCCGAGATGTAAGGAGACATCCTGATGGAAAAACTTGACCAAGAAATCGACACCATGCGCCAGGAATTCGAGTCACAGGGGCAAAAACAGGCCCATGACAAATGGCAAGCCAGGGTTGATGAACTGCAGCGGGAACGCTCGGAAGCTCCCCAGCCGGAAGCGGCAGAACACTAGACCCGACGGCCATGCTGGCCATCGGTTGAGCAGATAATGAAAAACCACCGCCCTGACTCAGGGCGGTGGTTTTTTTAAAGGCCGCTATCGGCCTTCCTCACGCCTTGACTGCGGCCAGAGACACCGGAGGGCGGGGGATCAGGCAGGGCTTGACTGCGGTTGTCGCCACATGCGGTACATGGTGTGACAGTTGACGAACAGGAAGCTCAGCTCAATCAGGCTGCCGCCGATGGAGCCAATCAGGAGGTTGTGGCTGGTCCAGCACAGGCCACCCGCCAGCATGCTGAGCCGCAGCGTGATGCCCTGGGCCCGAAACAGTCCCCAGGTCCCTATGGTGGTGCCCAGGATGGGCAACCACTGTACCGCGCTGGTGATCCCGGGAATGCCGAGCCCCCAGACCAGTAGCAGGAAGAACAGCATCACCCAGGGGCTGCGGGTGTGCCCAGAGACGGTGGTGCGAATGCAACTGAGGCCTGCACTGAGGGCTGCGGTGCTGGCCCCCATCAGGAGGAAGTGGAGGGCGATGGCCCCCTGATAGAGGCAGAGCCGCAATCGAAAACGCCCGTCATCCCGTTGCCGGAAGGCGCTGATCCCGACCAGCATGGCGGCGAGGCCTATGCCCTGTGCCAGGGGTTGTTGCTGGAACAGCGCCCAGAGCGGCATCAGCTCGCCGAGATCCAGGCTCACAGGTCACCCCCGCGCAGGAACAGTGTTCGCACCCTGCGCTCATTGCGCGGGCTAAGGATTGGCTGCACCTTGGGAAGCAGGGCGATGAGCGGGACTGATGGGGTCAAGGGAGCATGCATGGGGAAGCCTTCGAAGTGGGGGCCATCCGAAGATGGCCCTCGTCTATTCACGATGTTGCTGATGATGCCTTAGCAGCGGTTGCCGGCGCGGGCGACCCGCCCCTCGGCCAGCAGCCGGTAGTGACCGGTGGCGGCGGGGACGAAGGCGGACTGACCCTTCTCGAGGCGCAGTGACTGCTCACCCTGCTGGAGGGTCACAGTGCCATCGATGGCAAACAGGATCTCGGCGCTGGCGGTGGTGAGGGCATGCTCGCCCGCCGGGTAGACGCTGAAGGTGAAGTCAGGTACCGGCACCTCGAAGTGCTGCACCGCCCCCTCAAGGTGGGGGGCCAGCAGGATCTGGTCGTCCGGCTTGGGCAGGCAGCGGGTGCAATCCAGCAGCTCGGCCACGTCTATGTATTTGGGGGTGAGCCCGGCGCGCAGCACGTTGTCGGAGTTCGCCATGATCTCAAGGCCGGTGCCGCGCACATAGGCGTGGGGGGTGCAGGCGTCCAGATACATGGCCTGACCCGGCTGCAGGGTCACCACGTTCAGCAAGAGCGGCGAGAAGAGCCCCACATCCCCCGGGTACTGGGCGGCGAGTGAGGTGATCAGCGCAAAGGTCTCTTCATCCTGATGGGCGGCGGCATAGGCCAGCAGGCCGGCCAGGGCCTCATCCTTGCGAGTCCCTTCCAGCACCAGCAACTGGTGGAAGAAGTGCTGCAAGCCTGCCTCATCCTGTGACTGGCGCAGCGCTTCGGTCAGTTCGGCCAGCGCCGGCAGCCCCATGCGGTCGAACAGCGCCAGTATGGCCGGGATGGCGCGAAAGCCGTTCATCGCCTGATAGGGGGTGAGGGCAAACACCAGCTCCGGCTTGTGGTTGGGATCCTTGTAGTTGCGATTGGCTGCCTTGGGGTCGATGCCGGCGGCCTCTTCTTTGGCAAAGCCGGCTTCGGCCTGGGCCTTGCTCGGGTGCACCTGGATGGAGAGGGCCTTCTCGGCGCACAGCACCTTGAACAGGAAGGGCAGACTGCCGAAGCGGGCGACGGTGGCATCCCCCAGCACGGCGGCGGGGGCGCGCTCTATCAGGGTCGAGAGCCTCTGCACATTCCCCGCCAGCGTCACCTCGGAGCAGCCGTTGGGGTGGGCTCCCATCCAGAGTTCTGCCTGGGGTTTGCCAGCCGGATTGGGGATGCCAAACAGGGTGGTGAGGGAGTCATGGCTGCCCCAGTCGTAACCTTGAATCGGATTTTGCATTAACAAAAAAGAGGGCAGATCTCGACTGCTCATAAGGGACGCCTCATTTGGTGTGAACAAAGTGGTTTGAAGAAAAGGGTGGAATTGACGGTCCGGCCCGGACTATAACATGGGCGGCCTTTGCCGCCGCAATCGCTTGCCTCTCTCTTGATCGGGATCATCATGTCACTCATCTTCAGCCAGCTGCTCGACGGCGCTCTCCAAGACCAGGTTCCCTTCGAGCAGATCTGGTTTGCCCAGGATCAGGGGGTGCCACCCGGCTTCAGCTACCAGGTCAACTTTCCCCGTCTCGAGCTGGTGTTCAGCGGCGAATACCTCAACCAGATCTGGGACAGGGAGTCGGGTTTCCAGGAGATAAGCGTGCTGCCGGGGCAGGCGCTCTACATCCCCCCCAACGGCTGGAACAAGCCGCTCTGGACCACGGACTGCTCTGTGCTGAGCCTGCTGTTTGGCAAGCGCCAGCTCGGTTTCAGCCTGGTGAGCAAGCGCCGGGAAGACCCGGATTTCTTCGATGTGCAAAAGCACAGCATCATGGCCCGGGCCGGCCATGTGAACGAACACATACTGGCGGCCCTCAACGTGCTGGTGGAAGACCCGGGCCGCTCACCCACCGACAACCACCTGTTGCAGGCGCTGCTCACCAGCGCCCGTCAACTGCTGGCGGAGTCCACCTTCGAGCGGCCGCGAGGGGCTGAGCTGTTTCACGGCATCTGCATCTATATCCAGGAGAACTTTCACCGCCCCATCAGCCGCGACTCCATCGCCCACCGCTTCAACGTCTCGGCGAGCCACCTCTCCCACCTGTTTCGCGAGCAGGGACACATGCGCCTGGCGGACTACATCAGCTGGGTACGCATCGATCGGGCCAAGTTCATGCTGAAAAAATACCGCTTCCGCCTCGAAGAGGTGGCCAGCCGCTGTGGTTACATGGATGTGAACTATTTCTGCCGGGTGTTCAAGCAAAAGACGGGGCTGACACCCTCCCAGTACCGCGCCCTGAGCCAGCATCAGGGGCAGAGCGAGAGTCT
Organism: Aeromonas sp. Marseille-Q7275; assembly: GCF_965119515.1. Lineage (NCBI taxonomy): Bacteria > Pseudomonadati > Pseudomonadota > Gammaproteobacteria > Aeromonadales > Aeromonadaceae > Aeromonas > Aeromonas sp. Marseille-Q7275. The sequence goes on from NZ_CBCPLW010000001.1 coordinate 463,700, forward strand.
GACGCCATGACGGCGGCGCTTGCCATGGCGGGACTGCACTGGCTTGCGCCTCATGGGGCGCGAAGAGAAGTGGCGCATTGTGATCCAGTCCCCGACTATGGTCGGACATGCACGCCCGCCATTTGATTATGCAAATGGATGGGCTAAGATGGCCGCGCGCAACGATCAGATTGATAACAAACGGAAGTTAGGAGATGCCGATGGAAAGCAAAGTAGTTATCCCGACCCAGGGCCAGAAAATCACAGTCGATGCCAGCGGCAAGCTGCAGGTTCCCCACAATCCCATCATTCCGTTTATCGAAGGGGATGGTATAGGTGTGGACGTGACCCCGGCCATGTTGAATGTGGTGAATGCTGCGGTCGAGAAAGCCTACAAGGGCGAGCGCAAGATCGCCTGGATGGAGATCTATACCGGCGAGAAATCGACTCATGTCTATGGCGAAGGTGCCTGGCTGCCGGCCGAAACCCTGGATTTCATTCGTGAATACTGCGTGGCCATCAAGGGCCCGCTGACCACCCCGGTCGGCGGCGGTATTCGCTCCCTCAACGTGGCCCTGCGCCAGGAGCTGGATCTCTACGTCTGCCTGCGCCCGGTCCGTTACTACGAAGGGACCCCGAGCCCGGTCAAGCACCCCGAGCTGACCGACATGGTGATCTTCCGCGAGAACGCCGAAGACATCTACGCCGGCATCGAGTGGAAGGCGGACAGCGACGAAGCCAAGAAGGTGATCGCCTTCCTGCAAAACGAGATGGGCGTGAAGAAGATCCGCTTCCCCGAGTCCTGCGGCATCGGCATCAAGCCCATGTCCAAGGCCGGTACCGAGCGTCTGGTCCGTGCCGCCATCGAGTACGCCATCGACAACGATCGCGACTCCGTGACCCTGGTGCACAAGGGCAACATCATGAAGTTCACCGAAGGTGCCTTCAAGGATTGGGGCTATGCCCTGGCCCAGAAAGAGTACGATGCCCAGCTCATCGACGGCGGCCCCTGGTGCTCCTTCAAGAACCCGAAGACCGGCAAGACCATCATCGTCAAGGACGTCATCGCCGATGCCTTCCTGCAACAGATCCTGCTGCGTCCGGCCGAGTATGACGTCATCGCCTGCATGAACTTGAACGGTGACTACATCTCCGACGCCCTGGCCGCTCAGGTCGGTGGCATCGGCATCGCCCCGGGCGCCAACATCGGCGACGGCGTGGCCCTGTTCGAAGCCACCCACGGCACTGCACCCAAGTACGCAGGTCAGGACAAGGTGAACCCGGGTTCCCTCATCCTCTCTGCCGAGATGATGCTGCGTCACCTGGGCTGGACCGAGGCGGCGGATCTCATCGTCAAGGGGATGGAAGCGGCCATCGCCAACAAGACAGTCACCTATGACTTCGAGCGACTGATGGAAGGCGCCACCCTGCGCTCCTGCTCCCAGTTCGCCCAGGACATGGTCGACCAGATGTAATTCGGTTCTCTTAATGCAAAAGATGCAAAACCGGCGCCATGAGCGCCGGTTTTTTTATGGGTGACAGGCCAGAAAGCCTGAAGGTGCCGCCGTCAGGTGGTCTTTTCCACGTGCTGCTGGTAGAGCTGCTGCCATTTGCTGGTTTCGGCCTCATCCCCCTGCGCCTGCCAGAACTCGCAGATGGAGTTGGCGAGTTCGGAGGCCATGGCGTGATCGCCATCGCGACGGCTCATCAGATATTGTCCAAGCCAGCTTTGATACTGTTTCATAGCCCGATCTCCTTATCTAAGGTGCCCCTGGTGTCGCTCGCTGGCACAGGCCGCCAGCATTGACTCAACCGGGTCACTTGTGGTGCTGCGCCACCGCGGTTGTGCCCACCGGACTGGGTGGTGATCTTGCAGGATCAAGGCGACAACGGGGCGCAGATGTCAAAAAACGGCCTCTATCGTATCACAAAATAACCAACTTGGGGGGATTGACGGCAGGGGAGGGGCATGGAGGGTGGCAAGGTTTCGGCAAAGAGCATGCCATCTTGCTGATCCCAGAAGAGAAAAACCCGCCAGGGTGGCGGGTCTTTCGGTTGAAAAAAAGCTCAGAGGTGGGCGGCGGCGAGGTATTTTGCCATCTCCTCGGCGGGCACCATGCCGCCACCGGTGGCCCACACCAGGTGGGTGGCGCCTGCCATGGTCGCGGCATCGAAACCGCGCCCGACTTGCCACTCGAGGTTGGCCGCCACGCGCCAAGGCCCAGCCATGCCGGCCAGGGCGGAGGGCTCGAGTTTGATCAGCTCGTCCCGCGCCAGCAGTCCCAGCAGGTCATACATCTCCTGATCGCTCAGGGTGTAGAAGCCATCGAGCAGCCGCTCCATGGCGCGGCCGACGAAGCCGGAGGCGCGCCCCACCGCGAGACCGTCGGCGGCGGTGAGGTTGTCTATCCCCAGATCCTGCACCGCAATGGCATCGTGCAATCCGGTGTGGACCCCGAGCAGCATGCAGGGGGAGTGGGTGGGTTCTGCGAAGAAGCAGTGAACATGGTCCCCGAACGCGAGCTTGAGGCCAAAGGCCACGCCCCCCGGGCCACCGCCGACGCCGCAGGGCAGATAGACGAACAGCGGATGCTCGGCATCCACCACTATGCCCATCTCGTCGAACTGCTTTTTCACCCGCTCGCCCGCGACCGAGTAGCCGAGGAAGAGGGTGCGTGAGTTCTCGTCGTCGATGAAGAAGCAGTTGGGGTCTCGCTCGGCCTCCTTGCGGCCCTGCTCCACCGCCACCCCGTAATCCTCGGCATATTCCACCACGATGACGCCGTGTTCACGCAACTTGCGCTTCTTCCACTCCCGCGCATCGGCAGACATGTGGACGGTGACGGTGAAGCCGAGCTTGGCGCTCATGATGCCGATGGACATGCCGAGGTTGCCGGTCGAGCCCACCGCAATGCTGTACTGGCCGAAGAACTGGCGGAACTCGTCGCTGAACAGCTTGCGATAGTCGTCCTCTTCACAGAGCAGACCGGCCTTGATGGCCAGCCGTTCGGCGTGGGTCAGCACCTCGTAGATGCCGCCACGGGCCTTGATGGAGCCGGAGATGGGCAGGTGGCTGTCTTTTTTGAGCAGCAACTTGCCGGTCAGCTCGACGCCGTAGCGCTGGTTCAGGGTGGCCTGCATCGCCGGGATGGCCGCTATCTCGGACTCCAGAATGCCCTTGCTGGCGCGGGTCTCCGGGAAGGCGTCGCACATGTAGGGGGCGAAGCGGGCGAGCCGGGCGGAGGCATCCGCCACATCGCTGCCATCCAGGCCCACATGGGGCAGACCAGCCGCCAGCGTGGTGGCCTTGGGGTTGAACCAGGTGACGGGCTCGAGAGAGAGCAGCGTCTGAACCAGCGGATACTGAGAGATAAGCTGCGCAATGTCGGTGTTTTTCATGGGATGTCTCTGTCTGTTTACACGATATAGGAGAGCAGGAAGGTACCGGCCAGCGCCATCAGGGAGGCGACAAAGGTGGCACTGGTGTAGTACTTGAGCGTTTCGTTCAGGGTGGCACCGCAATACTGCTTGACCAGCCAGAACAGGGAGTCGGTCACCATGGTGCAGCCGATGGCGCCTGAGCCGATGGCGAGCGTCATGATCTCCGGGCTGATGTTCGGGTAGTGCACCATCATGGGGGAGACGATGGCGGTGGCCCCCATCATGGCGACGGTGGCGGAGCCCACGGCGGCGTGCAGCACTATGGCCACCAGCCAGGCGAGCAGTATGGGGTGCATGTCCAGCTGGGAGAGTATGGTCGCCAGGCTGTCCCCCAGACCACTCGCCTTGAGCACGCCGTTGAAGGCACCCCCCGCCCCTATGATGAGCAAGATGTTGGCGATGGAGGAGAAGCACTCTTCCGTCTTGTCCAGCAGCCCCTCCATCTTCATGCGCTGACGGATCCCCAGCACGTAGTAGGCAGTAAAGGCGGCGATGAACATGGCGGTGATGGGGTTGCCAATAAACTCCAGCACGGTATAGAGGTGGCTTGCGTGATCCATGTTGAGCTCGGCCACCGTTTTGACCAGCATCAGCAGTATGGGCAGCAGCACGGTGAAGAGGGAGGCGCTCAAGGTTGGGAGGCTTGCCTCGTCGCGCGCCTCTATATTCGCAAAGGCGGCGGGCACCGCCTTGAACGGCACCCGTTTACCGAGCAGCTTCAGAAACAGCGGGCCGCCCACCAGGGAGGCAAACAGCCCGACCGCGAGACCGTAGACGATGACGGAACCGATGTCGGCACCCAGCTGATTGGTGACATAGAGCGCGGCCGGGTGGGGCGGCACTATGCAGTGCACGGCCATCAGGGCGGTGCAGAGCGGAATGGCCAGGGTCAGCAGCGAGGTTTTGGTCTTGCGGGCGATGGAGAAGGCGAGCGGAATGAGCAGCACCACCCCCACTTCGACAAAGAGGGTGATGCCGCACACCAGACCCACCAGCACCATGATGACCTGGGGCGAGAGCCAGCGGCACTTTTGCAGGGCGAGACCGATGCGCTCTGCCGCCCCCGATACCTCCATCATCTTGCCGAGTATGGTGCCAAGGCCGATGACGGCGGCGAGAAAGCCCAGGGTACCGCCTATGCCCTCTTCCATGGCGTTGACCATCTTGACCGGGTTCATCCCCATCATGGTGCCGACATAGAAGCTCGCCAGCAGCAGGGCGAGGAAGGGATGCACTTTGCCCTTCACTATGGTGAAGACGATCAGGATGATGCTTGTCAGCAAGGTACCGACGACCCACATTTCAGAATTCATACTGCGCCTCGACAGGGATGATAAGAGATGAATGATGGGCCTATTGAACGGCAAGGGGGTCGGGCTGACAAATGATGAAAATGGCCTCTTGGATGAGCTGGGTTGATGCAAAGGTGCCACATTCATCACATTTAGCGGTATTTATGTGACTTGGGTTCGGTTACGTCATCCTGGATCGGGTCATCCGGGATATCATGACGGCGATGTTGAGCCTGTAACGGGGAAGGCGGATGTATACCGAAGACAACTATGTATCGAGAAACAAGCTGCTCAGCGGCTATCAGCTCTCCAAGCTGCACACCTTCGAGGCGGCGGCCCGCCACAGCTCCTTCGCCCTGGCGGCGGATGAGCTGGCGCTCAGCCCGAGTGCGGTGAGCCACCGGATAGGCGCGCTGGAAGAGGAGCTCGGCTTCAAGCTGTTCCAGCGCTTTCACCGCAAGGTGGTATTGACGACGGAGGGGCAACGGGTCTTCTGGGCACTCAAGTCGTCGCTGGAGTTCATCAATCAGGAGATCCTGGAGATCAAGAACCAGGAGCTGTCCGGTTCCCTGACCGTCTACTCCCGCCCCTCCATCGCCCAGTGCTGGCTGGTGCCGCGGCTCGCGGATTTTTCCCGCCTGCATCCCCAGATCGATCTCAACATCATGACCGGCAACGAGAACGTCAATCTGCACGGCTATGGCATCGATCTGACGATCTATTTCGACGACAAGGTGCCGGAGCGGCTCGCCATCCACCCGCTGATGGATGAATACATGGTGCCGGTGTGCAGCCCCGAATATGCCGAGCGGCACCAGCTGCTCAACAAGCCGGACAACTTGAACCACTGCCGCCTGCTGCACGACCGGCAGGCCTGGGGATATGACTCCGATACCGACGAGTGGTGCAGCTGGGCTCGTCAGGCCGGGATCTCCCTCGATGGCTGCCAATCGAGCATGGGCTTCGATCGCTCCGATCTCGCCATCATCGCCGCCATGAATCACGCCGGCGTGGCCATGGGCCGCAAGAACCTGGTGCGCCAGCGGCTGGAGCGCAACGAACTGGTGGAGCCCTTCCCGGGCAAGGCGGTTCGCTGCAATCAACGCTACTACATGGCGACACTCCCCCATCGCCAGTGCCCCAAGATCCAGGCATTCATCGAATGGATAAGCGCTCAGGCAAAGGAAATTGATTGAACCAGGGACAGGGATACAGAGTGCTGCCCGGTCTCGATCTCATTTCATTCGACCCTGGCATGAAGCGGCCAATATTTGTACATTCCGTGCTGGCGGCTGTGGGCAGCGGTATGGTTTGTTATATATGAATGCAGGTGCTTGGATGACACCCCTTTTATCTCTGTGACAAATACCTGGGGAAGTGGGACCGATTAACCCATGTTGAAGAAATAATGTCTGTTGAGCGGCGATCCGATAAGATCCCTGAGGTGAATTAACCACAATGAATAATGACCATGAGATTGTCAGGAATAGCGCTGGCGCTATAAAATCATTATGTTGTTATCGAGTGGACATGCTATTCTCAAAATGAGTTATCCCTGTGACATACAAAAATAATTCTGTGAGGAAGTAATGAACGAGTTTCTGAAGGTTCTGCTGAACATTCGCAGCTTGCGCGCTGCCATTCGTGAACTGCCGTTTGAGCAACTGCAAGAAGCGAAAGAAAAGTTTGATCTGGTATATAACGAGCGTGCAGAGTCCGTAGAGCAAGAGCGGGCCGAGCAGGAAGAGCGTCAGCGCAAGCTGAGCGAGTTTACCGAGATGCTGCAACAGGCCGGCATCGATCCGCGCGAGCTGATCGGCAGCGTGGTCGCTCCGGCTGCTGCTGGCGCGACCAAGAGCAAGCGTGCCCCGCGTCCTGCCAAATACAAGTATCAGGAAGATGGCCAGGAGAAGACCTGGACCGGCCAGGGCCGCATGCCCAAAGCCATTGCCGAGCAAGTTGCACTGGGCAAGGATCTGAACGACTTCCTGATCTGATTGCCAGGATAGCGTCGTCAATAATGCCGCCCAAGAGGCGGCATTATTATTTTCAGGATCCTGTCTATCTATTGCCCATCGAAGAAGCCACCTAAATAGGATCGCCTGTCCACAATAGCCATGACCATCATGGGCCAATAAAAAGTATCCATTGGCGGTAAGGCAATCGCTGTCGCGTCTCGCCTGCGACACAATGAGGACTCATACAGCCCGTTTGTTATCTCTGATGACACAAGATGACAAATAATGGTCCGTCGCAGTGGGATGAAATAGGTGGATTTGCGGGCATGCCTCCCGCTTTGCCTGGCTGCCCATCTTCCTATCAATGGGGAAGTGCTTGTCCCTCTCGCACTATTTCTCTTTCGTCATCACTGCCCTATTTGACACTCCTGTCCAGACAATATGTGAATGTCATTTATCGGTATAGAAATTGAATAGGGGTCTGACGACCCCGCTGCGAATAAATAGGAAATAGGTCAGCTGACCGGTTGGCCGAGATCGCGGTGAAGGGGAATGGCGCGACTGTTTGCACATTGACGGCGCGCCATGACCCCATCGGCCAGCATGGCCAGCAGGCTCTCACTCTCTTCCCAGCAAAGGCAGGCATCGGTGACCGACAAGCCATATTGCAGCTCACTCAATGGCGCCGGCTTCTGGCTGCCCCCTTGCAGAAAGCTCTCGACCATGACGGCGGCAACGGCCGTGCTCCCGCTCCGCAACTGGCGGCAGAGCTCCCCGGCGACCAGGAGCTGGTTCTGGTGCAGCTTCTGGCTGTTGCCGTGGCTGCAATCCACCATCAGCCGAGGGTTGAGCCCCTGGCGCGCCAGGCGTTCGGCCGCGTCCATCACGTCGCTCTGGTGATAGTTCGGCAGGGTGCCGCCGCGCAGTATGATGTGGCCGCCCGGATTGCCTTCGCTCCTGATCACCACCATGCCCCCCTGGCTGCCAGGGGCGGTGAACAGATGGGAGGCCTCGCTGGCCAGGATGGCGTCGATGGCCACCCGGATGTTGCCGTCGGTGCCGTTCTTGAAGCCGACCGGGCAGGGCAGGGCCGAGGCCAGTTGCCTGTGTACCTGGGATTCGGTGGTGCGGGCACCGATGGCCCCCCAGCTGATGAGATCCGCCAGATAGAGGAAGCTGGTGGTATCGAGAAACTCGGTGGCGGTGGCCAGCCCCAGCCGGTTGATGTCGAGCAGCAGTTGACGGGCCAGGTGGAGCCCGTGAACGATGTCGTTGCTGCCATCGAGATGAGGGTCGAAGACCAGCCCCTTCCAGCCGACTGTGGTGCGCGGTTTTTCGAAATAGGTGCGCATCACTATCTGCAGGCTCTCCTGATACTCGGTGGCGAGCCGTGCCAGCCTCTTGGCATAGTCGAGGGCGGCGACGGGATCATGGATGGAGCAGGGGCCTATCACCACCAGCAGGCGATCGTCTGCCCCGCTCAGGATCTGGCGCACCTGGTGGCGGTGGTGGTCAATGTGCTGCGCCATATCGGCCGGGCAGGGATGCTGTACCAACAGGTCGGCAGGGGTGGGGAGCGCCTCCACCGCGAAGGCGCGCATTACCGAATTCAAAACAGCCATCTGGGATTACCTTGCAGTGCAAATGGGGTCGACGATGTGTCCGGAGCGTTCGGGTGTCTGGATCTGGGCTCCGCGCCCGGCACACAGCATCTTTGTTGAGAGTGATTATCATTATCTTGCTGTTCGTCTCAAAAGCAAGCACTACCGAGAGGATCACCAAAGATAGGGGGCGGGCCGTAAAAAAGGGAGGGAAGCATGGCAACCAGGCCCGCTCCCGAGCGGGAGAAGGCCTGATAAGAGCAAGGAATACAGGGTGTTATCAGCTATCCATCACGACGTGGCGATCCTGATGGTAGGCGTCTTCATCCTTGCCGCTGCGCCAGTAAGGCACTGCGTAGACCCGCTGGCGATCGGTGTCCAGGGTCCGCCTGACATGACGACGCAGGGGCACCACCAGACCCTCTTCCCCCCCGAACCAGAAATAGCTCTCCTCGGCGGCCATGGGCAGGGCGGTGAAGTACTCCACCAGGGGGCCGGTCTGGTCCGGCGTGCCGACAAACCAGCGCAGGCTGACCCCTTCGGGCAGCGACAGATCCTGCACATCTTCCTGATGGGGCACCAGCAGGGCGATATGGCCCCTGGCCTCTGCCGGCATCACCTCGGCCATGGCGCTGATGGCGGGCAGGGAGGTGAGATCGCCGGCCATGTAGTAGTGAGCGGCCAGCTGCAACATGGGATCCGGGCCGCCCGGGCCCGAGATGGCGAGCCTGTCCCCCGGCTTGGCGTGGAGGGCGAAGCGGCTGGCGGGGCCGATGTCGCCGTGCAGGGCGAAGTCGATGTCGATCTCCAGGGCCTCGCGGCGGAAGGCGCGGATGGTGAAGGTGCGCAGTATGGGCTTCTGGCTCGGATCTTCCCAGCGGGGACCCTTGGGGGTCGGGGTTGGCAGCACTATCTCGCTCTGGCCCGGCCGGGGCAGCATGATCTTGATATGGGCACCGCCACAGCTGAAGGGGTAATCCGCCAGTTCAGGGCTGGTCAGGCAGACTCGGCGCAGATGAGGGCTCACATCGTGGACATGCTTGACGGTGAGCAGGCGAGGGCGATTGACCGGGGCGGGCTGTGACATTTGAGTACTCCTGACAGACGAGAGCGCTCATTTTTCATCAAATGAAAACTATTATCAATTGCTTTGTCATGGAGAGGATACAAGGGCGGCCAGCAGGGAGGTCATGCCGGCCGCCCTGGGGGCTGACCGGGCTCTAGCTCCGATCGCTCCCTCCCAGCGCCCGGTAGATCCCGGCCATGGTCTTGAGCTGGCTCTGTTGCTGGGCCAGCACGCCGAGCTCGGCATCCCACAGTCGATTCTGCTCGTCCAGCCAGGGCTGAACCCCGGTGGCGCCCGCCAGGAAGCGGGCCCCCGCCAGCCGCTCGGCCTCTTTGGCATAGGCCAGCTGCTGCTCGAGATAACGCAGCCGCTGCTCCCCCTGCTGGCGAGCGGCCAGGCCGTCTTCCACCTCCAGCAGGGCCGTATAGAGCTGCTTGCGAAACTCGGTCTCGGCTATCTGATAGTCAATCTCGGAGCTCGCGATGGAGAGCCGGGTCTTGTTGTACTCGAGGAAGGGGAGCGCCAGGGTCGCACCCAGGGTTCCCACCGGGTTCTGCAGCACCTGGGTCAGGGTGTCCGAGGTGGTGCTGGCGCCGCCGGTGAGGCTGAGGGTGGGGTAGAAGCCGGTGCGGATCTCGTCCCCTCTGGCCAGCGTCTTGCGAAGACGCAGCTCCGCGGCCCGCACGTCGGGGCGCCTGGCCAGCACATCGGCGGGGATGCCGACCGCCAGCGTCGGAATGGGGCCCATGGCGAGGGAGGTCGGGGCAAATTCCAGCGGGCCGCTGCTGCGGCCGAGCAGCAGGCGCAGGGCGTTGCCGGCCTGCTCCCTTTGCAGGGTGAGAGAGGCGAGCTCCGCCTGCTTGCCGGCTTTCTGCTGGCTGGCCTGCACCAGATCGAGGCGGGTGACGGCCCCGGCGTCATATTTTGCCCGGGTCAGCCGCTCTATCCGCTCGTAGTTGGCCAGCTGGCGCTCGCCCAGGGCGATGGCCGAGCCGAGATACGCCAGCTGCCAGTATTGCTCCAGGGTCTTGCCTACCAGCATCAGGCGGGTGGCGGTGCGATCCTGCTCGCTGGCCTCTGCCTCCCACTGTGCCTGATCCCGCACCGAGGCGAGCCGGCCCCAGAGATCCACCTCATAGCTCAGGTTGAAGGAGGGGCCCAGGTTGCTGCTGGCGCTGCCATCCTTCATGTTCTTGTTGCCGCTCGCCCCCAGGCTGGCGTTGACCGAAGGGGTGAGGTTGGTGTCGGCGAGATCGGCGCCGAGCAGGGCGCTCTTGAGCCTGAGCCCCGCGACCTGCATGTCCGGGTTGGCCGCGAGCACCTCATCGACCAGCTGGTCGAGGGCGGGATCCCGGAACCCCTGCCACCAGAGCCCGGCCTGCTGGCCGCCAAGATCCCGGGCGTCCTGCTGCCACGCTGGCGCCACATCCAGTTCAGGTCTCTGGTAGGTGCTCTGCTGGCTGCAGGCACCGAGGAAGGCGGTGAGGACCAGGCTGAGCGCCGTCTTTGACCAGAGGCGCAGCCCCCGGCCGGATAAGTTGTGCATCATCATTCCCTCGCCAGTGCCTCGACCGGATCGAGCCGGGCCGCATTGCGGGCGGGCAGGTAACCAAACAGGATCCCGATGAGCGAGGAGCAACCGAAGGCCATCAGGATGGAGAAGAGCGAGAAGCGCATCTGGAAGCTTTCCACGAGCAGGGAGAAGATAAAACCGATGAAGATGGCCAGGCCGATGCCGAGCAGGCCCCCCAGCAGGCTGACCATCACAGCCTCGATCAGAAATTGCTGCAGGATGTCGGACTGACGGGCGCCGACTGCGATGCGGATCCCTATCTCCCGGGTGCGCTCCACCACAGACACCAGCATGATGTTCATCACCCCGACCCCGCCGACGATGAGGGAGATCACCGCGATGGCGGAGACCAGCAGCGTCAGGGTCGCCGTGGTCTTCTCCACCGACTTGACGATGCTGTCGCTGCTGAAGGTGAAGAAATCCTTCACCCCGTGGCGCTGGGTCAAGAGCGCCACGGCGGCCTGCTCGGCCAGCGCGGGCTGGACCCCGTCCTTGACCCTGATGGTGATCTGGCTGAAGTGGTTCTGGGAGATGAGGCGGCTCATCACGGCGCTGTAAGGCAGCCAGACATTGACCGACTGGCTGCTGGGACCAAAGCCGGTCTCCTGGGCCACCACGCCGACGATGCGCACCGGCAGGGTGCCGACCAGTACCACCTGGCCGACGGGATCCGTCTTGCCGAGCAGGCTGGTGATGGTCTTGCCATCCACCACGGCCACCGCCGTCCGGCTGCGGATGTCCCGCTCATCGAGCAGTCGGCCCTGGGTGAGGGTCATCCCCTTGACCCGGAAAAAGTCGCTGCCGACCCCCACCACGCTGCCGCTGCTGGTCTTGTTGCGATAGCGCAACTGGCCCGAGGTGGCGATCTGGGGGCTGGCCCCCTCCAGATAGGGCTGGCCGAGCAGGGCGTCGAGATCCCGCTCGTTCAGGGTCTGGATGCTGGCGGCCTTCTCGTCGCCCCAATCCTTGCCGGGGAAGATGTCGATGGTATTGGTGCCCATGGCGTTGATGTCGTCGATCACCTTGGCGCGGGCCCCCTGGCCGAGCGCCACCACGCTGACCACGGCGGCGATGCCGATGATGATGCCGAGCATGGTGAGGAAGGTGCGCATGCGGTGGGCCAGCATGGCGTGCAGGGCCATGCGACCCGCCTCCCGGTAGCGATCCCAGCCCTGGCTGCCGCGTTTGGCAACAGAGGCGGTGGGGAGCCGCTCCGGCGCCGGCTCGCGGGCTTTCTGCCCGGTAGCTGGCCGGGGGAGGGCGCAAGATAGCTGTTCGACAGTGGCCTGCGGGATCTGCCGACGCTCTTCCACCCCGTGGGTCTTATCCGGGGAGATGGGGGGGTTGGCAGCCGGCTGGCCGCTGTCCTCCACCACGCGCCCGTCCCGCAGGGTGATGATGCGATTGGCGTGGTTGGCCACCGCCATGTCGTGGGTCACCAGAATGATGGTGTGACCCTGGGCGTGCAGCTCCTTCAGGATGGCCATCACCTCCTTGCCGCTGTGGCTGTCGAGGGCGCCGGTGGGCTCGTCGGCCAGGATCACCTCGCCGCCATTGGCCAGCGCCCGGGCTATGCTGACCCGCTGCTGCTGGCCGCCGGAGAGCTGGCCCGGCCTGTGGTGGCTGCGATCGCTCAAGCCCAGGCGGGTCAGCAGGGTGCGGGCACGTATCTGGCGCTCGGGGCGGGAGGTGCCGGCATAGATGGCGGGGATCTCCACGTTGGCGGCCGCATCCAGATGGGGCAGCAGGTGGTAACGCTGGAAGATGAAGCCGAAGTGGTGGCAGCGCAGCCGTGCCAGGGCCAGGGCATCCAGACCGGCGGTGTCCTGACCACGAAACAGGTATTGGCCGCCGCTCGGACGATCGAGGCAGCCCAGCAGGTTCATCAGGGTGGACTTGCCGGAGCCGGAGGCACCGACTATGGCCACCATCTCCCCCGCCGCTATGGTCAGATCCAGCGGGTGCAGCACCGTCACCTCGTGCTCCCCGCTCTGGTAGCGGCGCTCTATGCCCTTGAGCTGGATCAGGGGCTCGCTCACGGGACCATCTCCATCTCATCGTTCTGGACAGGCTTGCCCTGCTCCAGGGTCACCTTGTCCTGTTCGTCAAGACCGCTCACCACCTCTATCTTGATGTCATCCTTCATGCCGGTCTTGATGCGGCGGGTCTCTTTCTGCCCGTCCTCCTTGAGCAGGGTGACCTCATATTCGTTATCCCCCAGCTTCTTGCCGAGGGCGGTCTGGGGGATGGCCAATACCTGTTTGCGTTCCCCCAGCACTATGGTGACCTGGGTGGTCATGGCAACCCTCAGCTGATGGTCGGGGTTGGGCACATCGAACAGGGCGTAATAGTAGATGGCGGCATTGCTGGTGGTCGTGGTGTTGGCGCTCTGCTCGTTGATGTTGGTGGGGGCCAGTTCGACAGTGCGCAGGGTGCCGTGATAGCGGCGATCCGGGTCTCCGATCAGGGTGAAGTAGACCGGCATGCCGGCCCTGACCTTGGTGACATCCGCCTCCGAGATCTGCGCCTTGACCGTCATGGTGTCCAGGTTGGCGAGCTTGAGCAGGGTCGGGACCGTCTGGCTGGCGGCCAGGGTCTGTCCCTGACGGGTCACTATGCTGACCACTGTGCCATCCATGGGGGCCTGAATGCGGTTATAGCCGAGCTCCGTCTTGGTGCGCTCCACCTTGATCAGGGCGTTGTCGATATCCGCCTGGGCGCTCTGCAGCTCGGCCCGGGTGACGGCCAGCTGCGCCTCTGCGCTCTCCAGATCGGCCCGGGAGCTCGCCTCCTGCTTGAACATCTGCTGCTGGCGGCGCCAGGCCAGCTCGTTCTGCTTGAGTTGCGCCTGCTTGATCTTGAGCTGGGCACGGCGGCTGGCCAGCTCGGCCTCGGCGGTCTTGAGGTTGTTCTGGGCTATCAGGGGATCTATCTCTGCCAGCAGGTCCCCCTGCTTGACCTGTTGCCCGGCTTCCACCGCCAGATAGGTGACCTGACCCGAGACCTGGGCCCCCACATCCACCTGCTCTATGGCCTGCAGTACGCCGCTGGCCAGCACCGTCTGCTCCACATCCTGACGGGTCACGGTGGCGGTCAGCACGGGGTCCGGGGTCTTGGCGGGCCAGGCCAGCCAGACCACGAGGGCCAGCAGTGCCAGGGCAAGCAGGGCATATTTGCCCGGTTTTGGAAGAGTCTTCATTTATCACCTGAACGAAACGAGCGAAGGCGTGCAAGGGCGATATCCTGCAGCAAATGGCACTTAAAAAGAAGCGAGCAATGTGTAAGAAATCATGTAGATGAAGTTGTCAATTAAGGGGCAGGGTGACCGCCGGAGAAGGGGAGGCGAGACCGGCATGATACCCGCTGGGGGCAGTGCAAGGGGCCTGGGAGGTCTACCGAGGGGATAAATGCAGGGAGCCCGCTCGTTGAGCGGGCTCCCGGGTACTCAGCCGACTGCCTTGAGCTGCTCGGCATAGGGCTCGTGGCAGATCTGGATATCGACGGGCAGCTTGTAGATGAGCAGGCGGGCCAAGGATCCCTCCATCCAGTGGTGGCGGCTGCCGACCAGCAGGAGCGAGGCCGGGTGGGTGCTCAGCCACTGGCCCAGATCCCTGACCACGTCATCGACCACCAGGCAGTGGTAATCCACCGGATGAGGCAGCAGGGTGATGAGTTCGCTGATGATGGCCTTGGCATCCAATGTGCCCTGGGCACTGCGCTCTTCCTCGGACAGCGACAGGCTATTGCGGCGCACCTTGCTGCTGTGCGTCAGGTGCAGCAGGGTCAGATCGCACCCCAGCCCCTGCGCCAGGCGGCTCGCCTTGGCCAGCGTCTCCTGCTCGTAATCCTTGCCTTCCAGCAACAGCACTATGTTGGTGTGGGTCATCAGCAGTTCTCCTTGGCATGGCGCGGGTCACCGGGGACAAAGGAGCTGTCCCCTACCACAGTGATCCCGCCCTGTATTGCATGGTTCTCACTTGTCTGTCTGTGGGCGCCAGACGTCATCCTTTGTCGGTGATGGCGCGCAAGATCACCTTTGTTTACATCAGCATAACAGACGCAGTTGAACGGAGAATGAAGACATGCCGCCCATGGCCCCCTTGATGGAGGAATGAGAGGGGTAAATGGTCCATGGGTAGCACAGCCGTGGGGTTTGTCTTGGCTGTGCCTGGTGATCATGCTGCTCGCCCGGCTTCGATCCAAGGTGCAGGGAGCCGATGTCGAAGGGGAGAAATCCCAGTGGCGATCGGCGGGCCGCCACTGGGACAGGGGCTGGCTGGGGGCTTATGACAGCTGTCGGGTCAACCAGGGAAGCCCCTCTTTCTTGCGGCTGAGGGCCCCCGCCAGGTGAACCGGCTCGGCTGGCAGTATGCCCCTGCTGGCAAAGTGGAGCTCACTGCTCCCCTTGGCCAGATCGGTCAGCATCAAGACATAGCCATCCAGCGAGTCCAGTGTCAGCCTCTGCACCATGGCGTGATGCAGCTCCTCCATCCGGCTGTGGATCTGGCTTGGGTCCATCACGCAGATCTGGCTGACCATGAGGGAATGGCCCGCTATCTGATAGGCCTTCTCGTCGGCAACGAGCAGCTCGCACAGGGGGGTATCGCCCAACTGGGTGCGCCGCTCCAGCAGGCTCTGGGCAAAGGGGGCCAGGGCCAGATCGGCGATGGGCAGCAGCCGGTCGACCGCGAGCCTGTCCTCTGCAGTGGTGGTGGGGGAGGTGAAGTTGAAGGTGTCGCTGATGATGGCCCCCAGCAACAGCCTGGCCTGGGCGCGGGACAGATTGTCATGGCCCATCAGCGCCAGCAGCACTGTAGCGCTGCACCCGACCGCCCTGATCCAGGCGTCGAGGGGGCCACGGGTGATGAGGGTGCCGATGCGGTGGTGATCGATGAGGCCCTGCACATCGGCCTCGGCCAGCCCCTCCGGCCCCTGCTCCAGTTCGCTGAAATCCACCAGAAAGACCGGCTTGTTGGCGACGCTGCCCGTCAGAACCGGGGGGGCCGCCACGCCCGCCGTCTCCAGGATGAAGCGGGTCTCGGCAATGGGTTCACCCAAGGCATAGGCCTGGGCGGGTCGACCCTGACGGTTGAGCCAGTCGGCGGTGACCAGCGCGGTGCAGATGCTGTCGCTGTCGGGATTCTTGTGGCCAAAGACATGAAGCATGAGGCGGTTCCTGATGTCGGGTGATGGTCTCGGCCGCATGTCGCGGCGCCGGGCCAGAGGGGGCCATGGGGCCCGAGTCGGTTCCACTCTACTGTCTGGCGGCCAGGGGGGCAAATTCGGCCGCTCTTCGCTCGGGGTGCCGAGGGCTGGGGGAGGTGCCGGGAGCACGCCATCGACCCAAGCCCTTGGTGGCACTGGGCGCCTGGCAGCCGAGGCATAGGGTGGCCCTGTG